>NZ_QTQJ01000001.1:0-412345 GCF_003853795.1 Burkholderia sp. Bp8991 | reverse complement strand
GCGACTTCTGCTTCAACGGCAACCTGATCATGCGCGCGACCGGCGACCGGATGCTGCTGTCGCCGCCGCTCGTGATTCGCGAGGGGGAGGTCGACGAGATCGTCGACAAGGCGAAGCGCGCGTTCGATGCGACCGCGGAACGGGTCGGGCGGGTGAGGTGAGCGAACGCAGCGCTTCGGTCAGGCGTAGTCGAAGCGCTGTTGATCGAACTCGATGATGCGCGCGACACACGCGGAGACGGACATCGTTCCGGTCTCGACAACGAGATCGGGCGCGACGGGTGCCTCATAGGGATCGGAGATGCCGGTGAACTGGCGCGTCTGGCCGGTCATGGCCTTCGCGTACAGGCGTTTCGGATCGCGCGCGGAGCAGGTCTCGATATCGGTCTTCAGATAGATTTCGACGAAGCGCTCGTCACCGATGGTTTCCCGCGCCAGTTGCCGGTCGGCTGCATACGGGGAAATCAGCGCGACGATCACCATGATGCCCTGATTGTTCATCAGCTTCGCGATTTCGGCGGTACGTCGGCAGTTTTCGGCCCGGTCGTCGCGCCGGAATCCGAGATCGTGCGAGACGCCCGAGCGCAGTTCGTCGCCGTCGAGAATGCAGACCGGAATGTCGTGCGTGCGCAGGTACGCGGCTATCTCGCGCGAGAGCGTGGATTTACCGGCACCACTCAGGCCGGTCAACCACAGGGTATGTGAATTCGGCAATGTCATGATGTGTCGCGACGGCGTGAACCAGCCGCAATGCGCGTGCCGGATTCCGTTCGTCTTCTTGATGGTGGGAAGCCGGTGCCGCTCGGCCGGCCGTCATGGTGGTCGATTCTAGTCAGCCGCTATTCGTACACCGTTACCAATTCGTTACCGATTATTACGTACTGGCCGATGGCGCGCGTCGGAATCACGCGATTATCTCTTGGACGTGTGCATTACGAGTGCGACGCACAAAACGAAAAGGGCCTGCGTCGTGAGACGCAGGCCCTTGAATTCTTTGGTGGGCGGTACTGGGATCGAACCAGTGACCCCTGCCGTGTGAAGGCAGTGCTCTACCGCTGAGCTAACCGCCCAAAGAAGCTGAAATTATGTCAGAGCTTTTCGGGTTCGTAAAGTACTTTCTTCAAATATTTTTCAGGCCGGTGCAAAAGGTGCGTCAGCCGGCCGTCGACGGCTCGACGAGATCGAGGATCGAGCCGTCGCGCTTGAGCGTCGCGAGCACGATGCTCGAATTGATCGACATCACGCCCGTCGCGCGATGCAGCCGGTTGATCACGAAGTCCGAGTAGTGGTCGAGGTCGCGCGCCCGCACCGTCAGCACGTAGTTCGAGCCGCCCGTCACGATCTGCGCGGCGATGACTTCCGGCCACTGCTGGATCGCCTCCACGAAGCGGTCGTGCCATTCGGGCACGTCCGGCCGCATCGACACGTGCACGAGCGCCTCGAATGCGACGCCGACCTTCTTCGGCTCGATCGTGCAGCGGTAGCCGGAAATGGCGCCGCGTTCCTCGAGCAGCTTCACGCGCCGCAGGCACGCCGACGGCGACAGCGCGACCGCGTTCGCGAGGTCCTGATTGCTGATGCGTCCGTCCCGCTCGAGGTGCCGGAGGATCCGCATGTCGGTTCGATCCAGATTCATTTCGCAGAATCCCGTCATTTTTTAGATGGTAGGCGCAGACTCTACTGCAATCGGCGGGATTCTTCATCGAAAAGTGAAGCTCATTCTATTTCGTCCTCGATAACATGCGCCCCATGCCTCGACCGCACGGCCTGACGTGCCGTCACGCCGCCGGCCGTATCGCCGCCTTCAACCCCGACCGTCATTCCGCCATGTACGAACACATTCCCGCCTATCCGGGCGATCCGATCCTGTCGCTGTTCCAGGCGTTCCAGCAGGATGCCCATCCGCACAAGGTCAACCTCAGCATCGGCCTCTATTACGATGACGCGGGCCGCATCCCCGTGCTGGAGAGCACGCGCCTCGCGGCCGAGCGCCTGCGCGAAGCCGGCGCGCCGCATACGTATCTGCCGATGGAAGGGCTCGCCGCGTATCGGCAGGGCGTGCAGCGCCTCGTGTTCGGCGCCGGTTGCGCGGCGCTCGCGCAAGGACGCATCGCGACGCTGCAGACGCTCGGCGGCTCGGGCGCGCTGCGGCTCGGCGCCGAATTCGTGAAGCGCTATTTCCCCGACAGCGCGATCTGGATCAGCGATCCGACGTGGGACAACCATCGCGTGATCTTCGCGGCGGCCGGCCTCGACGTGCACACGTATCCGTACTACGACGCAGCGCGCAACGACCTGCGCGTCGACGCGATGCTCGCGGCGCTCGACGCGCTGCCCGCGCGCAGCATCGTGCTGCTGCAGCCGTGCTGCCACAACCCGACGGGCCTCGACCTCGACCGCGACGCGTGGCGCGCTGTGATCGACGTGCTCGCGCGCCGCGGGCTGATTCCGTTCCTCGACATGGCGTACCAGGGCTTCGGCGATGGTCTCGACGACGACGCATGGGCCGTGCGCGCGATCGTCGAAGCCGGGCTGCCGGCGATCGTCAGCAACTCGTTCTCGAAGAATTTCTCGCTGTATGGCGAGCGCGTCGGCGGCCTGTCGATCGTCTGCGCGAGCGCGGGCGAAGCGGCGACGGTGCTGAGCCAGCTGCAGGCCGGCGTGCGCCGCACCTACTCGAGCCCGCCGCTGTTCGGCGCGCAGCTCGTGTCGGCGGTGCTGAACGACGACGTCCTGCGTGCGTGCTGGGAAGACGAGGTGGCCCAGGTGCGCACGCGCATCAAGCGCATGCGCGGCGAGCTGAAGGCGCGGCTCGACGCGCGCTTGGCCGGGCCCGCGTTCGACGCGCTCGTCACGCAGCGCGGCATGTTCAGCTATACGGGCATCGCCGCGACCGACGTGGACCGGCTGCGCGCGTCGCACGGCGTCTACCTGCTGCGCTCGGGCCGCATGTGCATCGCGGGCCTGAACGACGCGAACGTCGAGCACGTCGCGTACGCGATCGCCGACGTGCTCGGCGGCACGTCGCGCCAGGCTGCCTGAGCGGCCGATCCCGAACCGAAGGAGGACACGATGGCAGACACGATCCCGGTCGACTTGCCGCAACTCGCGCAGCCGTTCTCGTGGGCGACCCGCGCGGGCGGGCTGATGTTTACCGGCCACGGCCCGGTCGATGCGTCCGGCGCGATCGCAGGCGACACGATGACGGGGCAGGCGCGCCTCACGCTCGGCAATCTCGCGAAGGCCGTCGCGGCGGCCGGCGCGACGATGGACGACGTCGCGCAGGTGCTCGTCTACCTGTCCGACGTGAAGGCGATGCCCGAATTCGACGCCGAATACCGGCGCCACTTTCGCGAACCGTACCCGAACCGCACGTGCGTGGGCGTGCAGGGCTTCGCGCACCCGGACATGCGCGTCGAACTCGTCGCATACGTGGCGTTGCCGGCGGCACGCGGCTAGAAAGCACGCAACTCGGCGCGGATTGCAGTACCCACGATTACCGACATACCCCAACCAGTACACATCGATAATTCAGACAAGGATGGAGACGAAGATGAAGAGTATCAATAGGTTCGCACTACCGACGATTGCCGGCCTGCTCGCCGCGAGCGGCGCGATGGCGCAGAGCAGCGTGACGCTGTACGGCATCGTCGACCAGAGCATTCGCTACACGACGCATGCGAACGCGTCGAACGACGCGAGCGTGCAGATGACCAACGGTGCGATCACCAACAGCCGCTGGGGCCTGAAGGGCAGCGAAGCGCTCGGCGGCGGCCTGACGGCGATCTTCCGGCTCGAGAGCGGCTTCGAGCCGCAGAACGGGCAGCTCGACGGCGCGCTGTTCGGCCGCTACGCGTATGTCGGCCTGGCGAGCGACTGGGGCACCGTGAAGCTCGGCCGGCAGGCGACCGAGGCATTCAACCTGTTCGGCGATCTCGATCCGCTGACGGTCGGCAACTACACGGCCAACATGTGGCCGTACTTTCTCACGCAGGGCCGCGCGAGCAACGTGGTCAGCTACGACGGCACGTTCGGCGGGCTGAACGTCGGCGCGAGCTACGGCTTCGGCGGCGTCGCGGGCAGCCTCGGCGCGAATGCGTACTGGGGCACGCACGTGTCGTACACGCTCGGCGGGCTGATGGTCGGCGCGACCTACCAGCAGGTGCGCGACCTGACGAGCCGCGCGCAGCAGGCGTGGGGCGCGGGCGCACGCTATGCGTTCGGCGCGGCGACGCTGTACGCGGGCTATCTCGGCGGCATCGACCGCACGGGCATGCTCGACCGGCAATTGCTGAACGCGCCGGGCCGCGACGTGACCTACGGTGCGTTCGCCGACAATCCGCGCCGCGACGCGATCTTCTATACCGGCGCGAGCGTGAAGGTCACGCCGGCGGTTTCGGTGACGGGCGTCGCGTACTACGACGACATCCGCAACGTCAACGGCATCGCCGGTAACGGCGGAAAGCGCTACACGGGCGTGCTCGAGGCCGAGTACGCGCTGTCGAAGGCGACGCAGGTCTACGCGACGGTCGACTACAACCGGGTGACCGGCGGCGCGTTCACCGAAATGCCCGGACGCGGCAACCAGACGGGCATCGCGGCCGGCTTGCGCCACCTGTTCTGAGCATGCGGCGCGCGGTGGCCGGTGCGGTCCGGCACCGGTCCGTGCGCCGTCGACGTTTCGGCCGGACACACGCTTTCGAACGAGGTCATTCGATGCAACCAGAAGGGCAATTCCAGCACATCGCGGCGCGCGAGCAGGGTCTGCGCCGCACGCTTTCCGCACGGCAGATGGCGATGATCGCGATCGGCGGTGCGATCGGCACCGGTCTCTTTCTCGGCAGCGGGTTCGCGATCGGCTTCGCGGGCCCGAGCGTGCTCGTCAGCTACGCGATCGGCGCGTTCATCTCGCTGTTGCTGATGGGCTGTCTCGCGGAGATGACGGTCGCGCATCCGACCTCCGGGTCGTTCGGCGCATACGCCGAACATTACGTGAGCCCGTGGGCCGGGTTCCTCGTGCGCTATGCGTACTGGGCGTGCATCGTGCTCGCGGTCGGCACCGAAGTCACCGCGATCGCGCTGTACATGAAGTACTGGTTCCCGGGCGTGCCGGGCTGGCTGTGGATCGTCGGCTTCTCGGCGCTGCTCGTGTTCGTCAACGCGCGCAGCGTCGACGTGTTCGGCGCGGTCGAATACGGCTTCTCGGTCGTGAAGATCGCGGCGATCGTCGGCTTCATCGTGCTCGGCGCGTACGTCGTGTTCGGCAATCCGGCACTGGTCGGCGACGGTGCGGCCCGCGCGGGCTTCCACCATTACACCGGGCACGGCGGCTTTTTCCCGAAGGGCATGTGGGGGATGTGGGTCGCGGTGATCGTGTCGATCTTCAGCTACCTGAGCATCGAGATGATCGCGGTCGCGGCGGGCGAGGCGGAGGATCCCGAGCGCGCGGTGACGCGCGCGTTCCGCTCGACGATCGTGCGGCTCGTGCTGTTCTACCTCGTCACGCTCGCGCTGATGCTCGCGATCGTGCCGTGGACGGCGGCGGGGCGCGACGAGAGCCCGTTCGTGAAGGTGATGGAGGCGATCCACCTGCCGGGCGCGGCCGGGCTGATCAACTTCGTCGTGCTGATCGCCGCGCTGTCCGCGATGAACAGCCAGCTCTACATCACGACGCGGATGATGTTCAGCCTGTCGCGCGCGGGTTATGCGCCGAAGGCGCTCGGCGCGGTCGACGCGCGCGGCGTGCCGTTCGGCGCGCTGCTGCTGTCGACGCTCGGCATCGCGCTCGCGACGGTCCTGAGCGTGCTGTACCCGGACGCGTCGTTCACGATCATGATGGCGGTGTCGATGTTCGGCGCGCTGTTCACGTGGATGATGATCTTCGTCACGCATTACTGCTTCCGGCGGCGTCGCGCGGCGCTCGGTTTGCCGGCGCCCGCGTTCCGGATGCGCGGCTTTCCGCTGCTGACGCTGCTCGGCGCGGCGCTGATGCTCGCGGTGATGGTGACGACCTACTTCACGGCCGAATTCCACATGACGCTGATCTTCGGCATTCCGTTCCTGGTCGCGCTGTCCGTCGTGTACGCGGTGTGGTACCGGCGCGCGCAGCCGGCGCTGCAGCCGGAAGCGAAGTAACGGGGAAGTGCCGGCGCGAAATGCCGGCGCGCCGGCTCAGCCCGCGAGCGCGGGCAGCGCGTCGATCGATGCGCGCACGTAGTCGGCGAAGCGCAGTGCGACCGGTTCGGCGGTGCCGCTGCGCTTCAGTTCGAGCGTGCGCGATTCGAGCGACGCATCCTTCAGCGGCCGGAACGCGAGCCGGTCGCTCTTCACCTGCTGCAGCACGCGCGGCACCAGCGCGATGCCCATGCCGAACTCGATCATCGACAGGATCGTCTGCCACAGCCGCGCCTCGTGACGGATCAGCGGGCTGAATCCCGCGTTCACGCATTGCGCGATGATCAGGTCGTGATAGTGCGGCGCCGCGTCGCGCGGAAACAGGATGAACGGTTCCTCGGCCAGCGTGGCGAGCGCGACCTGACGGCGCCGCGCTAGCGGATGCGCGGCCGGCAGGCAGCAGACGAACGGTTCCGCGTAGACGGGCGCCGATTCGACCTCGGGCGGGCAGTGCCCCCAGTCCGCGTAGCCGAGATCGATCTGGCCGCGCTGGATCGCCTGCACCTGCGCCTGCGTGTTCATCTCGCTCAGCACGATCTCGACGCCCGGGTAATCGGCCTCGAAGCGTCGCACCGCATCGGGCAGCCCGCGATACAGCATCGAATGGACGAAGCCGATCCGCAGCCGGCCCGCGAGGCCGGACGCCGAGCGCACCGTGAGCCGCTCGGCCTCGGCCGCCTGCAGCAGCAGCCGGCGCGCTTCGCCGAGCAGCACCGCGCCCGCGTTGGTCAGCGCGACCGTCTTGTTGGTGCGCGAAAAGAGCTGCACGCCGAGCGCGTCCTCGAACTTGCGGATGTCGAAGCTCAACGCCGGCTGCGAGATGAACAGGCGCTTCGCCGCGCGCCCGAAATGCAGTTCCTCGGCGACCGCCACGAAGTAGCGCAACTGCCTCAGTTCCATGCTGTCTCCTTCCCGCATCGGCATCGATAAGCGTCGTCTATCGTACCGGATAAATCCTGTATTGGACGCTTATCGATCGCGCGCCTACGCTCTGCTGAACGCCTGGCATCAGCCGGCCGCGCCGGCGCCGCGCGGGCGCCGGCCGCCAGCCGGGCCACCATGGAGACGCATGCATGAACGACACCGCTCGCACGCCGGACACCGGCGCGGCCAACAACATCCCCGACAGCCGGGGCATCAATTTCTTCACGGCCGATCCCGATCTCGGCGCGTTGCTGAAACTGCATCTCGGTGACGCGCGCTACGCGGAACTCGAACCGCAGCTGCACGCGCTCGGCGCGCGCGTGTCGGGCGATCTCGACGCATGGGCGTCGCGCGCGGACAAGCATCCGCCCGTGCTCGAACACCGCAACCGGCGCGGCGACGCCGTGCAGCGGATCGACAAGGATCCCGCGTACGTCGCGCTCGAACGCGTCGCATATTCGGAACTCGGGCTTGCGTCGCTGAGCCACCAGCCCGAGGCGGTCGCGCCGCTCGTCAAGTACGCGCTGACGTTCCTGTTCGTGCAGGCCGAATTCGGGCTGTGCTGCCCGGTCAGCATGACCGATTCGCTGACGCGCACGCTGCGCCGCTTCGGCGACCCGGCACTCGTCGAGCGCTATCTGCCGATGCTCGCATCGCGCGATTTCGACACGCTGTTCCAGGGCGCGATGTTCATGACCGAACAGGCGGCCGGCTCCGACGTCGGCCGCATCGCGACGCGCGCGGTGCGCGATGCCGACGCGCAGGGCGAGGCGGTGTGGCGCCTCTTCGGCGACAAGTGGTTCTGCTCGAACGCTGACGCCGACCTGGCGATGGTGCTCGCGCGGCCCGACGGCGCGCCGGACGGCATCAAGGGGCTCGCGTTGTTCCTGCTGCCGAAGACGCTGCCGGACGGCACGCGCAACCGCTACCGGATCGTGCGGTTGAAGGACAAGCTCGGCAGCCGTTCGATGGCGAGCGGCGAGATCGCGCTCGAAGGCGCGCAGGCATACCTGATCGGCGAGATCGGCCGCGGCTTTCACCAGATGGCCGACATGATCAACATGTCGCGGCTGTCGAACGGCGTGCGCGCGGCGGGCCTGATGCGGCGCGCGCTGAACGAGTCGCTGCACGTGGCCGCCCACCGCGCCGCATTCGACCGCAAGCTGATCGAGATGCCGCTGATGCAGCGCCAGCTGATGAAGATGCTGCTGCCCGCCGAGGCCGCGCGCGCGATGTTCATGCAGATCGCGCTGCTGCTGCCGCAGGCGGATGCGGGCGACGAGCAGGCCGCGCGCTGCGTGCGCATCCTGACGCCGCTGATCAAGTTCCGCGCGTGCCGCGACGCACGCCGTGTGACGGGCGACGCGATGGAGGTGCGCGGCGGCACCGGCTACATCGAGGAATGGAGCGATGCGCGCCTCGTGCGCGATGCGCATCTCGGCTCGATCTGGGAAGGCACCAGCAACATCGTCGCGCTCGACGTCGCGCGCGCCGCGCAGCGCGAGCAGGCGCTCGATGCGCTGCGCACGTTCCTCGCCGACCGGCTCGGCGCGGCGCCGCTGCCCGACGCGAGCCGCGCGGCGCTGCGGCGCATTCTCGCGCGCGCGTGCGATGCGCTCGCCGGTGTCGCGGCGGAAGGCGACGACGCGCGCGTGCGGCAGGCCGCGTCGGCGCTGTACTACGCGAGCGCGGCCGTGCTGATGGCATGCGAGGGCGCGCGGCTCGCGCCCGATTACCGGCGCCTCGCGCTCGCGCACCTGATCGTGCGTCACAAGCTGTTGCCGGTCGATCCGCTCGCGCCGGCGTCGCGCGACGACGAGGCAGCGGCGTTCGATGCGTTGCTGCGCGGCACGCCGGTACCGCTCGACATGGCGCTCGACCTGCTGCCGGAGGTCGAACGATGAGCACGACGAAAGCGACGGAAGCGACGGAAGCGACACGCGGCGCACTGGACGGCCTGAAGGTCGTCGACCTGAGCCGCGTGCTCGGCGGCCCGTACTGCACGCAGGCGCTCGCCGACCACGGCGCGACGGTGATCAAGATCGAGCCGCCGGGCGGCGACGAGACGCGCGGCTGGGGGCCGCCGTTCCTCGGCGACACCGCGTGGTACTTCATGGGCGTGAACCGCAACAAGGAGGGCGTCGCGCTCGACCTGTCCCGCGACGAAGGGCGCGCGATCCTGTGGCGTTTGCTCGAGAGCGCCGACGTGCTCGTCGAGAACTTCAAGCCCGGCACGCTCGCGCGCTGGGGCATGGACTACGCGCGCGACCTGCAGCCGCGTTTCCCGCGCCTGATCCACTGCGCGGTGACGGGCTTCGGCGAGGACGGCCCGCTCGGCGGGCTGCCCGGCTACGACGCGGTGATCCAGGCGATGGCCGGGCTGATGAGCGTGAACGGCGAGCGCGACGGCGACGCGACGCGCATCGGGCTGCCGATCGTCGACATGGTCACCGGACTCAACGCGCTGACCGGCATCCTGCTCGCGCTCGCGGAGCGCGAGCAGAGCGGGCAGGGCCAGTCGATCGACATCGCGCTGTACGACTGCGGCGTGTCGCTGCTGCATCCGCACCTGCCGAACTTCTTCGGCTCGGGGCGCGTGCCCGAGCGCAGCGGCAACGCGCACCCGAACATCGCGCCGTACGACAGCTATCGCACGGCCACCGTGCCGATCTTCCTCGCGGTCGGCAACGACCGGCAGTTCGCGCGGCTCGTCGCGCATCTCGGCGCGCCGGCGCTGGCCGGCGATCCGCGCTTCGTCGACAACCGCAGCCGCTGCGCGCACCGGCCCGAACTGAAGGCCGAACTCGAGGCACGGCTCACCGCGCATCCGTGCGAGCCGCTCGCGCGCGACCTGATGGCGGCGGGCGTGCCGTGCGGGCCGGTGCGCACGGTCGCCGACGTTGCGCGCGATCCGCATGCGCTGCACCGCGAGTTGTTCGTCGAGATCGGCGCGTATCGCGGCACCGCATCGCCGGTGAAGCTGTCGCGCACGCCGGCGACCTATCGTTCGCCGCCGCCCGCGCTCGGCCGCGACACGCGCGCGGTGCTCGACCGCCTCGGCGTCGATCCCGCGCTCCAGCGGCAGCTGCTCGACGCGGGCGTGCTGAAGGTCGCGCCGGACCCGGCGTGACCGGACGAGTGGCCCTGCAGGTGAGTGACCTGGACCGACAGATCGCGACGTAAAGCGACGTTGGGCAGCGTAAAGCTGCCCCGCGTCGAGCAATCGCTCGTAACGCAACCTCCGCCAGCCGGCGGCGCAAGGCCGGCCATCCGGCAACGCGCGCGACAGTCGCGCCGCCGATCACAAACATGGAGACATCGATGAGCCGTCCGCAATCCCCGTCCGCCGCGCAGCCGCGGCCCGGCCGTGCCGCCCTCGCGGCGTTCGTCGGCACCACGATCGAGTGGTACGACTTCTACATCTACGGCACCGCCGCCGCGCTCGTATTCGGCAAGGTGTTCTTTTCGAGCACGATGAATCCCGGCGTCGCGACGCTCCTTGCGTTCGTCACGTTCTGGGCCGGCTTCGCCGCGCGGCCGCTCGGCGGCATCGTGTTCGGGCATCTCGGCGATCGCGTCGGCCGCAAGACCGCGCTCGTGATCACGCTGGTGATGATGGGGCTTGCCACGACCGGCATCGGCCTGTTGCCCGGCTATGCGTCGATCGGCGTGTGGGCGCCCGCGGGCCTCGTCGTGCTGCGCGTGCTGCAGGGCATCGCGGTCGGCGGCGAGTGGGGCGGCGCGGTGCTGATCGCGAGCGAGAACGCGCCGAAGCATCGCAGCATCCTGTATGCGGCGTTCGCGCAGCAGGGTTCGCCCACCGGCAACCTGCTCGCCACCGCTGCCTTCTTCGCGCTGAGCGCGCTGCCGACGCCGTCGTTCCTGATGTGGGGCTGGCGCATTCCGTTTTTGCTGTCGGCGGTGCTCGTGATCATCGGGATGGTGATCCGGCTGCGGCTCGAGGAATCGATCGACATGCAGCGCGTGCTCGCGCGCAAGCGCACGGTGAAGCTGCCGCTGCGCGACGTCGTGCGCGACCACTGGCCCGTCGTGCTGCTCGCGGCCGGCACGCTGCCGGTGATCAACGTCACGTACTTTCGCAGCACGTTCGCGCTGTCGTGGGCGACCAAGGAGCTCGGTTATGCGCAGGGCACGTTCCTCGGCATCCTGTCGATCTCGCTCGTCGTGCAGTTCCTGATGCAGCCGGTCGGCGCGTGGTTCGTGTCGAAGGTCGACATGCGGCGCGCGATGTGCTGGATCCTGATTCCGGAGATCGTGCTGATGCCGGTGATGTTCCATGCGCTCGCGACGCGCTCGTACTGGGTCGCCGTCGCGGGCATGTGCATCTCGACGATTCCGTCGGCGATGTTCTACGGTGCGGTCGGCGGCGTGCTCGCGCGCGTGTTTCCCGCCAACATCCGCTATACGGGCCTGTCGCTCGCGTACCAGCTGAGCGCCCTCGTCGTCGGCGGCGGCACGCCGGTGCTCGCGCAGGCGATCCTGAACGCGACCGGCAGCATCGTCGGCGTCGCGATCGCGTCGGGGCTGTACGCGCTCGTGTCGCTCGCGTGCATGCTCGCGCTGCTGAATCGCACCGGCTACCGCGCGGACGAGCTGTCGACGGCCGAGCGCAGCGATGCGGCCGAGTGGGGCGCCGAAAGTGCGAGCGCTGAAAGTCCGGCCGGCGAGACCACGCAGCCAGGCGAGCGCGGCGCGTTGAACCCGGCGGGGTGAGACGGGGAGGCCGGCGTGATTCGGCACGCTGGCGATTCGGTAACGCGGTAATGCGGTGAGGCGGTGAGGCGGTAATTCGCCGCTCCGGCGACATCGCGCGCCGGACGGATCGCGCGCCGCATGGCCTCGACTCGCGCCAAATCACGCGTCCCAAAAGCAAACGGCACCGTGCGATCCACGGTGCCGTTTGCCTGGCGGTTGCTTCACTTCGCGACGAGGCCGGCACGGCCGGCCATCGCGATGCGGGGTGCTCAGCCTTCCGTCGGCGGCACGTAGCCGGACGCCTGGTCGGCGCCGTCGCCGAAGAAATACTTCTCGGTCTGCTTCATCAGGTACTGGCGCGCGCGCGGGTCGGCCATGTTCAGGCGGTTCTCGTTGATCAGCATCGTCTGCTGCTTGAGCCAGCCTTGCCACGCTTCCTTCGACACGCTTTCGTAGATGCGCTTGCCGAGTTCGCCCGGCAGCGGCGGGAAATCGAGACCCTCGGCTTCCTTGCCGAGCTTCGCGCATTGGATCATTCGAGCCATCGTGTACTTCTCCTGTAATCGGTCTGGGGGAGGGCAGTCGTGCCTGCGCTCAGAGCTGCTTCATCAGCACGAGCGACTTGCGCTGCCAGTTGTAGAGTTTGCGGCGGTCTTCCGGCAGGTCGTCGACGCTGACCTTGACGAAGCCGCGCTTGAGGAACCAGTGCTCGGTGCGCGTCGTGAGCACGAAGATGTGCGTGAGGCCGCGCGCGCGGGCGCGCTGCTCGATGCGCTTGAGCAGGCGTTCGCCGTCGCCCGAGCCCTGCGCTTCCGGCGCGACCGTCAGGCACGCCATCTCGCCGATCTTTTCCTGCTGGTACGGATACAGCGCCGCGCAGCCGAACAGCACGCCATCGTGCTCGATCACCGAGAAGTGGTCGATGTCGCGTTCGATCTGGTGGCGGCCGCGCCGCACCAGCGTGCCGTCCGACTCGAGCGGCTCGATCAGCGACAGGATGCCGCCGACGTCGTCCGGCGTCGCTTCGCGCAGGCTCTCGAGGTTCTCGTACGAGATCATCGTGCCGACGCCGTCGTGCAGGAACAGTTCGAGCAGCATGCTGCCGTCGAGCGACTGCGGAATCAGGTGGGCCCGGGTCACGCCGCCGCGGCACGCGCGGATCGAGTGCTTCAGGAAGAACGCGTCGTCGCCCTGGATGTTGCCCGAATCGAGCAGCTCGGCGGCCGCGTCGAGCGACATTTCGCGGATCAGCCCGCCTTCGTCGTCGACGATGCCGGGCGCTTCGGTCAGGAAGATGATCTTGTCGGCGCGCAGCGCGATCGCGGCGGCCGATGCGACGTCTTCCATCGACAGATTGAACGCCTCGCCTGTCGGCGAGAAGCCGAGCGGCGACAGCAGCACGAGCTTGCGGCTCGCGAGCGAATGACGGATCGATTCGGCGTCGATCTTGCGCACGATGCCCGTGTGCGCGAAATCGACCCCGTCGAGAATCCCCACCGGCCGGGCGGTCACGAAGTTGCCGGACACGACGCTGATGTGCGCGTGCGCCATCGGCGAGTTCGGCAGACCCTGGCTGATCGCGGCCTCGATGTCGAGACGCACTTCGCCGGCCGCTTCCTTCGCGGATTCGAGCGCGCGCGCATCGGTGATGCGCAGCCCGTGCGAAAACTCGGATTCGACACCATGCAGGCTCAGCTGCTCCTCGACCTGCGGCCGTGAGCCGTGCACCAGCACGATCTGGATGCCCATCGCCTGCAGGAGCGCGATGTCGGACACGAGCGCGTTCAACAGCCCCTGCTGCACCACCTCGCCGCCGAACCCCACGACGAACGTGCTGTTGCGGAACTTGTGGATATAGGGCGCGACGGAACGCATCCAGTCGACGAACTGCGCGTGGCTGGCGGCCGAATCGTCGGCGGCCGGCGGCGTCGCGGCGCCGGTCTGGGCGGGAGGGAGGTCGGTTTGGGAATTCATGGGCGGGATTATAATGCGCCCCCATGTCGAATGTACCTAAAAGTCCCGCGCCGACGCGGGCCAAAGCGCCGTCGGCGAAGCACCCGGATGGTGCGGCCGACGCGCGTCAGCAGCAGGAAAAGCCGGCGGGCAAGCCGGCCCACGCGCCGCGCGGCGACGAACGGCGTGGCGATGCGCGCCAGCCGTCCGCGAAGGGCGCACCGCAGGGCGCCGGCGAGCGCGCTCCGCGCCGCGAGCGTGCGCCGCGCACCACCGTCGCGCCGAATCCCGTTCCGCCGATCACTTACCCCGAAAGCCTGCCGGTGTCGGGCAAGCGCGACGAAATCGCGCGCGCGATCGCCGGTCATCAGGTTGTCATCGTCTGCGGCGAGACGGGTTCGGGCAAGACCACGCAGTTGCCGAAGATCTGTCTCGATCTCGGCCGCGGCCTCGGCGCCGGCGGCACGGGCCTGATCGGCCATACGCAGCCGCGGCGCCTGGCCGCATCGTCGACCGGCCGCCGGATCGCCGAGGAACTCGGCACGCCGTTCGGCGAGGTGGTCGGCTACAAGGTGCGCTTCACCGACAATCTCGCGCCGGGCGCGTCCGTCAAGCTGATGACGGACGGCATCCTGCTCGCCGAGACGCAGACCGATCCGCTGCTGAAGGCGTACGACACGCTGATCATCGACGAGGCGCACGAGCGCAGCCTGAACATCGACTTCCTGCTCGGCTACCTGAAGGAGATCCTGCCGCGGCGGCCCGACCTGAAGCTGATCGTCACGTCCGCGACGATCGACGCCGATCGCTTCGCGCGCCATTTCGGCACCGACGAGCGCCCGGCACCCGTGATCGAGGTGAGCGGGCGGCTGTATCCGGTCGAGATGCGCTATCGCCCGGTGGCCGAGGATCGCCCGGCGGTGAAAAACGCCGAAGGCACGGGCGGCCGCGACCGCGTGAAGACCGCGCGCGAGGCCGAGCGCGACCTGATGGACGCGATCGTCGACGCGGTCGACGAACTGTGCCGCGAAGGCCCCGGCGACGTGCTGGTGTTCCTGCCCGGCGAGCGCGAGATCCGCGAGGCGGCCGAGGCGCTGCGCAAGCACCATCCGCCGCACACCGAGATCCTGCCGCTGTTCGCGCGGCTGTCGGCGGCCGACCAGGACAAGGTGTTCAAGGCGTCGAACGCGCGCCGCATCGTGCTCGCGACCAACGTGGCCGAAACCTCGCTGACGGTGCCGGGCATCCGCTACGTCGTGGACACCGGCCTCGCGCGCGTGAAGCGCTATTCGTACCGGAACAAGGTCGAGCAGCTCCAGGTCGAGTCGATCTCGCAGGCCGCCGCGAACCAGCGCGCGGGCCGCTGCGGCCGGGTGGCCGACGGCGTCTGCATCCGCTTGTACGAGGAAAGCGACTACCAGGCGCGCGCGCGCTTCACCGATCCGGAAATCCTGCGCTCGTCGCTCGCGTCGGTGATCCTGCGGATGAAATCGCTGCACCTGACGGCGATCGAATCGTTCCCGTTCCTCGAGCCGCCGCCCGGCCGCGCGATCGCGGATGGCTACCAGCTGCTCAACGAACTCGGCGCGGTCGACGACGACAACGCACTGACGCCGCTGGGCCGCGAACTCGCGCGGCTGCCGCTCGATCCGCGCGTCGGCCGGATGATTCTCGCCGCGCGCGACCAGCAGTCGCTGCGCGAGGTGCTGATCATCGCGAGCGCGCTGTCCGTGCAGGACCCGCGCGACCGGCCGATCGAAGCGCAGGAGCAGGCCGACCAGGCGCACCGCCGGTTCGCCGACGAGCGCTCCGAATTCCTGCAGTGGCTGAAGATCTGGGCGTGGTTCGAAGAGGCCGTCGCGCACAAGAAGTCGAACCGCCAGCTGATCGACGCGTGCCGGCAGAACTTCCTGTCGCACCTGCGGCTGCGCGAGTGGCGCGACGTCCATTCGCAGCTGCTGACCGTCGTGCGCGAACACGGCTGGCGCCTCAACGAGGTCGAGGCGACCTACGAGCAGGTGCATCTGGCCCTGTTGACAGGCCTGCTCGGCAACCTCGGCATGAAGGCCGACGACGATCCGCACTACCTCGGTGCGCGCGGGATAAAGTTCTATCTGTGGCCGGGCTCCGCGCTCGCGAAGAAGGCCGGCCGCTGGGTGATGGCGGCCGAACTCGTCGAGACGAGCCGGCTGTACGCGCGCTGCCTCGCGAAGATCGAGCCGGAGTGGGTCGAGAAGATCGGCGCGCACCTGCTGAAGAAATCGCTGTCGGAGCCGCATTGGGAAAAGCGTCCCGCGCAGGTCAGCGCGTTCGAGCGCGCGACGCTGTACGGGCTGCCGATCTACCACCGCCGGCGCGTCGCGTTCGGCAAGCAGGACCCGGCGCGGGCGCGCGAGCTGTTCATCCGCGGCGCGCTGGTCGAAGGCGAATTCGACACGAAGCTGCCGTTTTTCGCGCACAACCGCAAGCTGCTCGCCGACATCGAGCAGCTCGAGCACAAGTCGCGCCGGCAGGACGTGCTGGTCGACGACGAGCTGATCTACGCGTACTACGACCAGGCGATTCCGGAAGGAATTCACACGGGCGTCGCGTTCGAGCGCTGGTATCGGGATGAAGTGAAGAAGGGCGGCCAGGCGGAGGACAAGCAGCGCCTGCTGTACCTGTCGCGCGACGACCTGATGCGCCACGAGGCGGCGGGCGTCACGACCGAGCTGTTTCCGAAGCGCGCGACGATGGCCGGCGTCGAGATGGCGCTGACCTACCACTTCGAGCCCGGTACGCCGCGCGACGGCGTGACGCTCGCGGTGCCGCTGTACGCGCTGAACCAGGTCGACGCGCGCCGCTGCGAATGGCTCGTGCCGGGGATGCTGAAGGAAAAGGTGCAGCTGCTGCTGAAGTCGCTGCCGCAGAAGCTGCGCCGGCATTGCGTGCCGCTGCCCGAGTACGCGGCCGGCTTCGTCGAGCGCACGGGCCGCGAGCGCTTCGGCGCGGGCGGGCTCGTCGAGGCGCTGATCGCCGACGTGCGCGGCGAGACGCAGGTCGCGATGAAGACGGCCGACTTCAAGCTCGAGACGCTGCCCGCTCACCTGTTCATGAACTTCAAGGTGATCGACGAGCACGGCCGCCAGCTCGCGATGGGGCGCAATCTCGCGCAACTGCGCCAGGAACTCGGCGCGCAGGCGCAGCAGCAGTTCCAGAAGATCGCGGCGGCGTCGACGATCGCGCCCGGCGGCGAAGCCGGCGCGGACGACGCGGGCGCCACGCCGGCGCCGGCGGCCACGGCGGGTTCCGCGGCTTCGACGGCGAAGGGCGGCAAGCCGGGCAAGGGCGTCGCACCGCACACGGCCGCCCCGGCGGAAGCCGGCGCGACCGCGCTGTACGAGAACCTGACGACGTGGAACTTCGGCAAGCTCCCCGAGTTGCTGGAGATCCGCCGGCGCGGCCAGACGCTGTACGGCTATCCGGCGCTCGTCGATCGCGGCACGCATTGCGACGTCGAGGTGTTCGACTCGCCGGAGGAGGCCGCGCGGATCCACCGGGCCGGCTTGCGGCGGCTGTTCGCGCTGCAGCTGAAGGAGCCGATCAAGTTCCTCGAGAAGAACCTGCCGGGGCTGCGCGAGATGGCGATGCAGTACATGTCGCTCGGCACGCAGGACGAGCTGCGCGACCAGCTGATCGACACGGCGCTCGACCGCGCGTGCCTGCAGGATCCGCTGCCCGACGACGACGCGAGCTTCCACGCGCGCCGCGACGAAGGCCGCAGCCGCCTGAACCTGCTCGCGCAGGAGATCGCGCGGCTCGTCGGGCAGATCCTCGCCGAGTACGCGGGGCTCGCGAAGAAGCTCGCGCAGGCCAAGCCGTTCGCACAGGCCCACGCGGATCTGCAGCAGCAGCTCGCCGCGCTGGTCGGCAAGCGCTTCGTGATCGACACGCCTTACGTGCAGCTTGCACACTTCCCGCGCTACCTGAAAGGCATCGCGCTGCGGATCGACAAGCTGAAGGCCGACCCGGCGCGCGACGCGAAGCAGTCCGGCGAGCTGCTGCCGCTCGTCCAGCAGTACCAGCGCGCGGTGTCGCAGCGCGGCGGCGTCGCCGACCCGCGGCTCGCGGAATTCCGCTGGCTGCTGGAGGAACTGCGCATTTCGCTGTTCGCGCAGGAACTGCGCACGCCGATGCCTGTCTCTGTCAAGCGTCTGCACAAGGTCTGGGAGTCGATGCAGCGCTAGCGCAACGGCGGTTGTCCGGGCCCGCGCCGGCGGCCGGCCCGGCAGGCCGCGCGGCGCCTGCCGCGGCGGGCCGCACGGCGGCCGCGGCGTGCGTCGAAGTGGCGCAGGGCCGACTTCCGTCAACCGGCAGGGCCGGTCGAGCGTTTTACAATCACTGCTGTTCCACGACGTGAGTCTTCATGCGCACTTTCCTTTCCTTCGGCCGCACGCTTGCGCTGGCCGCCGCCGTGCTGGCGCCTGCCGCGCACGCGAATAACGTGATCATCCTCAATTCGGCCGAAGCGACGCTTTCCCTGATCGACCAGCAGACCCGCCAGGTCGTCGGCACGATGCCGACCGGCAAGGAGCCGCACCACCTGATGGCGACGCCGGACAATTCGTCGCTGATCGTCGCGAATTCGGTCTCGAACAGCCTGATGTTCGTCGATCCGAAGACGGGCAAGCTGCAGCGCACGGTCGAAGGCATCGAGGATCCGTACCAGCTCGGCTTCTCGCCCGACAACAAGTGGTTCGTGTCGACCGGGCTGCGCCTCGACCGGCTCGACATCTACAGCTACGACGGCCGCGACCTGCATCTCGTGAAGCGCTTGCCGCTCGCGGTGATGCCGAGTCACATCGCGTTCACGAAGGACAGCAAGACCGTGCTCGTGTCGCTGCAGGTGTCCGGCGAGATCGCGGCGGTCGACCTCGCGACGCAGACGGTCAAGTGGAAGATGCCGGTCGGCAACGTGCCGGCGGGCCTGTGGATGACGCCGGACGACAAGTACCTGCTGGTCGGCATGACGGGCGCCGATTACGTCGCGGTCGTCGACTGGCGCAATCAGAAGGTCGTGAAGACCATCCAGACCGGCAAGGGCGCGCACAACTTCCGCTCGCTCGCGGACGGCACGCACGTCGCGATCACGAACCGGGTCGCGAACACGATCAGCATCATCGACGAGAACACGCTCACCAAGGTCGGCGACATCACCGGCCTGCTGCCGGGCCCGGACGACATGGAGCTGTCCGCCGACAAGAAGACGCTGTGGGTGACGTTCCGCTTCGCGAAGAAGGTCGGGATCATCGACCTGGCCTCGCGCAAGCTGGTGCAGACGATCTCCGTCGGCCGTTCGCCGCACGGCATCTACTTCTACGACCGCGCGCCGTGGAAGGCTGCGAACGGCGCGTGACGGGCGGAGGCGGACGATGCTGCACCTGATCGATGCGTTCGTGTCGGACATCCAGACCTGGCTGTACGTCGACGTCGTGCAGCCGCTCCTCTTCAAGTTCAACCTGATGGACTACGACGAGGACACCTACGACGCGCTGTACTGGGTGATCATCGGCGCGCTCCAGATGGTGCTGATGTTCGCGCTGCTGCGCCCGCTCGAGGCGCTCGCGCCCGTCGAGCGCTGGAAGAACCGCCGCGCGGTGCGGGTCGACGTGATCTATACCGCGATCTCGAAGCTCGGCATCTACACGCTGTTCTTCTTCTTCGCGCTGCAGCCGGTGTTCGACCGCCTCCAGGCGTGGCTGCGCCTGCACGGCGTTGCGAACGTCAACCTCGATTATCTGTGGCCGGGCGTGACCTCGCGGCCGATCGTCGCGTTCGCGATCTACCTCGTCGTGCTCGACTTCGCCGGCTACTGGTATCACCGCTGGCAGCACAAGTTCGGCATCTGGTGGGAGCTGCACGCGGTGCATCACAGCCAGCGGCAGATGTCGTTGTGGTGCGACGACCGCAACCACCTGCTCGACAACGTGCTGCAATCGTGTTTCTTCGCGGCGATCGCGCTCGTGATCGGCGTGACGCCGTCGCAGTTCGTCGTGCTGACCGCGGTCACGAACTTCGTGCAGAGCATCCAGCATACGAATGCGCGGCTGTCGTTCGGCTGGCTCGGCGAGCGCCTGCTCGTGAGCCCGACCTTCCACCGGCGCCACCACGCGGTCGGCTACGGTCACGAAGGCACCAAGTACGGCTGCAACTTCGGCGTGCTGTTCCCGTGGTGGGACATGATGTTCGGCACCGCGTCGTGGAACCGCACGGTCGAGCCGACCGGCATCCGCGAGCAGGTCGAAGGCGTGTCCTACGGCGAAGGCTTCTGGGCGCAGCACGGCCTCGCGTTCGTGCGGATCTTCCGGCGCCTCTTTCCCGCGAAGCGCGGCGCGGCGTCGGCCTGAGCGCGTCACTTTCCCGTTGAACGGCTTTCCCGCACGGCCCGCATGCGCTTTGGCGCCTGCGGGCCGTGTGGTTTATCCTTTTCCCGTTTTTCATCGTCGATACAGGTTCGCATGAACGACTTGCTGCGCTCCTTCGTCCGGGCGTTCGCCAGCGCGCTGCACCCGCGCATGCTGTGGCTCACCCTGATGCCGTTCGTCGTCTCCGCGCTGCTGTGGGGCGTCGTGCTGTGGTTCTCGTGGCAGACGCTGATCGACGCCGCGCGCGGCGCGCTCGACGGCTTCGTGCTGACCGCGGCGCTGTACCGCGCGTTCGACGCGCTCGGGATGTCGCAGCTGCATGCGGTCGTCGCGCCGTTCGTCGTCGTGTCGCTCGCGATTCCGCTGATCGTGCTGACCGTGCTGCTGCTGATCGCGACGATCTCGATGCCGGTCGTGATCAGGCACCTGTCCAACCGGCAGTTCGCCGCGCTGGAGGCGAAGCGGGGCGGCACGTTCTTCGGCAGCGTGTTCAATTCGCTCGGCGCGGCGATCGTGGGCGTCGTGCTGCTCGTCGTCACGATTCCGCTGTGGCTGATCCCGCCGTTCTTCGCGTTGTTGCCGCCGGTGATCTGGGGCTGGCTCACGTACCGCGTGATGACCTACGACGCGCTCGCGCAGCACGCGAGCCGCGACGAACGCCGCGCGCTCGTGCGCCAGCATCGCTGGCCGCTGATCGGCATCGGCGTCGCGACCGGGCTGCTCGGCACCGTGCCGACCTTCGTGTGGGTGTCGTCGGTCTGGATGATGGTGCTGTTTCCGTTCGTGGCGGCGGCCATGATCTGGGTTTACGCTTTCATCCTCGTCTTCTCGGCGCTGTGGTTCGGGCACTATTGCCTGCGCGCGCTGGACGACCTGCGTGCGAGTTCGCGCGCCACCGCAATCGACATGGGGCAGGCATGAGCATCGGCATCATCATCATCGGCGACGAAATCCTTTCGGGCCGCCGGCAGGACAAGCATCTGGCGAAGGTCATCGAACTGCTCGGCGCGCGCGGCCTCGCGCTCGACTGGGCCGAATACGTCGGCGACGATCCGGCGCGGATCACCGCGACGCTCGCGCGCGCGATCGCGTCGGGCGACATCGTGTTCTCCACGGGCGGGATCGGCGCGACGCCGGACGACCACACGCGCCAGTGCGCGGCCGCCGCGCTCGGCGTGCCGCTCGTGCTGCATCCGGAAGCGAAGGCGCTGATCTCGGAGCGCATTCGCGAGACGCACACCGATGCGGCCACGCCGGTCGACTTCGAATCGCCGGAAAACCAGCATCGCTTCAACATGGGCGTGTTCCCGGCGGGCGCGACGATCATCCCGAACGGCTATAACCGGATTCCCGGTTTCTCGGTCGGCGATCTCCATTTTGTGCCGGGCTTCCCGGTGATGGCGTGGCCGATGATCGAATGGGTGCTCGACACGAAGTACCGGCATCTCCATCACGCGACGCCGCACGCGGAGCGCTCGCTGTACGTGTTCGAACTGCCGGAGTCGACGCTCACGCCGCTGATGGAGAAGATCGAGCGCGATTTCCCGAGCGTGCGCGTGTTCAGCCTGCCGAGCGTCGGCGATGCCGAGCGCGGCGGGATCTATGCGCGCCGGCATATCGACCTCGGCGTGAAGGGCGAGCCGGAGGCGGTCGCGGCCGCGTTCGTGAAGCTGCGCGAAGGCGTGCACCTGCTCGGCGGCGACGTGGTCGAACCGGAGGCGCCGCGCGCCTGAAGGCCTGAAGGCCGCGCGCGGCGATCGCGCATGCGGGCCGTGGCACGGCCCCGCAAAAACCACGGGCCGCGCAACGCGGCCCGTCATCGGGATGTCATCGCCCGGCTCGACGATGTGGCAGTCGGGCGTGCCTGGGCGGATGCGCCGTCAGGCGCCGATCCACGGCAGTTTCCGGAAGCACCAGCCGTCGACCGTCTTGCGGTGGCCTTCGGCATCCTTGCCGCCCTCGAAGCCTTCGAGCAGGTCGAAGGCCTTCGTGAAGCCGGCCTGCGTCGACGCGACCGCGGCGAGCTTCGAACGCGCGGCGCTGCGGCACAGGAACAGGATCGGCGTATCGGCCGGGAGGGCCGCTTTCAGTTGATCGATGAATTCGGCGTTCGGCACGCCGCCCGGATAGCGCGTCCATTCGAGGTGCAGGTACTGGCCGTCGCCGACGAGCGGGCGGCCGATCCAGTCGAGCTCGGCGCGGGTGCGCACGTCGACGAGGCGTGCCGACGGGTCGAGCTGCAGCAGTTCGAATGCCTCGGCCGGCAGCAGGGCGCCGGCATAGTTGAGCGCGCCTTGGGCGCGGCGTTCTTCGGCCTTCGCGTAAAGCTGGTCGAGCGTACTCATGGCAGGAGGTCTCCGTATCGGTCAAACGAACATTCTAGCGCGGCGCCGCCGCGCGGATGTCCGCGTGCCCGGTGGCGCATGCACCGCCCACGCGCTCACCAAAAGAGTGCAGAATGGCACGAATGCACCAAAAAGATTCGTCGACGCCGTCGCCTCCCCGGGATTGCACCGTTGCGGTGCGGAGGCGCCGCCGCCGGTGCGGCGCCCGGCCCCGGAATCGCGCAGCCGGGCCCCGCTACGGCGCGGGTCGGCGTGATTCGCGTCGGTTTTGCGATGGTTGGCACGGAAGCTGCTATATAGAATTCGGTCGACCCGGGGCACGCTGCGCCAAAGCCAGACTCCGGGCAGCTCGATAAACGAGGCGGTTCCCAGTCCGCCGGAATTGTTCAATCAGGAGAAGAGGTTATGAGTAAAACCGTCGCCGACGTCATGCAGCTCGTGAAGGACGAGGACGTCAAGTTTGTCGATTTCCGCTTCACGGATACGCGCGGCAAGGAACAGCACGTGTCGGTGCCGGTTTCGGCGTTTGACGAAGACAAGTTCGAAAGCGGCCATGCATTCGACGGCTCGTCGATCGCCGGCTGGAAGGGCATCGAGGCGTCGGACATGCTGCTCATGCCGGATCCGAGCGCCGCATTCGTCGACCCGTTCTATGAAGAGTCGACCCTCGTGCTGACCTGCGACGTGGTCGAGCCGGCCGACGGCAAGGGCTACGAGCGCGACCCGCGTTCGCTCGCGAAGCGCGGCGAAGCGTACCTGAAGAGCACGGGCATCGGCGACACCGCCTACTTCGGTCCGGAACCGGAATTCTTCATTTTCGACTCGGTCCAGTGGAACACGGACATGTCGGGCTGCTTCGTGAAGATCAACTCGGAAGAAGCACCGTGGTCGTCGGCCAAGGAATTCGAAGGCGGCAACACGGGCCACCGTCCGGGCACGAAGGGCGGCTACTTCCCGGTCGCGCCGGTCGACACGTTCCAGGACATGCGTTCGGAAATGTGCCTGCTGCTCGAACAGCTCGGCATCCCGGTCGAAGTGCACCACCACGAAGTGGCGGGCCAGGGCCAGAACGAAATCGGCACGAAGTTCTCGACGCTCGTGCAGCGCGCCGACTGGACGCAATGGTCGAAGTACATCATCCACAACGTCGCGCACTCGTACGGCAAGACGGCGACGTTCATGCCGAAGCCGGTCGTCGGCGACAACGGTTCGGGCATGCACGTTCACCAGTCGATCTGGAAGGACGGCCAGAACCTGTTCGCGGGTAACGGCTACGCGGGCCTGTCGGAACTGGCGCTGTTCTACATCGGCGGCATCATCAAGCACGCCCGTGCGCTGAACGCGATCACGAACCCGACGACGAACTCGTACAAGCGTCTGGTCCCGCACTTCGAAGCACCGGTCAAGCTCGCATACTCGGCGCGCAACCGTTCGGCATCGATCCGCATTCCGCACGTGTCGAACCCGAAGGGCCGCCGTATCGAAACGCGCTTCCCGGATCCGATGGCGAACCCGTACCTGTGCTTCACGGCGCTGATGATGGCCGGCCTCGACGGGATCCAGAACAAGATCCATCCGGGCGAAGCCGCCGACAAGAACCTGTACGACCTGCCGCCGGAAGAGGACGCAAAGATCCCGACCGTCTGCGCAGGCCTCGACCAGGCACTGGAAGCGCTCGACAAGGATCGCGAGTTCCTGACGCGCGGTGGCGTGTTCACCGACGGCATGATCGATGCGTACCTCGCGCTGAAGGAGCAGGAGCTGGCGAAGTTCCGCATGACGACGCATCCGATCGAGTTCGAGATGTACTACTCGCTGTAATCGGCGATGGCGCTTCGATTCAGCGCCGTCATGCCGGTTCGTTCCCGTCGCGTGGCCTGCGGCGGGAACCGCGGAGTCTGAAGGGGGACGGCGTCCAGCCGTCCCTTTTTTGTTCCGAAAATTTCCAATTTCCGACCCGGTAACGCGCGACGACACGCACGATGGCTCTGAAGAATCTCATCAAGGCGAAGACGGGGCAGCCCGAGCGACTGACGGAAGACGAGCGGCTCGCGCGCTCGGGCCTGCTTGCGGGGCTGGAAGCGCTGCCGACGGCCGTGATCGTGCTCGACCGCAAGACGCTGCGGGTCGCGTTCGCGAACCCGTCCGCGGAGGCGATGCTCGACATCTCGCGCCGGCAGCTCGCGCAGCGGCCGTGGGGCGAGATTTTCCCGAATGCGAACGAACTCGCGTCGACGATCACCGCGATCGGCCAGGAGCGCTTTCACGCGACGCATCTCGATACCGTGCTCGACCGGCCCGGCCGCGAGCCGCTGCACGTGCATGCGATCGTCGGCTTCCTCGAGACCGTGCCCGATTTCGTGCTCGTCGAGCTGTTCGAGAACGAACGGCAGTCGCGCACCGATCGCGAGGAGCGCATCCACGACCTGACCGCGGTCAACAAGCAACTGATCCGCAACCTCGCGCACGAGATCAAGAACCCGCTCGGCGGCATTCGCGGCGCAGCCCAGCTGCTCGAATTCGAACTGAGCGGGCGCGAGCGCGGCGAGTTGCGCGAATACACGCAGGTGATCATCAAGGAGTCCGACCGCCTGCAGACGCTCGTCGACCGGTTGCTGGAGCCGCACCGGCATCCGCACATCGTCGGCGACGTGAACATTCATGAAGTATGCGAACGCGTGCGCGCGGTGATGCTCGCGGAATTTCCGCGCGGGCTCACCATCGAGCGCGACTACGACGTGAGCGTGCCGGACTTGCGCGGCGACAAGGAGCAGCTGATCCAGGCGCTGCTGAACATCGTGCGCAACGCGGCGCAGGCGCTGCGCGAGCGGATCGCGCAGGGCGACGCGAAGATCGAGCTGCGCACGCGTATCGCACGCAAGGTGACGATCGCGAAGCGCCTGTACAGGCTGGCACTGGACTTGCACGTGGTCGACAACGGGCCCGGCATTCCGGAGGAGATCCGCGACCGGATCTTCTACCCGCTCGTGTCCGGGCGCGACGACGGCAGCGGCCTCGGCCTCACGCTCGCGCAGACGTTCGTGCAGCAGCACGACGGGATGATCGAGGTCGAGAGCCGGCCCGGTCGTACCGAATTTCAGATCCTGCTGCCGCTCGATCATTGAGCGGCGGCATGGCGATTCACCGGATTCACCCATACCTGACCGACCTATGAAGCCGATCTGGATAGTAGACGACGATCAATCGATCCGCTGGGTGCTCGAAAAGGCACTCGCCCGGGACAGCTTCGCGACGAAGAGCTTCGCGAACGTGCGCGACGCGCTGGCCGCGCTCGACCACGAGACGCCGCAGGTGCTCGTGTCCGACATCCGGATGCCGGGCGGCTCCGGCCTCGAGCTGTTGCAGGCGATGCACGAGCGCCTGCCCGGCCTGCCCGTCATCATCATGACGGCGTTCTCCGATCTCGACAGCGCCGTCGCGGCGTTTCAGGGCGGCGCGTTCGAATATCTCGCGAAGCCGTTCGACGTCGACAAGGCGGTCGAGCTGATTCGCCGCGCGGTCGAGGAGAGCCTGCGCGGCGGCGCGCCGCAGGACGAGCGTGTGGCCGAAGCGCCCGAGATGCTCGGCCAGGCGCCCGCGATGCAGGACATGTTCCGCGCGATCGGCCGCCTGTCGCACTCGGCCGCGACCGTGCTGATCACCGGCGAGTCGGGCACCGGCAAGGAGCTCGTCGCGCGGGCGCTGCACCGTCACAGCCCGCGGGCCAACGGGCCGTTCATCGCGCTGAATACCGCGGCGATTCCGAAGGACCTTCTCGAATCCGAACTGTTCGGCCATGAGCGCGGCGCGTTCACCGGCGCGCAGACGACGCGCCAGGGCCGCTTCGAGCAGGCCGAGAACGGCACGCTGTTCCTCGACGAAATCGGCGACATGCCGTTCGACCTGCAGACGCGCCTGTTGCGCGTGCTGTCGGACGGCCAGTTCTATCGGGTCGGCGGCCACAACCCGCTGCGCGCGAACGTGCGCGTGATCGCCGCGACGCACCAGAATCTCGAGTCGCGCGTGCGGCAGGGGCTGTTCCGCGAGGACCTTTACCACCGGCTCAACGTGATCCGGCTGCGGCTGCCGCCGCTGCGCGAACGCAGCGAGGACATCGCGCTGCTCACGCGCCACTTCCTGCAGAAGAGCGCGCGCGATCTCGGCGTCGAGCCGAAGCGCGTGTCCGACGAAGCGCTCGCGTATCTGACGTCGCTCACGTTTCCGGGCAACGTGCGTCAGCTCGAGAATCTCGCGAACTGGCTGACCGTGATGGCGCCCGCGCAGACGGTCGAGATCAAGGACCTGCCGCCCGACCTCGTGCCGGCAGGCGCGCCGGTGACGGCGACGGCCGACGGCGTGGATGCGCACGCCGGCACCGGCATGGGCGGTGGCGACATCGCGCGCGTGCAGCCGGCGGCGGGAGCGCCGTTGACGGCAGCCCCCGTCGCGGCCGCGCCGAATGGCGCACCGGCCGGCTATCCGATGTGGGAAAGCGGGCTGCGTACGGAAGTCGCGCGGCTGTTGCGCGAGAATTCGGCCGACGTGATGGACGAGCTCGCGCGCCGCTTCGAGGCGGCCGTGATCCGCGAGGCGCTCGATTTCACGCGCGGCCGCAAGGTCGAGGCGGCAGAGCGGCTCGGCATCGGCCGCAACACGATCACGCGCAAGATCCAGGAACTGCATCTGGAGCCGTAAAGCCTCTGTCGCGGCATGCGCGTGCGTCGCGCATGCCGCGATCGGACATAATCGCGGTTTGCCGTCACGTGCGCTCCCGTCATGTCCGATTCCTTCCGCTGGCCCGCCGGGGCCGATCCCTTCCGTTTTCTCGAAGCGCTCGACAGCAAGCGTGCCCGTGCGTGGGTCGACGAGCAGAACGCGCGCACACGGGTCGCGCTGCGCGACGACGATGCGTATCGCGCGCTGACCGCGCGGCTCGCGCAGGCGTATCTGCCGCGCGAACGCCCGGTGATTCCGACCCGCTGGCGCGACTGGGCGTACGACCTGTGGCAGGACGATCTCCATCCGAAGGGACTGTGGCGCCGCGCGCGCTGGGACGACTGGCGCGCGGGCCGGCCCGAGTGGGAAACGCTGCTCGACGTCGACGCGCTCGGCGCGCAAGAGGGCGAGTCGTGGGTGTTCGAGCAGGACGCGATCCTGTACCCGGACGGCGACCGCGCGCTGCTGTCGTTGTCGCCGGGCGGCGCCGACGCGGTCGTCGTGCGCGAATTCGACCTCGTGCAGCGCCGTTTCGTCGACGGCGGCTTCACGATCGACGTGCCCGGGAATCACACGATAGGCTGGATCGACCGCAATACCGTCTACGTGAGCTGGGATCGCGGCGAGGCGCATGCGACCGCCGCCGGCTATCCGTACGAAGCGCGCCGCTGGGTGCGCGGCACGCCGCTCGCCGATGCGCCGGTGGTGTTCCGCGGCGAACCCGACGACATCAGCGCGGGCGCGGGGTTCGATCCGATCGACGGCCGCCACGTCGCGTGGCGCAGCGTCGATTTCTTCGACGCGCATGCATACCGGCTGACCGACGCGGGCGAGTGGGCGCGCTACGACGTGCCGACGCACGTCGAGGTCGGTTTCTGGGAAGGCTGGCTGATGCTGGAGCCGCGGCTCGACTGGGACTGCGGCGGCGTGCGTCACGCGGGCGGCTCGCTGCTCGCGATCCGCGAGCAGGCGTTCCTCGCCGGGTCGCACGAGCTCACGACGCTGTTCGAGCCGCGACCGACGACGTCCGCCTGCACGTGGACGCACACGCGCACGATGCTGATCGCGAGCTGGCTCGACGACGTGCACAACCGCACGATGCTGTGGCAGCCGCGCCAGGGTGAGGACGGCGCGTGGACGTGGCACGCGCGGCCGTTCGAATGGCCGGGCGACGCGCAGATCGACGTCGAGCCGGTCGAGTCGACGCTGAACGACGACGTGTACGTGGACGTCGACACCTATCTCGATCCGCCCGAATGCTGGCTCGCCGATCTGGCCGACCGCGCGGCCGATGCGCCGTCGCGTCGCGTGCTGCTCGACCGGCCGCCGGTGCGGTTCGATGCGGCCGGGCTCGTCGTGCGTCGCGCGAATGCCCGCTCGCGCGACGGCACGGTCGTGCCGTACACGCTGATCGGGCCGCGTGATGCGCTCGATGGCCTGGCGCATCCCGACGGCAGCGCCCGCGTCGCGCGGCCGTGCCTGCTGTCAGGCTATGGCGGCTTCGCGATTCCGAACCTGCCGGGCTACAGCGATGCACTCGGCATCGCATGGCTCGAACGCGGCGGCGTCGCGGCGTTTGCGCACATCCGCGGCGGCGGCGAATTCGGACCGGGCTGGCACGTCGACGCGCAACGCGAGCATCGGCAGCGCTCGTTCGACGACTTCATCGCGGTGGCCGAGGACCTGATCCGCACCGGCGTGACGACGGCCGCGCAACTCGGCATCGAGGGTGGCAGCAACGGCGGGCTGCTGGTCGGCGCATGTATGGTGCAGCGCCCGGAACTGTTCGGCGCGGTGCTGTGCCGCGTGCCGTTGCTCGACATGCGGCGCTATCCGAAGCTGCACGCGGGCGCCGCATGGCTCGACGAGTACGGCGATCCGGACGATGCGCGCGAGGGCACGGCGCTCGCCGCCTACTCGCCGTATCACCGCGTGCGCGAAGGCGTTGCGTATCCGCCTCTGCTGCTGACGACGTCGACGCGCGACGACCGCGTGCATCCCGCGCATGCGCGCAAGATGGCCGCGCGCATGCATGCGCTCGGACACGAACGGGTGTGGTACTGGGAGAACACCGACGGCGGCCACGGCAGCGCCGACGATCTGGAGCGTGCCGAATCCGATGCGGCGGAATTCGGCTTCCTGTGGGCGCATCTCGGGCCCGCGCCCGCGCGCGCTTGAGCGCAGGCGCGAGCGGGCAGGGCGTTCAGCTGACGACCGCGATCACGGGCGTGTGGTCGGACGGCTGTTCCCACGTGCGCGGCACGCGATCGACCTCGCACGACGTGCAGGTTTCGGCGAGTGCCGGCGACAGCAGGATGTGGTCGATGCGCAGCCCCGCGTTGCGGCGGAACGCGAACATCCGGTAGTCCCACCACGTGAAGGTCTTCTCGGGCTGCTCGAAGCGGCGGAACGCATCGACGAAGCCGAGTTCGATCAGTTTCGCGAAATGCGCGCGCTCCTGCGGCGACACGAGGTTCTGGCCTTCCCATTTCGCCGGGTCGTGCACGTCGCGATCTTCCGGCGCGATGTTGTAGTCGCCGAGCAGCGCGAGCTTCGGGTAACGCTGCATCTCGGTGCCCAGCCACGCCTGCAGCGCGTCGAGCCACTGCATCTTGTAGACGAACTTGTCGGAGTCGGGTGCCTGGCCGTTCGGGAAATATGCGGACACGATGCGCACGCCTTCGACCGTCACGGCGACCACGCGCTGCTGCGCGTCGTCGAAGCCGGGGATGTTGCGCACGACGTCCGATTCGTCGACGGCGAGCGTGTCGCGCGCGAGGATCGCGACGCCGTTGTAGGTCTTCTGGCCCGCGAACCAGCTGCGGTAGCCGATCGCTTCGAGATCGGCGCGCGGATATTTCTCGTCCGGCAGCTTCAGTTCCTGCAGGCACAGCACGTCGGCTCCGCTTTGCGCGAGCCAGTCGAGCACGTGCTGCTTGCGGACGTTGAGCGAGTTGACGTTCCAGGTGGCGATTTTCATGAACGGGAATGCGTGCGGGGTGAATGCGAAGGCCGCCATCTTACCGCGAGCACGGGGCGCGAACGCGCGCGACACACGATGCGAAGCCGGTGCCGTGCGTGTCGATATCGACGGCCTGCGAAGAATTTGTGACAAAAGTATTGACGTGAGTGCTTCATCACCCTATAATTTATTTCTCTGACGCGGGGTGGAGCAGTCTGGCAGCTCGTCGGGCTCATAACCCGAAGGTCGTAGGTTCAAATCCTACCCCCGCAACCAAGCACACCAGACGATGTGCAGCGCAAGTGACCGATGCGCGCTTCGTCGACAGGAACCCGGCCCCGTGCCGGGTTTTTTGTTTTTCAGCCCGCCGCCCATTCAACCGCCGCCTTCGCATGCAGCGCGGTCGTATCGAATACCGGCAGCGGCGCGTCGTCCGCGCCGATCAGCAGCGTGATTTCCGTACAGCCGAGTATCACAGCCTGTGCGCCGCGTTTCGCCAGTTCCCCGATGATCGACACGTAGGTCGCACGCGACCCGGCATCGATCACGCCGTGACACAGCTCGTCGTAGATGATCCGGTGCACGTCGTTGCGTGCGGATTCGTCCGGCACCAGCACGTCGAGGCCGAACTTGTCGCGCAGGCGCTCCGCATAGAACGGCAGCTCCATCGTGTAGCGCGTGCCGAGCAGCGCGACGCGCTCGACGCCGGCGGCGCGCAGCGCGGTGCCGGTCGGATCGGCGATGTGCAGGAACGGCAGCGATACGGCAGCCTCGATCGCGCCGTGCACGCGGTGCATCGTGTTGGTCGTCAGCACGACGAGATCGGCGCCGGCCGCTTCGAGCCGACGCGCGGCATCGGCCATCCGTTCGCCGAGCGCGGCCCAGTCCTGCGCGCGCTGCAGCGCTTCGATCTCCGCGAAATCCACCGTGACCAGCACGCTCTTCGCGTTGTGATGGCCGCCGTGCAGCGCCTTCGAATGGCGATTGATCATCCGGTAGTACTCGGCCGACGATTCCCAGCTCATTCCGCCGATGAGTCCGATCGTTTTCATCCGTCACCTGTGCGTTTCATATGTCGTGGCAGACGAGTATAGGGGGCGGCCCGGGCGCGCGGCGGTACGGTCCGCGCGAAGCGGACCGGTACGGCATTGTCGGTCGGGGGTGGCCGGCGAGCGGGTGGAGGCGATCCGAGGCGTTCCGGCTGCGCCGGGCGTCGGCCGTCGGCCGAACGCGGCAGCACGCGACAGTTGAAACGGCCACTGTGTTTTTGTACAGTATCGGCACCGTGAATCCGACCATCATCCCGCCTGCCGATCCGCGCGGGTCGCCGCCCGGCGACGCGCCGTCGCGCGTGCGCAAGATCATCCACTGCGACTGCGACTGCTTTTACGCGTCGGTCGAGATGCGCGACGACCCGTCGCTGCGCAACCGGCCGCTCGCCGTCGGCGGCCGGCCCGACCAGCGCGGCGTGATCGCGACCTGCAACTACGAGGCGCGGCGCTACGGCGTGCATTCCGCGATGTCGTCGGCGCTCGCGATGCGCAAGTGTCCGGACCTGCTGATCCTGCCGTCCGCGATGGACAAGTACCGTGCGGCGTCGCGGCAGATCATGGCGATCTATCGCGACTACACGCACGACGTCGAGCCGCTGTCGCTCGACGAGGCATACCTCGACGTCAGCGGTTCGCAGCTGTGCCAGGGCAGCGCCACGCTGATTGCGCGGGAGATTCGCCAGCGCGTGTACGACACGGTCGGCGTGACGGTGTCGGCGGGTGTCGCGCCGAACAAGTTCATCGCGAAGATCGCGTCCGACTGGAACAAGCCCGACGGTCTGTTCGTCGTGCGCCCGCACGAGGTCGATGCGTTCGTCGCGGCGCTGCCGGTGCGCAAGCTGCACGGCGTCGGCCAGGTGACGGCCGCGCGGCTCGACCGGCTGGGCATCAAGACCTGCGCGCAGTTGCGCGGCTGGTCGCTGATCGACCTGCATCGCGAGTTCGGTGCGTTCGGCCGGCGGCTGTACCAGCTGGCGCGCGGCATCGACGAGCGGCCGGTGCGGGCCGACCAGGAGCGCAAGTCGGTCAGCGTCGAGACGACCTACGTGACCGACCTGACGACGCTCGAGCAATGCGCGGACGAGATCCGCCGCCTCGTCGTGCAGCTCGACGCGCGGATCGCGCGCGCGGGCGCGGCCCGCACGATCCGCAAGCTCTATGTGAAGATCCGCTTCGCCGATTTCCAGCGTACGACGGTCGAGTGCGTGGCCGACGCGACGAATGCGCAGACGGCCGTCACGCTGCTCGCGAAGGGGCTGCAACGGCGCGCGCAGGCCGTGCGGTTGCTCGGCGTGGGCGTGCGCATCGACGAGGACACGGCCGAGCGTCACGGGCAGTTTTCGCTGTTCGATGACGATGCGGACGAGGGGGCTGATACTGACGGCGCTGCCGCTGCCGCTGCCGCTGCCGCTGCCGCTGCCAACGCCAACGCCAACGCCAACGCGGAAACCGACGCAATCGACCCGAACGACCCGAACGACCCGAACGACCCGAACGACCCGAACGACCCGAACGACCCGAACGAGGCGAACGAGGCGAACGCCGACAACGCCGCCAACGACAAAACCCCCGCGCCATGAAAAAAGGCACCGCCGCAGCGGTGCCTTTCGACGCAGCCGGACAAGCCGGACAGCGCGCGCTCAGTGCGCGGGCGAGGCCATCCCGTTGTGACGCAGCAGCGCGTCGATTTCCGGCTCGCGGCCGCGGAACGCCTTGAACGAATCCATCGCCGGCCGGCTGCCGCCGACTTCGAGGATTTCGCGGCGATAGCGCGTGCCGGTCGCCGCGTCGAGCACGCTGCCGCTGGCGGCGGCCGCTTCCTCGAACGCCGCGTACGCGTCGGCCGACAGCACCTCGGCCCACTTGTAGCTGTAGTAGCCGGCCGCATAGCCGCCCGCGAAGATGTGGCTGAACGTGTTCGGCCAGCGCGAGAACGCGGCCTGCGGGATCACGTGGTAGCGCTCGTTGATCTCGCGCGCGAACGCATTCACGCCGGTCGTGCCGGACGGGTCGAAGTCGACGTGCAGCAGCATGTCGAACATCGAGAACACGATCTGGCGCAGCGTGCCGAGGCCGCTCTGGAAGTTCTTCGCGGCGATCATCTTGTCGAACAGCTCGCGCGGCAGCACGGCGCCCGTATCGACGTGCGACGACATCGACGACAGCACGTCCCATTCCCAGCAGAAGTTTTCCATGAACTGCGACGGCAGCTCGACCGCATCCCATTCGACGCCGTTGATGCCCGACACGCCGAGCTCGTCGACGCGCGTGAGCATGTGATGCAGCCCGTGGCCGAATTCATGGAACAGCGTGATGACCTCGTCATGCGTGAAGCAGGCGGGCTTGCCGCCGACGGGTGCCGAGAAGTTGCAGGTCAGGTACGCGACCGGCGTCTGCACGGTGTCGCCGCGCTTGGCGCGCGCACGCGCATCGTCCATCCACGCGCCGCCGCGCTTGCCTTCGCGTGCGTACAGGTCGAGATAGAACTGCGCGACGAGCGAGCCGTCGCGGTTCTCCACGCGGAAGAAGCGCACGTCCTTGTGCCACACCGGTGCGTCGTCCGGCTTGATCCGCACGCCGAACAGCGTTTCGGTGACGTTGAACAGGCCCTTCAGCACGGCCGGTTCCGGGAAGTACTGCTTGACCTCGTTTTCCGAGAACGCGTAGCGCTGCTGACGCAGCCGCTCGGCCGCGAACGCGACGTCCCACGGAGCGAGCTCGGTCAGGCCGAGTTCCTTCGCGGCGAACGCGCGCAGTTCGTCCCAGTCCTTGTCCGCGTGCGGACGCGCGCGCGTCGCGAGATCCTCGAGGAACGCGATCACCTGTTGCGGCGATTCGGCCATCTTCGGCGCGAGCGATACTTCGGCGAAGTTGCGGTAGCCGAGCATCTGCGCCTCTTCGCGGCGCAGCTTAAGCTCGTCCGCGACGATCGCCGTGTTGTCCCACTCGGCCTTGCCGCCGCCGTATTGCGGCCCGAGTTCGGACGCGCGCGTCGCATACGCGCGGTACAGCGTCTCGCGCATCGCACGGTTCTCGGCGTACTGCAGCACCGGGAAGTAGGACGGAAAGTGCAGCGTGAACTTCCAGCCTTCCTTGCCTTCCTTCTGCGCGGCCTCGCGGGCCGCTTCGATCGCATCGCCCGGCAGGCCGGCCAGCTCGGCCTCGTCCTGCGCGAAATACGCATACGCGTTGGTCGCGTCGAGCACGTGGTCGGAGAATGCCTTCGACAGCGCGGCCTGCTGCTCCTGCAGTTCCGCGAAGCGCGGCTTCTGATCCTCGGGCAGCTCGGCGCCCGACAGGCGGAAATCGCGCAGGGCGTTGTCGAGGATCTTCTTGCGCTCGGCGGACAGCGTCGCGTATTCGGCGCTCGCGGCGATCGCCTTGTACTTCTCGTACAGCGCGAGGTTCTGGCCGACGCTCGACCAGAATTCGGTCACGCGCGGCAGGTTTTCGCCGTACGCGGCGCGCAGTTCCGGCGTATCGGCGACCGCGTTCAGGTGGCCGACGACGCCCCATGCGCGCCCGAGCGGCTCCGTCGCCTGCTCGACCGTCTCGACGATCGCGGCCCAGGTCGCCGGCGTCGCGGGTGCGCTCGCCGTATCGACCGCGCGGTTGGCGGCATCGAGCAGCGTGTCGAGCGCGGGCGTCACGTGTTCCGGACGAATCTCGCCGAAGCGGGGCAGGCCGGAGAAATCGAGGAGCGGATTGGTATTGGCGCTGGCGGACATTAAGACTCCCTGTCTGTTGCCGGATGAACCGGGGTGAAAAGGGTGAGGCGCGATGCGGCGGCGCCCGATATCGACATTATTGGGGCGCATCGCGCGCTTTCCAATCGTTAGTTTCTAACGAGGCGATTGGCGGTGCGCAACGCGGAGCCGGAAAGGGTCGAAAGGGGCGGAATGAAGCGGAGCGCGGCAGTGTGGCAGGGCGCTGACGCGGCCGCGGCGGGCGGCCGGCGGGACGCCGGCGCACGCATGCGCGCCGGCTGGACGGGCGAGAGGGTCGAAGGCGCTCAGGCGGCCGCGGCGGCGCGCTCGGCGGCTTCGATCGTGTTGATCAGCAGCATCGTGATGGTCATCGGGCCGACGCCGCCCGGCACCGGCGTGATGTGGCCGGCGACTTCCTTCACGCCGGCGAAGTCGACGTCGCCGCACAGCTTGCCCGCGTCGTCGCGGTTCATGCCGACGTCGATCACCGTCGCACCCGGCTTGACCATGTCGGCCGTCAGGATGTTGCGCTTGCCGACCGCGGCGACCACGACGTCGGCCTGGCGCGTGTGCGCGGCGAGGTCGCGCGTCTTGCTGTGGCAGATCGTCACGGTCGCGCCGGCTTCGAGCAGCAGCATCGCCATCGGCTTGCCGACGATGTTCGAGCGGCCGATCACGACGGCGTTGGTGCCTTGCAGCGGGATGCCGTGCGCTTCGAACATCTTCATCACGCCGTACGGCGTGCACGGGCGGAACAGCGGCTTGCCCGTCATCAGTGCGCCGGCGTTCGCGACGTGGAAACCGTCGACGTCCTTCTCCGGCGCGATCGCCTCGATCACCTTGTGGCTATCGATGTGCGCGGGCAGCGGCAGCTGGACCAGGATGCCGTGGATCTTCGGGTCGCGGTTCAGTTCGTCGATGCGCGCGAGCAGGTCGGCTTCCGACAGCGTGTCGGGGTACGCATCCTTCAGCGAGAAGAAGCCGTTGTCCTCGCACGCCTTGATCTTGTTGCGCACGTAGACTTCGCTCGCCGGGTTGGCGCCGACGAGGATCACCGCGAGGCCGGGCTGGTGGCCGCGTGCGGTCAGGGCGGCGGCGCGTTCGGCGGCCTGCGCGCGCAAGGTCTTCGAGAGGGCGTTGCCGTCGATGAGGAGGGCTGTCATGGTGGTGGTCCTGCCGGGAAGTTGGAATGCGGGCGTACGGCGCGCGAAACGCCGCAGCAAAACACGGAATTATACCGGTCGCCTGCCGTCGTCCGACAGCGAATACAAGGAAAGCGTCATGGCGGCGGTGCCGGCGCCCCGGGAGGCGGCGCCGTGCCGTGCCGCGCGAGTGGGCCGCATCGCGCGGCGCGGCGGTGCGGCCGGCCGGGCAGGCGCCCGGCGGCCGCGCGCAACGTTCAGGCCTGCTTCTTCGACAGCGCGAGGCGCAGCAGATCGGCGACCGTGTTGACGTTGAGCTTTTCCATGATGTTCGCGCGGTGCGCTTCGACCGTCTTGATGCTGATCCCGAGATCGTCGGCGATCTGCTTGTTCAGGCGGCCGGCGATGATCCGCTCGAGCACCTGCTGCTCGCGCGCGGTCAGCTTCGACAGGCGCTCGCTCGCGGCGCGCTGTTCCTGGACGCTCTTGCTTTCGCTTCGGGCCTTGTCGAGCATCCGCTCGACGAGCTTGCGCAGCTCGGCCTCGTCGAACGGTTTCTCGATAAAGTCCATCGCACCCTTTTTCATCGTCGACACGGCCATCGGCACGTCGCCGTGGCCCGTGACGAAGATGATCGGCAGCGCGGCGTTGTCGGCGATCAGGCGCTCCTGCAGCTCGAGGCCGCTCATGCCTGACATCCGCACGTCGAGGATCAGGCAGGCGATCTGGCCGGCCTGCTGCGCCGGCTGGTACGCATCGAGGAACTGCTCGGCGCTCGAGAAACATTGCACGCGATAGCCGTTCGCCTCCAGCAGCCAGCGCAGCGAGTCCCGTACGGCCTCGTCGTCGTCGACGACGAAGACAGTTTCCTGAGTGGTGGTGACAGGGCTATTCATAGTTCTCCCGTAACGGTATGTGATGCCGATGCCTCGCGCCCCCCTTGGCCGAGATCAGCGGGTTCCCCAATGGGCAGGCTGCAGTGGAATGTCGCGCCGGAAATGCGGCCGTCCGGTTCGACATTGTTGACCACCCACAGACGCCCCCGATGCGATTCGATGATCGAACGGCAGATGTTCAGCCCCATGCCCATGCCGTCGGACTTGGTGCTGTAAAACGGTTCGAACAGGCGTTCGGCGGTCGCTTCGTCGACGCCCGGACCCTGGTCGATCACGCGGATGTCGACGAAACCCGCGTCGATGTCGGCGACGACGCGGATCACGCCGTCCGCCGACGCCGGCTTCACGTCGGCCATCGCCTCGGCCGCGTTCTTCATCAGGTTCACGAGCACCTGCTCGATCAGCACGGGGTCGACATAAATAATAGGCATTCTTGCGAGGATTTCCGTGACGATCCGGATCCTGCGCTTCCTGGCCTCGATTTCGGCGAGCCCGACTGCGTCGGCGACGATGTCCGCGACCCGCGCCGGCTGGCGCTTCGGCTCGCTGCGCTTCACGAATTCGCGGATCCGCTTGACGATCATCCCCGCGCGCAGCGCCTGCTGCGCGGTCTTTTCCAGCGCGGGCTGCAGCGTCTCGGGCGTGCCGCGGCCGCTTTTCACGAGCGCGAGCGTGCCCGAGCAATAGTTGTTGATCGCGGCGAGCGGCTGATTCAATTCGTGCGCAATCGACGACGCCATTTCACCCATCGTCATCAATCGGCTCGTGAACTGCAGCTTCTCTTCCTGCTGGTGCGCGAGTTCCTGCGCCTTCTTGCGGGTCGTGATGTCGGTCGCGATCTGCATCTGCGCGAGGTGGCCGTCCACCCACTGGATGTACTGGCGGCGCACCTCGAACCACTTCTGGATGCTCTCGACGTACACCTCCTGCGCGTCTGCCGTGCTGCTCGTCAGCGCGGCGGCCGGCAGGCCGGCGAACGCATCGACCATGTCGATCGAGTCGGACGACGCCTGCGCGCGGTCGAAGCCGCCGCCCGACAGCTCGAGGTGGCCGTCCGGGCGGATCCCGAACAGGTGGCGGTAGTAGCGGTTCGCGAACAGCAGCTCGGCTTCGTCGGCGGCCAGCACCGATACCGCGGCGTCGAGGCTTTCGAGCACCGTCGTGAAGCGCTCGTGCGCGGCCGCGAGTTCCTCGCGCGCGCGCTTCGGCTCGGTGATGTCGGTCATCGACGACATCCAGCCGGTCTGGCGGCCCGAGCTGTCGATCAGCGGCGAAACGTAGAGGCGCGCATGGAACAGCGTGCCGTTCTTGCGCCGCACGCGCAGTTCGAAGCCCGAGCTCGGAGCTTTGCCGCGCAGCGTCATGTCGAGCTGGCGCTGCATTTCGGGATACGAGTCGCGCGGCCAGTAGGGGAACGGTGCGACCTTGCCGACGAGGTCGGTTTCGTCCCAGCCCGTCATCCGGCAGAACGCGGGGTTCACGTGCGTGATGCGGCCGTGCATGTCGAGCACGCGCATGCCGATCAGCACTGAATTCTCCATCGCGCGGCGGAAGAACGCCTCAGCGTACAGCGCCTGCTGTGCCTCGAAGCGTTGGCGCGTGTGCTTCCACAGGCTCCAGAGGCTCCACAGCACGAAGCACGACAGGCCGGCCACGAGCCACACGAGCGTGTTGTTGGTCAGGTTCGTGAGCTGCGGGAACGCGTACACGCGCACGGTCAGCCCCTGGCCGGGCGGGTCGAGCGGCAGGTCGTAGTGGGAGTCGCGCGGCAGGCGCGGGCGCGTCGACGTGGACGACAGCTCGCGGTTGTTCGAGTCGGTGATCGAGATCTTGTACTTCGACGACAGCTCCTGCGGGATGTCGTGCTTCAGGATCCCTTCGACCGAGAACACCGCGGCGAGCGAGCCGAGATATTCGCGGTCGCCGCGCATCACGGGCGTCTGCAGCGTGATGAAGCCGTTGCCGAAGTCGTCGTAGATCAGCGGCGAATAGGCCTGGCGGCGCGTGCTGCGCGCTTCGTCGTACGCGCCGCGCACGGCGTCCTGCATCTGCGCGTCGCCGGGTTTCGCGAGCCGCTGGCCGAGCAGTGGAGGATGCACGGTCGGCCAGCGCTGCACGCCGGGCGCGGTGTACCAGTTCAGATAGAGGATTTCCGGATGCGTCTGCATCACGTCCGCGACGGCCATCTGGAATGCGTTCTGGTCGAGGCGGCCGGACGCGAGATCGCGCGACAGCGCCTGCAGCTGCTCCTGCGCGCCCGTCATCGACAGGCGGATCTGCTGCTGCGCCCACGCGACGTTACGGAACAGGGTGTCTTCCTGCTGCTGCTGTTCGCGGCGATTGAGGCTCCATAGAATGAGGCTCATCACCACGAGGAACACGAGGATCGACAGCAGCGGCGTCAGCAAATAGGAATTGGACCACCACGGTCCGTGGTGCCAGCGGGACGGCTGCGACTCCGCCGGCGGGCCCGACGGTCGCGCCGAGCGTGCGAAAAGCCGATCGGTCAACATGGCAGGATTGTAGCGCAGCGCAATACATGGAAAACCTATACCGGATATGTTGAACGGAAACGGATTTATGCCTGCGGCGCGTGCCGGAGAGGCCCGCCGCAAGGGTGCAGCGCAGCAATATTCCGCATTACGAGAAAAGATCTCATAATTCGAAAATTCTGTTGCGCGGGGCCGGCGACGCTCATTACAATCCGTCGGAGCTTGCCCGCAGGCCGCGCCGCGTCGTCTGCACGAGAGCGATCCTCACATTCCAGGACCCAGGAGACGAGAATGTCCGCTGTACCGAACGAAGTGATGAAATATGTCGCCGCCGAACGTGACGACGACCCGCAAGAAACCGTTGAATGGCTCGAGTCGCTCGACGGCGTGATCTCCTCGGTGGGCACCGGCCGCGCGCATTACCTGATCGAAAAGCAGATCGAGTTCGCCCGCATGCACGGCGAACACCTGCCGTTCTCCGCCAACACCCCGTACATCAACACGATCCCGGTCGAAGCCCAGGCGAAGATTCCGGGCGACCAGGACCTCGAGCACCGCATCCGTTCGTACACGCGCTGGAACGCGCTGGCGATGGTGCTGCGCGCCGGCAAGGACACGAACGTCGGCGGCCACATCGCGTCGTTCGCATCGGCCGCGACGCTCTACGACGTCGGCTACAACCACTTCTGGCACGCGGCGTCCGACCAGCACGGCGGCGATCTCGTGTTCGTGCAGGGCCACTCGTCGCCGGGCGTGTACTCGCGCGCGTTCCTGCTCGGCCGCCTGTCGGAAGAGCAGCTCGACAACTTCCGCCAGGAAGTCGACGGCAAGGGCATCTCGTCGTACCCGCACCCGTGGCTGATGCCGGACTTCTGGCAGTTCCCGACGGTGTCGATGGGTCTCGGCCCGATCATGGCGATCTACCAGGCGCGCTTCATGAAGTACCTGGAATCGCGCGGCATCGCGAAGACCGCCGGCCGCAAGGTCTGGGCGTTCCTCGGCGACGGCGAGACGGACGAGCCGGAATCGCTCGGCGCGATCGGCATGGCGAGCCGCGAGAAGCTCGACAACCTCGTGTTCGTGATCAACTGCAACCTGCAGCGTCTCGACGGCCCGGTGCGCGGCAACGGCAAGATCATCCAGGAACTGGAATCGGAATTCCGCGGCGCCGGCTGGAACGTGATCAAGGTCATCTGGGGCAGCCGCTGGGATGCGCTGTTCGCCCGCGACAAGACGGGCGCGCTGATGCGCCGCATGATGGAAGTCGTCGACGGCGAATACCAGACGTACAAGTCGGAGTCGGGCGCGTTCGTACGCGAACACTTCTTCAACACGCCTGAACTGAAGGCGCTCGTCGCCGACTGGTCGGACGACGACATCTGGGCGCTGAACCGCGGCGGCCACGATCCGCACAAGATCTACGCGGCGTTCCACGAAGCGACCAACACGAAGGGCGCGCCGACCGTCATCCTCGCGAAGACCATCAAGGGCTACGGGATGGGCGAGTCGGGCCAGGCGATGAACATCACGCACCAGCAGAAGAAGCTGCCGGTCGAGCAACTGAAGAAGTTCCGTGACCAGTTCCGCCTGCCGATCACCGACGAGCAGATCGCCGACGTGCCGTACCTGAAGTTCGAGGAAGGCTCGAAGGAACTCGAATACATGCGCCAGAAGCGCATGGACCTCGGCGGCTACCTGCCGCATCGCCGCGAGAAGGCGACGTCGCTGCCGGTGCCGGCGCTCGACGCATTCGAGCCGCTGCTGAAGGGCACGGGCGAAGGCCGCGAGATCTCGACGACGATGGCGTTCGTGCGGATCCTGAACATCCTGCTGAAGGACAAGGCGCTCGGCAAGCGCGTCGTGCCGATCGTCCCGGACGAATCGCGTACGTTCGGCATGGAAGGCCTGTTCCGCCAGATCGGTATCTGGAACCAGGAAGGCCAGAAGTACGTGCCGGAAGATTCCGACCAGCTGATGTTCTACAAGGAATCGGAAACCGGCCAGATCCTGCAGGAAGGCATCAACGAAGCGGGCGGCATGTGCGACTGGATCGCGGCAGCGACGTCGTATTCGACGCACGGCGAGATCATGGTGCCGTTCTACATCTTCTATTCGATGTTCGGCTTCCAGCGGATCGGCGACCTGGCATGGGCGGCGGGCGACATGCGCTCGCGCGGCTTCCTGCTCGGCGGTACCGCGGGCCGCACGACGCTGAACGGCGAAGGCCTGCAGCACGAAGACGGTCACTCGCTCCTGTGGGCCGCATCGGTGCCGAACTGCATCAGCTACGACCCGACGTTCGGCTACGAACTCGCGGTGATCGTCCAGGACGGCCTGCGCCGCATGGTGCAGGAGCAGGAAGACGTGTACTACTACATCACGGTGATGAACGAGAACTACGAGCACCCGGCGATTCCGCAGGGCGAGCACGTAGCGGCCGACATCATCAAGGGCATGTACGCGTTCAAGAAGGCCGACGCGGACGCGAAGGCGCCGCGCGTGCAATTGCTCGGCGCGGGCACGATCTTCAACGAAGTGATCGCTGCCGCCGACCTGCTGAAGAACGACTGGGGCGTCGCGGCCGACCTGTGGAGCGTGCCGAGCTTCACCGAACTCGCGCGTGAAGGCCACGAGATCGAGCGCTGGAACCTGCTCCATCCGACCGAGGAGCGTCGCCTGTCGCACGTGCAGAAGTGCCTGAAGGACACGCAGGGTCCGGTCATCGCGTCGACCGACTACGTGCGCGCGCTGGTCGACCAGATCCGCGGCCAGATCGACCGCCGCTTCGTCGTGCTGGGCACGGACGGCTTCGGTCGTTCGGACACCCGCGAGAAGCTGCGTCACTTCTTCGAAGTCGACCGTCACTGGGTCACCGTCGCCGCGCTGAACGCGCTGGCCGACGAAGGCACGATCGAGCGCAAGGTGGTCGCGGACGCGATTGCCAAGTACAACCTCGATCCGTCCAAGCCCAACCCGATGACCGTTTAACGCACACGCGCCGTGTGATGCCGCGCGCCGCTTCCGGGAGGGGCGCGCGCGGCCATGGAGACACAAAAAGATGAGTCAAGCGATCGAAGTGAAGGTGCCGGATATCGGCGATTACAAGGACGTGCCCGTCATCGAGGTGCTCGTGAAGGTGGGCGACACGGTCGAGCCCGAGCAGTCGCTCGTCACGCTCGAGTCGGACAAGGCGACGATGGACGTCCCGAGCCCGGCAGCCGGCACGGTCAAGGAAGTGAAGATCAAGGTGGGCGATTCCGTGTCGGAAGGCTCGCTGATCGTCCTGCTCGAAGGCGGCGCCGCGGCGCAGGTGAACGGTGCGGCCGCGCCGGCAGCCGCACCGGCTCCGGCGGCAGCGCCCGCACCCGCGCCGGCTGCGGCAGCGCCGGCTGCCGCGCCGGCCACGTCGGGCGGCACGCTCGAGGTGAAGGTGCCGGACATCGGCGACTACAAGGACGTCCCGGTGATCGAGATCGGCGTGAAGGTCGGCGACACGGTCGAGAAGGAGCAATCGCTCGTCACGCTCGAGTCCGACAAGGCGACGATGGACGTGCCGAGCCCGGCCGCAGGCGTCGTGAAGGAAATCAAGGTCAAGGTGGGCGATTCGGTGTCCGAAGGCACGCTGATCGTGCTGCTCGACGCCGCTGGCGGCGCGCCTGCCGCCGCGCCGCAGGCGAGCGCGCCGGCTCCGGCCGCTGCCGCGCCGGCACCCGCCGCCGCACCGGCACCCGCGAAGGCTGCACCGGCTCCGGCTGCTGCCGCGCCGGCCGCCGCAACGTCGGGCGAGTACCGCGCGAGCCACGCATCGCCGTCCGTGCGCAAGTTCGCGCGCGAGCTCGGCGTGGAAGTCGCACGCGTTCAGGGTACCGGTCCGAAGGGCCGCATCACTAAGGACGACATCACCGGCTTCGTGAAGGGCGTGATGACGGGCCAGCGCGCGGCACCGGCCGCGGCAGCCGCGCCGGCAGGCGGCGGCGAGCTGAACCTGCTGCCGTGGCCGAAGGTCGACTTCTCGAAGTTCGGCCCGTTCGAGGCGAAGCCGCTGTCGCGCATCAAGAAGATCTCGGGCGCGAACCTGCATCGCAACTGGGTGATGATCCCGCACGTCACGAACAACGACGAAGCGGACATCACCGAGCTCGAAGCGCTGCGCGTGCAGCTGAACAAGGAGCACGAGAAGGCGGGCGTGAAGTTCACGATGCTCGCGTTCGTGATCAAGGCGGTCGTCGCCGCGCTGAAGAAGTTCCCGACCTTCAACGCGAGCCTCGACGGCGACAACCTGGTGTTCAAGCAGTACTACCACGTCGGTTTTGCCGCTGACACGCCGAACGGCCTCGTCGTGCCGGTGATCCGCGACGCGGACAAGAAGGGCCTCGTCGACATCGCGAAGGAAATGGCCGAGCTGTCGAAGGCCGCGCGCGACGGCAAGCTGAAGCCGGACCAGATGCAGGGCGGCTGCTTCTCGATCTCGTCGCTCGGCGGGATCGGCGGCACCAACTTCACGCCGATCATCAACGCCCCGGAAGTCGCGATCCTCGGGTTGTCGCGCGGGCAGATGAAGCCGGTGTGGGACGGCAAGCAGTTCGTGCCTCGGCTCACGCTGCCGCTGTCGCTGTCGTATGACCATCGCGTCATCGATGGCGCGGAAGCCGCGCGGTTCAATGCGTATCTCGGCGCGTTGCTGGCCGATTTCCGTCGCATCATTCTTTGATGAGCGTGGGAGTGGCTCGCGGGGGCGTGGGGTTGATGTCTGTGATCCTCGCCCTGTCGTTGAACCTGTTTCGCTAATGGTCTGCTAGCGTCGCCCCTGCGCGGGGCGGCGGTCACTTTTCTTTGTCCCACAGGGACTACCTTCGGGTCGTCTTCCAAAGAAAAGTAACCAAAAGAAAGGCGCGTCCTTGGGCGGACGGCAAAGGTGGTCCTGCCCAGGTTCGCGTTCTTTTGTCAGGCCGTAGTCGGTTCTTGCGGGTTTCTCCCCCTCTGTCTGCAGCTAATCAAGAAGGGGACAGTAATGAGTCTCATCGAAGTCAAGGTTCCGGATATCGGCGATTTCAGCGGCGTCGATGTCATCGAAGTCAACGTGAAGCCGGGCGACGTGATCGAAAAAGAGCAGACGCTCATCACGCTCGAATCGGACAAAGCCTCCATGGAAGTGCCCAGCGACGTCGCCGGCACGGTCAAGGAAGTCAAGGTCAAGGCCGGCGAGAAAGTCTCGCAAGGCACCGTGATCGCCATCGTCGAAGCAGCGGCAGGCGCAGCCGCGCCCGCGAAAGCAGCCGAACCCGCAAAGGCCGCAGCACCGGCTCCGGCCGCCGCGCCCGCCGCCGCCCCGGCCGTCGCTCCGCAAGCAGGCAGCTACAGCGGCTCCGCCGACATCGAATGCGACATGCTCGTGCTCGGCGCCGGCCCCGGCGGCTACTCGGCCGCATTCCGCGCAGCCGACCTCGGCATGAAGACGGTGCTCGTCGAACGTTACTCGACGCTCGGCGGCGTCTGTCTGAACGTGGGCTGCATCCCGTCGAAGGCGCTGCTGCACACGGCGCTCGTCATCGACGAAGCCGCGGCGCTCGCGTCGCACGGCATCTCGTTCGGCAAGCCGGAAGTCGATCTCGACAAGCTGCGCGACTTCAAGGGCGGCGTCGTCAAGAAGCTGACGACGGGCCTCGCCGGCATGGCGAAGGCGCGCAAGGTCGAAGTGGTCACCGGCGTCGGCGCGTTCGTCGATCCGTATCACATGGAAGTGCAGGGCGAGAACGGCAAGAAGGTCGTCAAGTTCAAGCAGGCAATCATCGCCGCCGGCTCGCAGGCGGTGAAGCTGCCGTTCATGCCGGAAGACCCGCGCGTCGTCGATTCGACGGGCGCCCTCGAACTGCGCCAGCTGCCCAAGCGCATGCTCGTGATCGGCGGCGGCATCATCGGCCTCGAAATGGCGACGGTGTATGCGACGCTCGGCGCCGAGATCGACGTCGTCGAAATGATGGACGGCCTGATGATGGGCGCGGACCGCGATCTCGTGAAGGTCTGGGAAAAGTACAACGCGAAGCGCTTCGGCAACGTGATGCTGAAGACCAAGACGGTCGGCGCGGAAGCGAAGGAAGACGGCATCTACGTGAAGTTCGAGGGCGAGAAGGCGCCGGCGGAAGCGCAGCGCTACGACCTCGTGCTGGTGGCGGTGGGCCGCAGCCCGAACGGCAAGAAGATCGGTGCCGACAAGGCAGGCGTCGCGGTCACCGACCGCGGCTTCATCGACGTCGACAAGCAGATGCGCACGAACGTCCCGCACATCTTCGCGATCGGCGACATCGTCGGCCAGCCGATGCTCGCGCACAAGGCCGTGCATGAAGGCCACGTCGCAGCGGAAGCCGCGCACGGCGAAAAGGCGTACTTCGACGCGCTGCAGATCCCGTCGGTGGCGTACACCGATCCCGAAGTGGCGTGGGCCGGCAAGACGGAAGACCAGTGCAAGGCCGAAGGCATCAAGTACGGCAAGGCCGTGTTCCCGTGGGCCGCATCGGGCCGCGCGATCGCGAACGGCCGCGACGAAGGCTTCACGAAACTGATCTTCGACGAGGAAACCCATCGCGTGATCGGCGGCGGGATCGTCGGCCTGAACGCGGGCGACCTGATCAGCGAAGTGTGTCTGGCCGTCGAGATGGGCGCGGACGCGGAAGATATCGGCAAGACGATCCATCCGCACCCGACGCTCGGCGAATCGGTCGGCATGGCCGCGGAACTGTACGAAGGCGTCTGTACGGACCTGCCGCCGCAACGCAAGAAGTAACGCGATCGGCTCGGCCGGCCTCGCGCCGGCCACGAAAAACGCCGCCGCCCGGGATACCCGGACGGCGGCGTTTTCTTTTGCCCGCGGCCGACGGCAGTGCCCGGTCCGTGCTGCGCCACCGCACCGGCGCCGCCCGGATGCCCGGATGTTCCGTCGCCGGAAACAAAAAAGCCGCGCAGTGCGCGGCTTTGTCAGGAGCAGGGGACGCTTACGCGGCCGGCTTGCTCGAACGGCGCGATGCAGCAGCGCTCGCAGCCTTCGTCGCGACAGCGGCAGCCGCGTTGAAGTTCGTTTCGGCGATCTCGACGGCTTGCTTGGCAGCCTTCTGGACCGTTTCGTACGTCGTGTTCGCAGCGTTCAGTGCCGACTTCAGTGCGGCGACAGCCGTTTCCGAACCGGCCGGAGCGTTCTTCGCGACGTTGTCGACGAGTGCCTGGACCTTCTTGTTCTGCTCTTCGAATTGCGCTTCGGCAACCTTCGCGAACTCGGCTTGCGTCGACGACGCGATTTCATACAGGTGACGGCTGTACGACAGCACCTTTTCCGCGACCGGCTGCGACAGGCTCGCTTGCAGCGCGATCAGTTCCTGTGCGTCCTTCACCGACAGCAGGCGCTGCGCGTTTTCCTGGCTTTCGGTCAGCGTCGACTTCACGACCTGCAGGTTGAGTTCGATCAGCTTTTCGACGCCTTCGAACGCCTTGGTCGTCAGACCGAACAGGCTTTCGAGGTTGGCTTTCTGTGCGGCGGCGATTTGCTCGGGGGTCAGCAAGGACATGTCAAGCTCCTGAAAAGCGATCACGTCGATCGCAGGGATAAAGGGCACTACGATGGGGAACCTCGGCGCCGCGTGCTTTGTGCAACGCAGCAATGAGTCATATTTTAGGGCAGAGAAAAGTCTTGTCAAGCACTTTTTGTGCATTGCACAATCACGACAAATTATCGATAAAACAACGGGTTATCACGGCCGGTTCGGAATCGGTTTCAGACGTGTTCCCACATGGTGCGCACTTGGCCGGGGCAGGCGCGCCGCACCGTGATCATGCACAGGTAAACCTGACAGGCATGTGGAACGTTATGCTTCTGTTCCTGTCGAAAAGCGCGCCGTTTCGCGATGCGCATGCCGTGGCGACGTGCCGCCGCCGCGGTCAAGACCGGTGCCTGGTACACCGAACGCCGGATACGTACTTTCCCCGCTTTAATTCGTCGCCAAAGTGACGTTATCTCAATTAACCGCGTGGTAATTCGGGAGACGGGTACTGTCGGGCGGCGCATCCCATGAATTTTTTCGATGGGAGCGCGAGGGTTGATCGAGTCATCGTTGGTCGACCCTTACATTCCGGTTTAACGACGATCGGTAAGTGCCTAATATTGCTCTTTTTTTCAGCTTTAACTACACTTGCGGAAACCCCGCCCGCTTTGTCCAGACCCCAATGAAAGCCGAATCGTTTTCACCGCGCAGATTGTTGCAGAGCATGACGCTCGGCACGGCTGTGTCGGTCGCCGTCGCCTTGCTGGCGACCGCCGCGTCCGTCGCGCCCGCTGACGCCTTTGCCGCCACTGCGAAGACCCACCAGGCCGCCAAGAAAGCCGCTTCCACTTCTTCGGAAAAGAAGCGGACGGTGAAGGCCGCCTCCGCGAAATCCGCCAACGTCGCGTCGGCCGATGCGCCGAAGGCATCGCGCAAGCGCGCGACGCTCGCGTCGAACGTGCACGGCCATCGCGGCGCGGTGCGCAAGGTCGCGTTCCAGCCGCGTCGCCCGACGGTCGGCCAGGCATTCGGCCTGCACGACACGCCGGACGCGCTCGCGCTGCGCTCGAGCGTCGCGTACGTCGTCGACCAGAACACCGGCGAGCCGCTGTTCGACAAGAATTCGCTCGCCGTCGTGCCGATCGCATCGATCTCGAAGCTGATGACGGCGATGGTCGTGCTCGACTCGAAGTCACCGATGACCGACCAGATCGAAGTCACCGACGAAGACCGCGACTACGAGAAGGGCACGGGTTCGCGCCTGTCGGTCGGCTCGGTGCTGTCGCGCGAGGACATGCTGCACATCGCGCTGATGGCGTCGGAAAACCGCGCGGCCGCCGCGCTGTCGCGCTACTACCCGGGCGGCCGTCCGGCGTTCATCGCCGCGATGAACGCGAAGGCGAAGTCGCTGGGCATGAACGACACCCACTTCGAGAATTCGACGGGCCTGTCGAGCTCGAATGTGTCGAGCGCACGCGACCTCGTGAAGATGGTCAACGCGGCGTACCAGTACCCGATGATCCGACAGTTCTCGACCGACCGCACGTACGACGTCAATACGGGCAAGCGCAACCTGGTCTACAACAGCACGAACGCGCTGATCCGCGGCAACGGCTCGTGGGACATCGGTCTGCAGAAGACGGGTTTCATCAACGAGGCGGGCGAATGCCTCGTGATGCAGGCGACGATCCATGGCCGGCCGATGGTGATGGTGCTGCTGGATTCGTTCGGCAAGTATTCGCGCTTCGCCGACGCGGCACGCCTGCGCAACTGGCTCGACGCCGGCGGCGGCGAGCGCCTGACGGCCGCCAATACGGCGAACGGCGGCACCTGAGCGTGTCACGGCGGTTCGCGCCGTGCCGATCGCCGCAAAGAAAAAGCCCCGCGATGCGGGGCTTTTTTTCATCTGGCGCCATGCGGCGGGCGGCGCGGCTCACGCGTGCCGTTGCAGCCCTTCGGCATCCTTCGTGGGCGCGGGCCGGTAGCCGAGCGATTCCGAGATGGTCAGCGCGGTGCGGCTCAGCTGGCCGAGCCACGCGTCCTGCAGGCGGTCCGCCGGGGCCGACAGCGACAGGCCCGCGACGAGCTTGCCCGAGTCGTCGTAGATGCCGGCCGCGATGCAGCGCACGCCCAGCTCCAGTTCCTCGTTGTCCCGCGCGCACGATTGCTGGCGCACGAGTGTCAGCTCGCGCTCGAGCTTCGCGATGTCGGTGATGCTGTTCTGCGTATGGCCGGACAGCCCGGTGCGCGTCGCATAGGCGCGCACGCGCGAGGTTTCGTCGACCGCGAGAAACAGCTTGCCGACCGACGTCAGATGCAGCGGCGCGCGGCCGCCGATTGCGCGGACGACCTGCATCCCCGAGCGCTCGGAATACGCGCGCTCGATATAGACGATTTCGTCGCCCTGACGCACCGACAGGTTCACGGTCTGGCCGGTCAGGCGATGCAATTCGCGCATCGGCATCAGCGCAGCGTCGCGTACCGACAGGCGCGCCTTCACGAGGTTGCCGAGTTCGAGCAGCCGCATGCCGAGCCGGTAGGTGCCGGGATCGGAGCGGTCGACGAGGCGGCAGGTCACCATGTCGTTGAGGATGCGGTGTGCGGTCGACGGATGCAGCTCCGTGCGCTGCGCAAGCTCTTTCAGGCTGACGGGGTCGCTGTGCGCGGCGAGCGCGTCCAGCAGCCGCATCATGCGTTCGATCACCTGGATCGACGTTTTGGAATCCGGGGTGGGTTGGCTCATGTCGGGGGAGAATCGGTTGACGCGTCAAGCGGTGTTGCGTCGATTGTATCTCGTATCGTGAAAAAAGCGAACGCCGTTCGAGGAAGTCCTCGTTTCCGGCATCGCGCACTTGCGCGCGTGCCGGCGTTGGTCTTGCCGGCCAAACGGCGGATAATGAGAGCCGTTTTCTCGAAGGAGCGCGTATGCGAGTCGGTTTGTTCGTGACCTGCCTGGTCGACCTGATGCGTCCGGAAATCGGCTTTTCCGCGCTGAAACTGATTCGCGAAGCCGGCTACGAGGTGTTCGTGCCGCCCGCGCAAACCTGCTGCGGCCAGCCGGCCTACAACTCGGGCGACCGCGCGCTCGCACGGGATCTCGCCGAAAAGACGCTGCGCGAGTTCGAGCAGTTCGATTACGTCGTCGCGCCGTCGGGCTCGTGTGGCGGCATGATCCGCGCGCACTACGGCGACCTGTTCCGCGACGACCCCGAACTGATGGGGCGCTATGCGCGATTCCAGCAGAAAGTCTACGAACTGACCGATTTCCTCGCGAACGTCGCGAAGGTGACGCTCGCCCCCGGCGAATTCACGGGGCCCGTTACCTATCACGACTCATGCTCGGGCCTGCGCGAGCTCGGCGTGAAGGCGCAGCCGCGCGCGCTGCTCGCGCAGCGCGGCGTGGCCGTCACCGAGATGAAGGACTGCGAGCACTGCTGCGGCTTCGGCGGCACGTTCGCGGTCAAGTACGGCGACATTTCGGCGGCCATCGCGGACGAAAAGTGCGCGAACGTGCGCGCGTCCGGTGCGGGCGCCGTCGTGCTCGGCGATCTCGGCTGCATGCTGAACATCGAAGGGCGGTTGCGCCGCACGGGCGACCGCGACACCCGCGTGCTGCACGTCGCGCAGGTGCTGGCGGGCGACGTCTGACGCCCGGTTCCCGCTTACTTTTCCTCGATACCGCGATGCAAGTTCAATCGATGCATTTCAAGGCGCGCGCCGGCCAGAAGCTGGCCGACCAGCGCCTGCAGCAGAACCTGAAGAAGCTGTCGACGAAGTTCGTGTCCGCGCGCGCCGATGCGATGACCGCGATCGACTTCCAGGCGACGCGCGCCGCGCTGAAGGCGCGCCGCAACCGTGCGCTGGAGAACCTCGACGTGTGGCTCGAGGCGTTCGAGCGCGAAGCGACGCGGCGCGGCACGACGGTGCTGTTCGCGGAAACGACCGCGGACGCCGCGCGGCTCGTCGCCGACATCGCGCGGCGCCACGACGTGAAGAAGGTCATCAAGACGAAGTCGATGGTGTCCGAGGAAATGCGCCTGAACGCGGTGCTTGCCGAGATGGGCGTGCAGTCGATCGAGACGGACCTCGGTGAATACATCCTGCAGATCAACGACAACGAGCCGCCGAGCCACATCATCGCGCCCGTCGTGCACAAGGACAAGGACGAGATCGCCGACCTGTTCGCGCGCACGCACCACCGCGAGCGGCTGACCGAGATTCCGGACATGACGCGCGAGGCGCGCGAGGTGCTGCGCCCGCATTTCCTGTCGGCCGACATGGGCGTGACGGGCGGCAACTTCGTGATCGCCGAGACGGGGTCGGTTGCGCTCGTCACGAACGAAGGCAACGAAGGGATGTGCACGGTGATGCCGCGCGTGCATGTCGCGGTGACGGGCATCGAGAAGGTGCTGCCGACGCTCGAGGATCTCGCGACCGCGATGCGTCTGCTGCCGCGCTCGGCGACCGGCCAGAAGACCTCGAACTACTTCTCGGTGCTGACCGGGCCGCGCGGCCCCGGCGACGAGGACGGCCCGGAACACAACTACGTGGTGCTCGTCGACGGCGGCCGCACGGGCCTGATCGGCGGCGAATTCCAGGAGATGCTGCGCTGCATCCGCTGCGGCGCGTGCATGAACCATTGCCCGGTGTACCAGAAGGTCGGCGGGCACGCGTACGGATGGGTCTATCCGGGCCCGATGGGGTCGGTATTGACGCCGAGCTACGTCGGGATCGACCGTGCGCTCGACCTGCCGCAGGCCGCGACGCTGTGCGGCGAATGCGACAGCGTGTGCCCGGCCGGAATCCCGCTGTCGCACCTGCTGCGCACGCTGCGCGAGAAACAGGTCGAGCGGCACCTGCGGCCGTGGCGCGAGCGCGCCGCGCTCGCCGCGTGGGGCTTTGTCGCGCGCCGGCCGCTCCTTTACGCGCTGACGACCAAGCTCGCGGTACGGATCCTCGAGCGGCTGGGCGGCGACGGCGGCACGCTGCGGCGCCTGCCGCTGATGGGTGGCTGGATGGACACGCGCGACATGCCGACGCCGACCGGCCGGACGTTCCGCGAACTGTACGCGGCCTCGCAAAGCCACCTGGGCTGACGACTGTTCATTGGGTGGCAACAGTGCGTTCGCTATTCATGTATTTATCTTGATAGGTGCGGTCTATAGAATCCTGCCTGTAGTCCCCGGAATCGGGTTTCGGGGCATGAGGTCAAGGAGCCGCATCATGAAAAAGACAATATCGATGTACTGGCCGCTGGCAATCGTCGTTCCGCTCGCCGCGGCCGCTTATCTGCACGCGATGGCCGACGCGCCGGCGAGTGGACCGATCGCCGTTCATCAGGCATCGGCCGAGCTCGCGCGCGCGGTGTCGTTCGGTCTGGTCGACGACGCGGCGACACCGTTGCCGGCCGCATCCGGCGACGTCGTGCTCGCCGCACCCAAGGCGCTGTAAGGCACGCCGCCGTCGCTTCGCGCGGCGGCGCGATTCCGGGCGCCTTTGTATAATGGCGCGTTCTTCTCCCGCGCGGCTCGCCGCGGCTTTCCGATAGTGCGATGACCCGCGTTGCGATCTGTTTCGTCTGTCTCGGCAATATCTGCCGTTCGCCCACTGCAGAAGGCGTGATGCGCCACCAGGTGGACGCGGCCGGGCTGGCCGACCGGATCGAGGTCGATTCGGCCGGTACCGGCGACTGGCACGTCGGCGAGCCGCCCGACACGCGCGCGCAGGCGGCGGCCCGCACCCGCGGCTACGACCTGTCGGCGCTGCGGGCGCGGCAGGTGAGCGCGGCGGATTTCGAGCGGTTCGACCTGCTGCTGGCGATGGACGAAGCCAATCTCGCGGAATTGCGGCGGCGCTGCCCGCCTGGGCATCGCGACAAGGTGCGCCTCCTGATGGAATTCGCGCCGGGCGCGGCCGGGACCGAAGTGGCCGATCCTTATTTCGGCGGCGCGCAGGGCTTCGAACAGGTGCTCGACCAGGTCGAGCGCGCGTGCGCGGGCCTGCTGGACACCCTCCGGAGCGGTACCGCACGCTGATCGTGGCGGGGTATTCAGCGGTCTGCGAATACCCTGTCGAAGACATGGATACTTGACTAAAAATGTCAAATATTTATACTTGACCAAAATCGTCAAGATTGCAGTCCCCTAGACACCATGAGACTCACCACCAAAGGCCGTTTCGCCGTCACGGCGATGATTGACTTGGCACTGCGCCAGGAGCAGGGCCCGGTGACGCTTGCAGGCATCAGCCAGCGCCAGCGGATTTCGCTCTCGTATCTCGAACAGCTGTTCGGCAAGCTGCGCAGGCATGAAATCGTCGAATCCGTGCGCGGCCCGGGCGGCGGCTACAACCTCGCGCGCCGCGCGCAGGACGTCACCGTCGCCGACATCATCATCGCGGTCGATGAACCGCTCGACGCCACGCAGTGCGGTGGCAAAGGCACGTGCGATGGCTCGAAGCAGCCCGACGGCCATTGCATGACGCACGAGCTGTGGTCGACCCTGAACCAGAAAATGGTCGAATACCTCGATTCGGTATCGCTGCAGGATCTCGTCGATCAGCAGCGTGCACGCGAGGGCGCGCCCGCGGTGCTGCGCGACCGGCGCGCGCCGGAGCCCGCCGCGGCGCCGGCCGAACCGGTGCGCACGATGCCGCTCGGTCCCAATTCGGTGTTCAACATCGCGAGTTCGTGAGCGCGAACGCGCCGCACACCCCATAACGCACATAGTCCCTGCACAGAATACCCGGAGCGACAGATGACCCAAGAGACTCTCCACCTGCCCATCTACATGGATTACAGCGCGACGACGCCGGTCGACCCGCGCGTGGTCGACAAGATGGTGCCGTACCTGCGCGAGCAGTTCGGCAACCCGGCATCGCGCAGCCATGCGTACGGCTGGGATGCCGAGCGCGCGGTCGAGGAAGCGCGCGAACAGGTGGCTGCGCTCGTGAACGCGGATCCGCGCGAGATCATCTGGACGTCCGGCGCAACGGAATCGGACAACCTCGCGATCAAGGGTGCCGCGAACTTCTACAAGGGCAAGGGCAAGCACATCGTCACGGTGAAGACCGAGCACAAGGCCGTGCTCGACACCTGCCGCGAGCTCGAGCGCGACGGCTTCGAAGTCACCTATCTCGACGTGAAGGAAGACGGCCTGATCGACCTCGACGTGTTCAAGGCCGCGCTGCGCCCGGACACGATCCTCGTATCCGTGATGCACGTGAACAACGAGATCGGCGTGATCCAGGACATCGAGACGATCGGCGAGATCTGCCGCGAGAAGGGCATCGTGTTCCACGTGGACGCCGCACAGTCGACCGGCAAGGTCGAGATCGACCTCGCGAAGCTGAAGGTCGACCTGATGTCGTTCTCGGCGCACAAGACCTACGGCCCGAAGGGCATCGGCGCGCTGTACGTGCGTCGCAAGCCGCGCGTGCGCATCGAAGCGCAGATGCACGGCGGCGGCCACGAGCGCGGCATGCGTTCTGGCACGCTGGCGACGCACCAGATCGTCGGCATGGGCGAAGCGTTCCGCATCGCGCGTGAAGAAATGGCGACCGAGAACGAGCGCATCCGCATGCTGCGCGACAAGCTGCTGCGCGGCCTGTCGCAGATCGAGGAAACGTACGTGAACGGCGACATGGAGCACCGTGTCCCGCACAACCTGAACATCAGCTTCAACTTCGTCGAAGGCGAGTCGCTGATCATGGCGATCAAGGACGTCGCGGTGTCGTCGGGCTCGGCTTGCACGTCGGCGTCGCTGGAGCCGTCGTACGTGCTGCGTGCACTCGGCCGCAACGACGAACTCGCGCACAGCTCGATCCGCTTCACGGTCGGCCGCTTCACGACGGAGCAGGACGTCGACTTCGTGATCAACCTGCTGAACAGCAAGATCGCGAAGCTGCGCGAACTGTCGCCGCTCTGGGAAATGCACCAGGAAGGCATCGATCTGTCGACGATCGAATGGGCCGCACACTGAACACCGCATTGAATACATTCGCGGGCGGATTTGCGCACGCAGACGTAACGAGTCAAGGAGTTTGAGTCATGTCATACAGCAACAAGGTTCTGGATCACTACGAAAACCCGCGTAACGTCGGTTCGTTCGCGAAAGACGACGACGCGGTCGGCACGGGCATGGTCGGCGCGCCGGCCTGCGGCGACGTGATGAAGCTGCAGATCCGCGTCGGCGCGGACGGCGTGATCGAAGACGCGAAGTTCAAGACGTACGGTTGCGGCTCGGCCATCGCGTCGAGCTCGCTCGTGACCGAGTGGGTGAAGGGCAAGACCCTCGACGAGGCACTGTCGATCAAGAACACGCAGATCGCCGAAGAGCTGGCCCTGCCGCCGGTGAAGATTCACTGCTCGATTCTCGCGGAAGACGCGATCAAGGCAGCCGTGGCCGACTACAAGAAGCGCCACGACACCAAGGAAGGCGATCAGGCAGCAGCCTGAGCGGCATCGAGCGGCTTGTGAAGGATCGCGGCGGGCCCGGGTGGCGCGCCGCGGCAAGGACATCATGGCAATTACACTGACCGAAAAAGCAGCACAGCACGTCCAGAAATACCTCGTCCGTCGCGGCAAGGGTGTGGGCCTGCGGCTTGGCGTTCGCACGACCGGGTGCTCGGGGCTCGCGTACAAGCTCGAGTATGTCGACGAGCTGGCTCCCGAGGATCAGGTGTTCGAGAGCCATGGCGTGAAGGTCGTCGTCGACCCGAAGAGCCTCGCGTACATCGACGGCACCGAGCTCGACTTCGCACGCGAAGGCCTGAACGAGGGGTTCAAGTTCAACAACCCGAACGTGAAGGACGAGTGCGGCTGCGGCGAATCGTTCCGCGTGTGACGCGGGTTTCCGCGCGATGCGGGCAAGAGGCGGCACGGGCCGCCTTTTTAATGTGCGGCGTTTGCCGCGCGACGAACCGGAATTGAACGCGACGATGGTTTCGCTGAAAGACAGCCACTTCGATCTGTTTCACCTGCCGGCGCAATTCGCGCTCGACGAGACGGCGCTCGACAGCGCCTATCGCACGGTGCAGACGCAGGTGCACCCGGACCGCTTCGCGGCGGCCGGCGACGCGCAAAAGCGCATCGCGATGCAATGGGCGACCCGTGCGAACGAAGCCTACCGCACGCTGCGCGATCCGCTGAAGCGCGCGACCTATCTGCTGTCGCTGCGCGGCGTCGACATCGGTGCCGAAAACAACACCGCGATGGAGCCCGCGTTCCTGATGCAGCAGATGGAGTGGCGCGAAGGCATCGAGGATGCCGCGGCTGCCCGCAACGTCGACGCGCTCGATGCGCTGCTCGCCGAGCTGCGCGACGAAAAGCGTGTGCGCCTCGAGCGCCTCGGCACGCTGCTCGACAGCGCGGCCGACCAGGCTGCCGCCGAGGCCGTGCGCCAGCTGATGTTCATCGAACGGGTCGCGTCGGAAGTGGGCGCGCAGATCGAGCGCCTCGAAACTTAACCGCGTGCCTCGCGGCACGCGCAGCAAACGGGCCGAGCGCCCGAACGAACCAAGATGGCTTTACTGCAAATTTCCGAACCGGGCATGGCGCCGGCGCCGCACCAGCGGCGACTCGCTGTCGGGATCGATCTCGGCACGACGAACTCGCTCGTCGCGGCCGTGCGCAACAGCGTGCCCGAAGTGCTGCCGGACGAAGCGGGCCGCGCGCTGCTGCCGTCGGTGGTCCGTTATCTGGAGAAGGGCGGCCGCCGCATCGGTCACGAAGCGAAGGAGCAGGCCGCGACCGATCCGCGCAACACGATCGTGTCGGTCAAGCGCTTCATGGGCCGCGGCAAGGCCGAGGTCGAAGGCGCGGCGAACGCGCCGTACGAATTCGTCGATGCACCCGGCATGGTGCAGATCCGTACGATCGACGGCGTGAAGAGCCCGGTCGAAGTGTCGGCCGAGATTCTCGCGACGCTGCGTTACCGTGCGGAAGACACGCTCGGCGACGACCTGGTCGGCGCGGTGATCACGGTGCCCGCGTACTTCGACGACGCGCAGCGCCAGGCGACGAAGGACGCCGCGCGCCTCGCGGGCCTCAACGTGCTGCGCCTGTTGAACGAACCGACCGCGGCTGCGATCGCCTACGGTCTCGACAACGCGGCCGAAGGCCTCTACGCGGTGTACGACCTCGGCGGCGGCACGTTCGACCTGTCGATCCTGAAGCTGACGAAGGGCGTATTCGAAGTGCTGGCCGCGGGCGGCGATTCCGCACTCGGCGGCGACGATTTCGACCACGCGCTGTTCGGTCACGTACTTGCGCAGTCCGGCATCGACGCGAAGGCGCTCGCGCCCGAGGACGTGCGCCTGCTGCTCGATCGCGTGCGCGTGCTGAAGGAAGCGCTGTCGTCCGCGCCGCAGGCGTCGCTCGACGTGACGCTGTCGACCGGTGCACACCTCGTGCAGACGATCTCGCACGACACGTTCGCCGCGCTCGTCGAGCCGCTCGTGCAGCGTACGCTGACGCCGACCCGCAAGGCCCTGCGCGATGCGCAGGTGAGCCCGGCCGACATCAAGGGCGTCGTGCTGGTCGGCGGCGCGACGCGCATGCCGGTGATCCGCGAGGCGGTCGCGAAGTATTTCGGCCAGCCGCCGCTCGTCAACCTCGATCCGGACCAGGTCGTCGCGCTCGGCGCGGCGATCCAGGCCGACCTGCTCGCCGGCAATCGCGGCAGCGGCGACGACTGGCTGCTGCTCGACGTGATTCCGCTGTCGCTCGGCGTCGAGACGATGGGCGGTCTCGTCGAGAAGATCATTCCGCGCAATTCGACGATTCCGATCGCGCGTGCGCAGGAATTCACGACCTTCAAGGACGGCCAGACCGCGATGGCGATCCACGTCGTGCAGGGCGAGCGCGAGCTCGTCGCCGACTGCCGCTCGCTCGCGCGCTTCGAGCTGCGCGGCATCCCGCCGATGACGGCCGGTGCGGCGCGCATCCGCGTGACCTACCAGGTCGATGCGGACGGGCTGCTGTCGGTGTTCGCGCGCGAGCAGCATTCGGGCGTCGAGGCGTCGGTCGTCGTGAAGCCGTCGTACGGCCTCGCCGACGACGACATCGCGAAGATGCTCGAGGACAGCTTCAAGACCGCCGAGATCGACATGCGGGCACGCGCGCTGCGCGAAGCGCAGGTCGAGGCCGAGCGGATGATCGAGGCGACGCAGGCGGCGCTGGCGGCCGACGGCGAATTGCTCGACGACGCCGAACGCACGCAGGTCGACGCGCTCGTCGCGGCGCTGCGCACGATCGCGCAGGGCGACGACACGGACGCGATCGAGACCGCGACCAAGACGCTGGCCGACGGCACCGACGAATTCGCGGCGCGCCGGATGGACAAGAGCATCAAGCGCGCACTGTCGGGCCGCCGCCTCGACGAGATCTGAACGAACGAACTGCATGCGGGCCGGCGACGGCCCGCACGATATTGAACCGTGCGGCGCCAGCCGCCGCACCCTGACTGACGGAACGGACATGCCTCAACTGGTGGTGCTGCCTCACGTCGAACTGTGCCCGGACGGCGCAGTGATCGACGCGACGCCCGGCAAGAGTATTTGCGACAACCTGCTCGACAACGGCATCGAGATCGAGCATGCGTGCGAGAAGTCGTGCGCCTGCACGACCTGCCACGTGGTGATCCGCGAGGGCTTCAACGATCTCGAGCCGTCCGAGGAGGACGAAGACGACCTGCTCGACAAGGCGTGGGGCCTCGAGCCGACATCGCGCCTGTCGTGCCAGGCGATCGTGAAGGAAGATTCGGACCTGGTGGTCGAGATCCCGAAGTACTCGATCAACCACGCGAAGGAAAATCACTGACGGATCGGCGGGGCGGACTCGCCACGTATACGGGAGAGCAGGCCATGAAATGGACCGATTCGCGCGAAATCGCCATCGCGCTGGCAGACAAGCATCCGGACGTCGATCCGCAGTGGATCAATTTCGTCGACCTGCGCCAATGGGTCATCGAGCTGGACGGCTTCACCGACGACCCGGCGCACTCGGGCGAGAAGATCCTCGAAGCGATCCAGGCGCACTGGATCGACGAATCGGACTTCGACGACGAAGACTGAGGTTCGCGCCGACGCCCGCACCGCGTGGCGCCGGCAACGCTCCCGCAAAAGGAAAAGGCTCGTGACGCGTCACGAGCCTTTTTCATTTCCGCGCGGCGCAAGAGCCGCGCGGCGATTCGTCATGCATTACGAGCCGACGAGCGTGCCGTTCTCGATCCGCACGCGCTGGCCCTGGCCGAACGGCGGCGGGTTGTGGTACGTGAACGTGCGCGTCGCGCCGCTTTCCATCTGGACCTGCACCTGGTAGTCGGTTTCCGCGCGCACCTGCTTCTCGACCTGGTTGCCGGCGAGACCGCCGCCGAGCGCGCCGATGATCGTCATCGCGGTGCGGCCGTTGCCGTGACCGAACTGGTTGCCGAGCAGGCCGCCGGCCGCTGCGCCGCCGACCGCGCCGATCCCCGAGCTCTGGCCCGGCGTGCGCGTCTGCGTGATCGCGACGACCGTGCCGCAGGTCTGGCAATAGGGCGGCTGCGCGGGTGCGGACGGCTGTTGCGCGTATTGCGGCGGTTGCGGTGCCGGCGTATGGCGGTGGTGCGTGGCTGCCGGGCGCGGCGCGGGCCGCGGCTCGGCTTGTGCCGCAGCCGCCTTCTCAGCAGCGGCTTTCTCGGCCGCAGCCTTCTGCGCGGCCTGTTCGGCTGCCTGCTGCTGCGCTTGCGCGGCGAGCGCGGCGCTGGCTGCCGCGGCCGTATCGACGGCCGGCTGCGACGCGATCAGCGCGGCCTGGGTCTGGCCGTTCTGCGCGTTGTTGCTGCTGGCCTTCGGGAAGATGCCCGTGATCGCGGCGGTGGCGGCGAGGCTGGCGACGATGACGGCGCCTGCGGCGGTCGCGATGAGCGGGTGCAGGCGTTGCTTTTGCGGCGTGGTTTGATTCTGGTTGTCCATTTTCTTCTCCGGTGTCGACCCGGTTTCGCATGTTGGCGCTGGCCGGATCCCACGCTCGGGAGCGAGCAGACTTGGCGTTCCGGCGCCTCGTTCTGGTCCCGTGGTCATGCGTGGTGACGCAACAGGAGTGTCGTCCACGAGCGAGCGGCGCACCGTATCAAGGTGTAACGAATTGCAGCGCGGGATCGGCGTTTGCTACAGGGAAAACCCGGAGAAGGCCGTCGCGACGAGGGAATAAAACGGGGGAGGATCGAAAACCGGTGAACGCCGGCAGGCGGGATTTACGCGTGGTTACAAAGCTGACGCGTGCGCGCCGCAGGGCGCGGCGCACACGCTGGCACGCCGTCAGTCTTCGCGGCGCAGGTGCGGGAACAGCAGCACGTCGCGGATCGTCGGGCTGTCGGTCAGCAGCATCACGAGACGGTCGATGCCGATCCCGCAACCGCCCGTCGGCGGCATCCCGTGTTCGAGCGCGCGGATGTAGTCGGCGTCGAAGAACATCGCTTCCTCGTCGCCGGCATCCTTCTGCTCGACCTGCTTCTTGAAGCGCGCGGCCTGGTCTTCCGGATCGTTCAGCTCCGAGAAGCCGTTCGCGATCTCGCGGCCGGTCATGAACAGCTCGAAACGCTCGGTGATGCCCGGCACCGTGTCCGACGCGCGTGCGAGCGGCGACACTTCGACCGGGTAGTCGATGATGTAGGTCGGCTCCCACAGCTGCGATTCGGCGGTTTCCTCGAACAGCGCGAGCTGCAGCGCGCCGATGCCGGCGTTCAGGAAGGCCGGCTGCGACACGTCGACGCCGAGGCGCTTCAGTTCGGAACGCAGGAACGCGTCGTCCGACAGCTGGCCGTCGGTGTACTGCGGCGCGTACTTCTGGATCGCCTGCGTGATCGTCAGGCGGTGGAACGGCTTCGCGAGATCGAGCTCGCGGCCCTGGTACTGGATCGTCGCGGTGCCGAGCGCATCGATCGCCGCCTGGCGGATCAGCTGCTCGGTGAAGTCCATCAGCCAGCGGTAGTCGGTGTACGCGGCGTAGAACTCCATCATCGTGAATTCCGGGTTGTGGCGCGGCGACACGCCTTCATTCCGGAAGTTGCGGTTGATCTCGAACACGCGTTCGAAACCGCCGACGATCAGGCGCTTCAGGTACAGCTCCGGCGCGATGCGCAAGAACATCTGCATGTCGAGCGCGTTGTGGTGCGTGACGAACGGCTTGGCCGCGGCGCCGCCCGGGATCGGGTGCAGCATCGGCGTCTCGACTTCCATGAAGTCGGCGTTGTCCATGAACTTGCGGATCGACGCGATGGTCTTGGTGCGCGCGCGGAACGTGTCGCGCGTTTCCGGCGTGACGATCAGGTCGACATAGCGCTGGCGATAGCGCATTTCCTGGTCGGCGAGGCCGTGGAACTTGTCCGGCAGCGGACGCAGCGCCTTCGACAGCAGGCGCAGTTCCTTGCACTGGACCGACAGCTCGCCCTTGTTGGTGCGGAACAGCACGCCGCGTGCGGCGACGATGTCGCCCAGGTCCCACTTCTTGAATGCGTCGTAGGTTTCCGCGCCGACGTCGTTCGGCGTCACGAAGAACTGGATCTGGCCCGAACCGTCCTGCACCGTCGCGAAGCTCGCCTTGCCCATCACGCGCTTGAGCATCATGCGGCCGGCGACCGACACCTCGACCGGGTTCGCTTCGAGCGCGGCCTTGTCCGAGTCGGCGAATTTCACCTGGAGATCGGCGGCGTGATGCGTCGGCCGGAAATCGTTCGGATAGGCGACGCCTTGCTCGCGCAGTGCGCGCAGCTTCTCGCGGCGCTCGGCGATGATCTGGTTTTCGTCCGCCGCGACGGCGGGCTGCGTTTGGGTCGGTTCGGTCATGATGGTCGGAATTCGGAGTGGGTGCGGCAACGCAACGGGAAGGGCGGCGCGACCGGAGGGGCCGCGCCGCGGCGCTTACACGCCCTGTTTGAGGCTCGCGCTGATGAAGTCGTCGAGATCGCCGTCGAGGACGGCTCTCGTGTTGCTCATTTCGACGTTCGTGCGCAGGTCCTTCACGCGGCTCTGGTCGAGCACGTACGAACGGATCTGGTGGCCCCAGCCCACATCGGTCTTGCTCGATTCGAGCTTGTCCTGTTCGGCCTGGCGCTTGCGCATTTCGACTTCGTACAGGCGCGATTTCAGCATCGCCATTGCTTCGGCGCGGTTGCGGTGCTGCGAGCGGTCGTTCTGGCACTGCACGACGATACCGGTCGGCATGTGCGTGATCCGCACCGCGGAGTCGGTCTTGTTGATGTGCTGGCCGCCCGCGCCCGATGCGCGGTACGTGTCGATGCGCAGGTCGGCCGGGTTGATCTCGACTTCGATCGAATCGTCGATTTCCGGATAGACGAACACCGACGAGAACGACGTGTGACGGCCGCCCGACGAGTCGAACGGCGACTTGCGCACGAGGCGGTGGATGCCCGTTTCGGTGCGCAGGAAGCCGTATGCGTATTCGCCCGTGACCTTGACCGTCGCGTTCTTGATGCCGGCGACGTCGCCGTCGGACTCTTCGAGCACCTCGGCCTTGAAGCCCTTGCGTTCGCAGTAGCGCAGGTACTGGCGCAGCAGCATCGATGCCCAGTCGCACGCCTCGGTGCCGCCGGCGCCGGCCTGGATGTCGATGAAGCAGTTGTTCGGGTCGGCCGGGTTCGAGAACATCCGGCGGAACTCGATGTCGCCGACGCGTGCTTCGAGCTTCTTCGCGTCGTCTTCCGATGCGACGAGGGTGTCTTCGTCGCCTTCCTCGCGTGCGAGCTCGAACAGGTCGAGCGCATCGCGCAGGTCGCTATCGAGCGCCGTCAGCGTCGTGACGACGCCTTCGAGCAGCTTTTTCTCGCGGCCGAGTGCCTGGGCGTTCTTCGAATCGTTCCAGACGTTCGGGTCCTCGAGTTCCTTGTTGACTTCGGTCAGACGCGCAGCTTTGGCGTCGTAGTCAAAGATACCCCCGAAGCTCGCCCGCGCGGTTGCGCAGGTCGAGCAGGGAGCTTTCGATCGCGTTGAGACGTTCCGCTTCCATGATCGTTCGCTGTTCTTGCTTCGTAAAAAAGCGGAATTATAGCCGATCGGCAGGGTTTCCCGGTGACGCGGAGTGTGCTTGCGCGCGCGCCGCGGCCCCGTCCGGCGCGGCGCGCATGTGGTCCGCATGGTTCGCACATGGCCCGCGGGCGCCGCGGGCCGGGTGGCCGGCCGGTCGGCGCTCAGCCGGCCGCGTGTTCGACGATCAGCTGGACGCGCGTCACGCCGTTCCACGTGTCGGCCACGAGGCGGTACGCGATCAGCGCGCTCGCCGGCAGCGGCTCGGTGTGGTTGAACCAGATCGCGTTGAAGCGCTGGCGGCCGCGCGCCAGTTGCAGCTTCAGGTGCTTTTCCTTCACGAGCGACTGCGACACGACGTCGAATTCGCCGGAGAAAAGCGGGGCCGGAAAGCCCTGGCCCCAGACGGCTTCGTCGAGCAACCCGACGAACTGCGGCGTGAAATACGCTTCCTCGAGTTCGCCGTCGGTCTCGATCACGCGCGCCAGCGCGTCGTCGGACAGCCATTCGCGCGCGACGGCCTCGAACGCGGCCGCGAAGCGCGGCACGTTGTCGGTGTCGAGCGTGAGACCGGCCGCCATCGCGTGGCCGCCGAACGCGACGATCAGGTCGGGCTCGCGCTTCGACACGAGGTCGAGCGCATCGCGCAGGTGGAAGCCGGGAATCGAGCGGCCGGAACCCTTGACCCGCGTGCCGGCCTCGTCCGCATGCGCGAACGTGAACGACGGGCGGTGGAATTTCTCCTTGAGCCGTCCGGCGACGATGCCGATCACGCCCTGGTGCCACTCGGGATTGAACAGCGTGATCGTGCATGCGTCGGCCGGATCGACGTCGGCGAGATCGGCGAGCGCCTGCTGCTGCATGCCGGCCTCGATCTCGCGGCGCTCGCGGTTCATCACGTCGAGCTGCTGCGCGAGGTCCCACGCGCGGCCGATGTCGTCGGTGATCAGGCACTCGATGCCGAGCGACATGTCCGAGAGCCGCCCCGCAGCGTTCAGGCGCGGGCCGAGGCCGAAGCCGAGGTCGAAGCCCGATGCGGTGCGCGCCTCGCGGCCGGCGGCGCGGAACAGCGCGGCGATGCCCGGCTGCATGCGGCCGTTGCGGATGCGCTGCAGCCCCTGTGCGACGAGCACGCGGTTGTTGCCGTCGAGCCGCACCACGTCGGCGACGGTGCCGAGCGCGACGAGGTCGAGCAGCCCGTCGAGACGCGGTTCGGCCTCCTTGCTCGCGAATGCGCCGCGGCGGCGCAGCTCGGCGCGCAGCGCGAGCAGCACGTAGAACATCACGCCGACGCCGGCGATATGCTTGCTCGGGAACGCGCAGCCGGGCTGGTTCGGGTTGACGATCGCGCGTGCGGCGGGCAGCGCGTCGCCGGGCAGGTGGTGGTCGGTCACGAGCACGTCGATGCCGCGTGCGTTCGCGGCCTCGACGCCCGCGACGCTCGCGATCCCGTTGTCGACGGTGATCAGCAGGTCCGGCTTGCGCGCGGCCGCGAGTTCGACGATCTCTGGCGTGAGCCCGTAGCCGTATTCGAAGCGGTTCGGCACCAGGTAGTCGATTTGCGCGCCGAACATCCGCAGGCCGCGCACCGCGACCGCGCAGGCGGTCGCGCCGTCGCAGTCGTAGTCGGCGACGACCAGCAGGCGCCGCTGGTCGGCGATCGCGTCGGCGAGCAGCGCCGCGGCGTCCGCGCAGCCTTTCAGTTCGGTGGGCGGCACGAGGCGTGCGAGCGCGGTTTCGATGTCGGTCGGGGACTGCACGCCGCGCGACGCGTACAGGCGCGCGAGGACGGGATGCAGGCCGTGGCGCGCGAGCGCTTCGGCGTCGGCGGGCGCGACGGGGCGGGTAACGATCCGGGTCATACAGGTCGGGTTATTCGAACAGGGATGCCAGCGCGCGGCGGCGCCAGAACTTGCGCAGGTCGCCGCGCGTCGCGTGCAGCGTTACGGAGCTGGTGTCGCCGCACAGCGTGAAGTCGACGCCGGCCAGCTCGCCGTTCTGCAGCGCGGCGAGGGCGGGCGCGAACCAGTCGCGCTCGAGCGCGGCGAGCGCGTCGTGCCAGCGTGCCCAGTCCTGTTCGATGAACGGGGCGGACAGCGTGGGCAGCTCGACGAGCGTCGCGCCGGCGGCGGCGGGCAATGTGCCGAATGCGGCCGGCACGGCGCCGGCCTCGGCCTGCGCCGCGCGCGCGAGGCCGAGCGCGGCGGGCGACACGGACAGCACGCGCGCGAACGGCTTGCCGACCGGCTTCAGCGTGCCCTGCGCGTGGAACCAGATCGAATTGACGGCGGGCAACCCGCGCGCTTCGCGCGCTTCGTTGACCGGATGCTGGAACCACGCCATCTGCACTTCGTTCTGCAGCTTCATCCACATCCGCGAGCGTTCGCCGGTGTGCGCCTCGTGCGGCAACCAGATCTCGATGTTGCGGCCGCTGGCGCGCAGCGGCGCGGCACCGGCGAGGCGGGCGAGCTGCTCGCTGGACAGGTACCAGCGCGCCGGATGCGGCGCTTCCAGTCGCACGCCGAGCTCCTCGATCAGCGGGCGCGCGACCGCCAGCAACGCGGCGGCGTCGCCGTCGTCGAGCGCGAGGCTCGCCGGGTCGACGAGCACGAGGTGATCGTGCGCGATTTCGACATGGACGGGCTCGACGCACGCCCAGGCCTGGGTGCCCGGGTCGCCGCCGTCCGCCAGCAGCATGTAGGGCGCGAGCGGCGCCTCGTCGGCGGCGTTGCCCTGGGTCGCGCCGAACCGGCGGGCCAGCCAGCGCTCGTGCGGCAGCGTGCGCTGGAAGTCCTCGCCGGCCACGTGCTCGACGAGGCTCGCGCGGGCGAGCAACTTTTCGAGCGCGGGGCTGTCCAGCGTGTGCAGGGACGAGGCCGCATCGGCCGCCGACGGCAGCGCGAACGGAACGAGAAAATGGAGGCGTCGGTCGTGCATGATGGTGCGCATTGTATGGCAAACTGCGCGCGTGATCGGGCCGGCTGACGGTCCGATTGGGCCCGATTGCGTCCGGCGACCGCTTTTTTCGACCGCGCGCCGGGCGGCGCTCCGGCCTCGGGCCGCCATCCCCGCCGTAACCAGCAGAAAGGATTCGCTTGAAACTTCCGTACGAATGGCAGATCGGCTGGCGCTACACGCGCGCCGGCAAACGCACGACCGGCAACGGCTTCATTTCCTTCATCGCGCTCGTGTCGATGCTCGGGATCGCGCTCGGCGTCGCGGCGCTGATCGTCGTGCTGTCCGTGATGAACGGCTTCCAGAAGGAAGTGCGCGACCGCATGCTGTCGGTGCTCGCGCACGTCGAGGTGTTCTCGCCGACCGGCTCGATGCCCGACTGGCAACTGACCGCGCAGGAAGCGCGCCGCAATCCGTCGGTGACGGGCGCGGCGCCGTACGTCGACGCGCAGGCGCTGCTCACGCGCCAGGACGCGGTGAGCGGCGTGATGCTGCGCGGCGTCGAGCCGTCGCTCGAACCGCAGGTGTCGGACATCGGCAAGGACATGAAGGCAGGCCAGCTCGCCGCGCTCGTGCCCGGCCAGTTCGGCATCGTGCTCGGCGACGCGCTCGCCGGCAACCTCGGCGTGACGGTCGGCGACAAGGTCACGCTCGTCGCCCCCGAAGGCACGATCACGCCGGCCGGGATGATGCCGCGGCTCAAGCAGTTCACGGTCGTCGGCGTGTTCGAGTCGGGCCACTACGAATACGACAGCACGCTCGCGATGATCAACATCCGCGACGCGGAGGCGCTGTTCCGGATGGCCGCGCCGACCGGCGTGCGGCTGCGGCTCACCGACATGCAGAAGGCGCCGCAGGTCGCGGTCGAGCTGTCGCATACGCTGTCGGGCAGCCTGTACATCCGCGACTGGACCCAGCAGAACAAGACCTGGTTCTCGGCCGTGCAGATCGAGAAGCGGATGATGTTCATCATCCTCACGCTGATCATCGCGGTGGCCGCGTTCAACCTCGTGTCGTCGCTCGTGATGACGGTGACCAACAAGCAGGCCGACATCGCGATCCTGCGCACGCTCGGCGCGCAGCCGGGCTCGATCATGAAGATCTTCGTCGTGCAGGGCGTGACGATCGGCTTCGTCGGCACCGCATCGGGCGTCGCGCTCGGCTGCCTGATCGCGTGGAGCATTCCGTGGCTGATCCCGATGATCGAGCATCTGTTCGGCGTGCAGTTCCTGCCGCCGTCGGTGTACTTCATCAGCGAGCTGCCGTCCGAGCTCGTCGCGGGCGACGTCATCAAGATCGGCCTGATCGCGTTCGTGCTGTCGGCCGTCGCGACGCTCTATCCGAGCTGGCGCGGCGCGAAGGTGAAGCCGGCGGAGGCGCTGCGCTATGAATGATCGCGCGACCGCATTCGCGGATTCACGACAACCCATCAGACAGGACTCGGCAGGTATGCAGGAATACGTGCTTCAGGCGCGCGGGATCACGAAGGCGTTCGTGCAGGGCGGCTTCAACGTGCAGGTGCTCAACAACACCGAGCTGACGGTGCGGCGCGGCGAGAAGCTGGCGGTCGTCGGCGCGTCGGGCTCCGGCAAGAGCACGCTGCTGCACGTGCTGGGCGGCCTCGACGAACCGAGCGCAGGCGAAGTGTCGCTGCTCGGCAAGCCGTTTACGCAGCTCGCCGAGCGCGAGCGCAACGAGCTGCGCAACCGCGCGCTCGGCTTCGTCTACCAGTTCCATCACCTGCTGCCGGAATTCACCGCGCTCGACAACGTCGCGATGCCGCTGCGCATCCGCCGGATGACGACCGAGGACGCGCGCGCGCAGGCACAGGCGATGCTCGAACGTGTCGGTCTCGGCCCGCGTGCGAAGCACCGGCCGGGCGAGCTGTCGGGCGGCGAGCGGCAGCGCGTCGCGATCGCGCGCGCGCTGGTGACGAAGCCGGCCTGCGTGCTCGCCGACGAGCCGACCGGCAACCTCGACGGCACGACGGCCGATACCGTGTTCAACCTGATGCTCGAATTGTCCGAGACGCTCGAAACGAGCTTCGTGATCGTCACCCACGATCCCGAGCTCGCCGCGCGCTGCGACCGCATCATGCGCCTGCGCGACGGCGTGCTGCACGAGGAGCCGGCGCTGCCGGTGTGAACGAACGCCTCCGCCGTGCCGCCGGACGAGTCCCGGCGTTGCGGCGGGGCGCAGGAAAGCCGCCATGTGGATCGATACGCATTGCCATCTCGATGCCGCCGAATTCGACGCCGACCGCGACGCGGTCACGCAGGCGGCGCGTGCGGCCGGCGTGTCTCGCATCGTGATTCCGAGCATCGGGCGCGACAACTTCACGACCGTGCGCGAACTGGCGCAGCGCACACCGGGCGCGGTCTATGCGCTCGGCATCCACCCGATGTATACGCCGCACGCACGCGACGAGGATCTCGACCGGCTGCGCATGGAGATCGAGGCGAGCCTCGACGATCCGCGCTTCGTCGCGATCGGCGAGATCGGGCTCGACTACTTCGTGCCGGGGCTCGACGAAGCGCGGCAGCAATTCTTCTACCAAGGGCAGCTCAAGCTCGCGCGGGAATTCGACCTGCCGGTGCTGTGCCACGTGCGCAAGTCGCAGGACCGCGTGCTCGCCGGGCTGCGCCGCTTCGGCGTGCGGCGCGGCATCGCGCATGCGTTCAACGGCAGTTTCCAGCAGGCCGACGCGTATCTCGCACAGGGGCTGCATCTCGGTTTCGGCGGCAACGTGACGTTCGGACGCGCGTTGCAGATCCGCCGGCTCGCCGCGCAGTTGCCGCTCGACGCGATCGTCGTCGAGACCGACGCGCCCGACATCGCGCCCGAATGGGCGTACAAGTCCCGCAATGCGCCCGACCAGGTGCCGCGCATCGGTGCCGTGCTCGCCGAGCTACGCGGGATCGACGCGCACGCGCTGTCCCTATCCACAACGGCTAACGCGCTCGCCGCGCTGCCGCGACTCGCCCTTTCGTCCGCATAATCGTTGCCGGAAGGCGCCGTCTCGACAGCGGCAGCGCCAGGTCGACGAGGAGGCGCGATGCGCGTGTGGTGGATCGCGTTCGCGCTCGGCGTCGTCGTGCTGCAGCGGCAGGCGGCGTTGCCGGGCGCGGGCGTCTGGGCGGGCGGGGCGGCGGTGCTGGCCGGTTGCGGCGCGCTGCTCGCATGGTGTGCGCGGCGCCGTCGAACCCGCGCGATCGTCGCGCTCCGGTGGGTGCTGTGCGCGTGCGCGGCCGGTGCGATCGGATTCGGCTATGCGGCCGCGCGCGCCGAATGGCGGCTGCGTGACAGCCTGCCCGTCGAGCGGGAAGGGCGCAACATCGTCGTCACGGGCGTGATCCGCGGGTTGCCGGTGATCGACGACACCGGTGCGCGACTGCTGTTTGCCGTCGAATCGAACGATGCGGCGCTGGCCCGGTTTCCTCCCGTGATCCGGTTGTCGTGGCGCACGTACGGCGCGCCCGGAGCACGCGACGCGATGCCCGATTTGCGCGCCGCGCAGCGCTGGCGCCTCGTCGTGCGCCTGAAGCGTCCGCATGCCGAGGCGAATCCCGGCGTGCGAGACAGCGAGGCGGCATGGCTCGCCGCGGGCATTCGCGCGATCGGCTATGTGGTCGCGCCCGAGCGGGCGGAACTGCTCGACGCGCGTGCGTCGGGATGGCGCGCGTCGATCGATCGGCTGCGCGACGCGCTGCGTGCCCGTATCGGCGATGCGCTCGGCAGCGGCGCGCGCCATCACGGCATCGTGACCGCGCTCGCGGTCGGCGATCAATCCGGCATCGGCGACGACGCGTGGCGCGTGCTGCGCAATACTGGCACGAGTCATCTGGTCGCGATCTCCGGGCTGCACGTCGGGCTCGTCGGCGCGCTCGCCGGCGGGATCGCATCGATCGTCTGGCGGCGTCTGCGCTGGCGAGGACGTGCGGCGGCGCTGATGATTCCCGCGCCTTACGTGGCTTCGGTTGCCGCGCTGACGGCAGCCGCCGGCTATGCAGCGCTCGCCGGCTTCAACGTGCCGGCGCAGCGCGCATGGTGGATGATCGCGGCCGGTGCGGCCGCCTATCTGGCCGGACGCAGCGTGCCGACGTCCACGGTGCTGTGCGCGGCGCTCGGCGGCGTGCTGCTCGCTGATCCGTGGGCCGTGTTGTCCGCCGGGTTCTGGCTGTCGTTCGGCGCGGTCGCGGTGATCCTGATGGCGGTCGCGGGCTGGCGCGCGGTGCGCGAATTCGACGGGGGCGACAGGCGCGACAGCGGCGACGGTGCGGGGGATGGCACCGCCGCGGTCGACCGCTGGAGGTGGCTGCGAGCAGGGTGCGCGCGTACCGGGCGCCGAATCGCGGAGGCCACGCGCGTGCAGTACGCGGTGACGATCGGCCTCGCGCCGCTGACGGCCGCGTGGTTCGCGCAGATCTCGGTATCCGGCCCGTTCGGCAATGCGTTCGCGATCCCGTGGGTCAGCGCCGTCGTGACGCCGGTCGTGCTCGCCGGTATCGGGTTGCCCGCGCCGTTGGACGGCTATGCGTTCCGGCTCGCGCATGCGGCGCTCGAACCGATGATGGCGCTGCTGGGGCATCTCGCCGACTGGCCGGCCGGCGTATTCTGGCTGCGCATGCCTGACTGGCCGGTGTTGATGCTGGCGTGCATCGGCGTCGCATGGGTGTTGATGCCGCGCGGCTGGCCGCTGCGCTGGGCCGCGCCGATCACGTGGCTGCCGCTGCTTGTGCCGGCGCCGGATAAACCGCCGCCGGGCGGCTTCCGGCTGACCGTGCTCGACGTCGGGCAGGGCGCGTCGGTGCTGGTCGAGACCGCACGCCGGACCTTGCTGTTCGATGCGGGGCCGGGGCCGGAGTCGACCCATGCCGGCCAGCGGATCGTTGTGCCGTCGTTGCGCTCGCGCGGAATCCGGACCGTCGATACGCTCGTGCTCAGTCATGCGGACGCCGATCACGCGGGCGGCGCGGCGGCCGTCTATGCGGCGGTCGACGTGCGTCAGCTGCTTGCCGGCATCGCGCCGCGGCACCGGCTGTGGCGCGACGCGCAGGCGGCCGGCGTGACCGATCGGTTGCCTTGCGCGGCCGGGCAGCGGTGGAGCTGGGACGGTGTCGTGTTCACGATGCTGTGGCCGCCGCGCATGGCGGGGGCCGGTCCGTCGAACGAACAATCGTGCGTGCTGCACATCGACGCGGTGGGCACGTCGGCCCTGCTGACGGGCGACATCGAGGCGCGCGCCGAGCGCCGCCTGGTGGCCGATGCGCGCGACGCGCTGGCCGCACAGATCCTCGTCGTGCCGCACCATGGCAGCCGCACGTCGTCGGTCGAGCCTTTCCTCGATTCGGTCGGGCCGCGCGTCGCGGTATTTCCTGTAGGCTATCGCAATCGCTTCGGGCATCCGCACCGGACGGTCCTCGCGCGCTACGAGGCGCGCGGGATTCCGCTGCCACGCACCGATCGCGACGGGGCCGTGCGGTTCGACGTCGCGCCGGCGGACGGCGGTTTTGCGTTCGAGCGTTATCGCGATGCGCAGCGACGGTACTGGATGGACCGGTGAGTTGGTGTGATGGCGCGCAGCAGGAACGAAGGGACCGGACACGTGCTGGAGCAGCGGAGCCCGCCGATCGCGAAGCATGGGGCGGGAGTAAGTGCTAAAGCACCAACTCCGGTCGACCGCGAAGCATGGGACAGGAGTAGGCGCTGAAGCGCCAACTCCCGTCGACCGCGAAGCATGGGACGGGAGTAAGCGCTAAAGCGCCAACTCCCGTCGACCGCGAAGCATGGGACGGGAGTAAGCGCTAAAGCGCCAACTCCCGTCGACAAAGGAGACATTGGCGTTTGAAGGACATCCTCCACTTCTCGCATGCGAACGGTTTTCCGGCCTCGACGTACCGGACGATCTTCGCCGAGCTGGCAGACGACTACGACCTGCGTTACATCGAGCGCATCGGTCACGACCGCCGCTACCCGGTGACGCGCGACTGGCCGCATCTCGTCGAGCAGCTGCTCGACGACATCGGCAGCCGCTACGAGCGCCCGGTCTGGCTCGTCGGCCATTCGCTCGGCGGCTACCTGTCGCTGATGGCAGCGCTGAAAAAACCGCACTGGGTGCGCGGCGTGGTGATGATCGATTCACCGATCATCGCGGGATGGCGCGCCGGCGCGCTGCGCGCGAGCCAGTGGGCCGGGCTCGACGAGCGGCTGTCGCCGGCGGCCGCGACGCGCAACCGGCGCACGCGCTGGGCGAGCCGCGACGAAGCCTGGCGGCACTTTCACGAGAAACCCGCGTTCGCGCGCTGGGACGAGCGGATGCTGTCGGACTACATCGACCACGGCATCCCGCAGGCGGGCGCCGACGGCGAACGCGCGCTCGCATTCGACCGGCAGGTCGAATACCTGATCTACCGGACGCTGCCGCACACGCTCGGCCCGCGGCTCGCGCACGGCGCGCCGGTGCCGCTCGGCTTTCTCGCCGGCACGCGCTCGCGCGAGGTGCGGCAGGTCGGGCTCGAGGCGACGCGCCGCGCCGCGCGCGGGCGCATCGAATGGATCGAGGGCAGCCACCTGTTCCCGATGGAGCGGCCGATCGAGACGGCCCGCGCATTGCAGCGGATGCTGAATTCGCTGAAAACGGCGGAGGGCGGCGTGCCGCGCGACAGCGCAGCGCTCGCGAACAGCGCCTGACGCCTTGGTCCGGTGTTCCGCGTCCGGCGTGCGCGGTTGCACCGTCCGGCCGGCCGGTTCGCCCCGGCGCGCACGGCTGGCGCGGCACAGCGCGAAAGGGCGGGATCATCGCGTCAATTGCTGAGAGAAGGGCGGGCTTTACGGTATAATCCGTTTTTCCCGCGAGCATCCAGCGATGACCAAATATGTTTTCGTCACCGGCGGCGTAGTTTCTTCCCTCGGCAAGGGTATTGCCGCCGCCTCTCTCGCCGCGATCCTCGAATCGCGCGGTCTGAAAGTCACCCTCCTCAAACTCGATCCCTACATCAACGTCGACCCCGGCACGATGAGCCCGTTCCAGCACGGCGAAGTGTTCGTGACGGAAGACGGAGCGGAGACCGACCTCGACCTCGGCCACTACGAGCGCTTCATCAGCACGAAGATGCGCAAGGCCAACAACTTCACGACCGGCCAGATCTACGAATCGGTGATCCGCAAGGAACGCCGCGGCGACTATCTCGGCAAGACCGTGCAGGTGATTCCGCACATCACGAACGAAATCCAGGCGTTCATCGAGCGCGGGGCGGCATCGGCCACCTGCGGCGAACCGGACGTCGCGATCGTCGAGATCGGCGGCACGGTCGGCGACATCGAGTCGCTGCCGTTCCTCGAGGCCGCGCGCCAGATGAGCCTGCGCCTCGGCCGCAACAGCGCGTGCTTCGTGCACCTGACGCTCGTGCCGTACGTCGCGACGGCCGGCGAGCTGAAGACGAAGCCGACCCAGCACAGCGTGCAGAAGCTGCGCGAGATCGGCATCCTGCCGCACGTGCTGCTGTGCCGTGCGGACCGCCGCATCCCGGACGACGAATCGAAGAAGATCTCGATGTTCTCGAACGTGCCGGAAGACGCCGTGATCTCGGTGTGGGACGCCGACAGCATCTACAAGATTCCGCAGATGCTGCACGACCAGGGCCTCGACCGGATCATCTGCGAAGAGCTGAAGCTGTCGCCGAAGGACGCCGACCTGAGCATGTGGTCGGAGCTCGTCGAGAAGCTGGAAAACCCGAAACACGAAGTGACGATCGGCATGGTCGGCAAGTACGTCGATCTGACCGAGTCGTACAAGTCGCTGATCGAGGCGCTGCGCCACGCATCGCTGCACACGTCGACCAAGGTCAACATCGAGTACATCGACTCGGAAGAGATCGAGACGAACGGTGTCGACAGCCTGAAGCATCTCGACGCCGTGCTGGTGCCGGGCGGTTTCGGCCGTCGCGGCACGGAAGGCAAGATCGCGGCGATCCGCTATGCGCGCGAGGCAAAGGTGCCGTACCTCGGCATCTGTCTCGGCATGCAGCTCGCGGTGATCGAATTCGCGCGCGACGTCGTCGGCCTGAAGCAGGCGAACAGCACGGAATTCGATCCGGAAACGCCGGAACGCGTGGTCGCGCTGATCACCGAGTGGCACGACCGCGAAGGCAAGGTCGAGACGCGCACCGAGGAATCCGATCTCGGCGGCACGATGCGCCTCGGCTCGCAACGCTGCCCGATCAAGCCCGGCACGATGGCCGAAGAGATCTATGGCAAGGACGTGAACGAGCGCCATCGCCACCGTTATGAAGTCAATAACCGCTTCGTGCCCCAGCTCGAAGCCGGCGGCCTTATCATCAGCGCCCGTACCCCGAGCGAGGATCTGCCGGAAATGATGGAGCTGCCGCGCTCGATGCACCCGTGGTTCGTCGGCGTCCAGTTCCACCCGGAATTCACGTCCACGCCGCGTGACGGTCATCCCCTCTTCAAGTCGTTCGTCGAAGCCGCGCTCGCCAACAAGCAAGCGCGCGGAGTGTAAAGCATGAAGCTGTGCGATTTCGAGGTCGGTCTCGACCAGCCTTTCTTCCTGATCGCGGGTACCTGCGTCGTCGAATCGGAGCAGATGACGATCGACACGGCGGGCCGCCTGAAGGAGATCTGCGAGAAGCTGAACGTCCCGTTCATCTACAAGTCGTCCTACGACAAGGCGAATCGCAGCTCGGGCAAGTCGTTTCGCGGCCTCGGAATGGACGAGGGCCTGCGGATCCTCGGCGAGGTGAAGCGCCAGCTCGGCCTGCCGGTGCTGACCGACGTGCATTCGATCGAGGAGATCGAGCAGGTCGCGTCGGTCGTCGACGTGCTGCAGACGCCCGCGTTCCTGTGCCGCCAGACCGACTTCATCCACGCGTGCGCACGCTCGGGCAAGCCCGTCAACATCAAGAAGGGCCAGTTCCTCGCGCCGCACGACATGAAGAACGTAATCGACAAGGCGCGCGACGCGGCGCGTGACGCGGGGCTGTCGGAAGACCGCTTCATGGCGTGCGAGCGCGGCGTCTCGTTCGGCTACAACAACCTCGTGTCCGACATGCGCTCGCTCGCGATCATGCGCGAGACGCACGCGCCGGTCGTGTTCGATGCGACCCACTCGGTGCAGCTGCCGGGCGGGCAGGGCACGAGCTCGGGCGGCCAGCGCGAATTCGTGCCGGTGCTCGCGCGTGCGGCGGTCGCGACGGGTGTCGCGGGCCTCTTCATGGAAACGCATCCGAATCCGGCCGAAGCGAAGTCGGACGGCCCGAACGCGGTGCCGCTGAACCGGATGGGCGCGCTGCTGGAGACCCTCGTCACGCTCGACCAGGCGGTGAAGCGCAATCCGTTCCTGGAAAACGATTTCAACTAAAGATCGAATGAACCATGCGACGGCTTCGCGCGTCAGTAGCGTAAGCAACGTCGGCGCGCATGCCGTCGCAGTTTGAAGAATCCATCGTCATTCTCAGAGGAAACCCATGAGTGCAATCGTAGATATCATCGGCCGCGAGATTCTGGATTCGCGCGGCAACCCCACCGTCGAATGCGACGTGCTGCTCGAATCGGGCACGATGGGCCGCGCGGCGGTGCCGTCGGGCGCGTCCACCGGCTCGCGTGAAGCGATCGAACTGCGCGACGGCGAAGCCGGCCGCTACAACGGCAAGGGCGTGCTGAAAGCGGTCGAGCACATCAACACCGAAATCTCCGAAGCCATCATGGGCCTCGACGCGTCGGAACAGGCGTTCCTCGACAAGACGCTGCTCGAGCTGGACGGCACCGACAACAAGTCGCGCCTCGGCGCGAACGCGATGCTGGCCGTGTCGATGGCCGTCGCGAAGGCAGCGGCTGAAGAAGCCGGCCTGCCGCTGTACCGCTACTTCGGCGGCTCGGGCGCGATGCAGCTGCCGGTCCCGATGATGAACATCGTCAACGGCGGCGCGCACGCGAACAACAGCCTCGACATCCAGGAATTCATGATCGTCCCGGTGAGCCAGCCGACGTTCCGTGAAGCCCTGCGTTGCGGCGCGGAAGTGTTCCACGCACTGAAGAAGATCCTGAGCGACCGCGGCATGAGCACGGCAGTCGGCGACGAAGGCGGCTTCGCGCCGAACTTCGGCAGCAACGACGAGTGCCTGTCGACGATCCTGCAGGCGATCGAGAAGGCCGGCTACCGTGCGGGCGAAGACGTGCTGCTCGCGCTCGACTGCGCGGCCTCCGAGTTCTACCACGACGGCAAGTACCAGCTCGCGGGCGAAGGCCTGCAACTGTCGTCGGCCGAATTCACCGACTACCTCGCGACGCTCGCCGACAAGTTCCCGATCGTGTCGATCGAAGACGGCATGCACGAAGGCGACTGGGACGGCTGGAAGCTGCTGACCGAGCGCCTCGGCAAGAAGGTGCAGCTCGTCGGCGACGACCTGTTCGTCACGAACACGCGCATCCTGAAGGAAGGCATCGAGAAGGGCATCGCGAACTCGATCCTCATCAAGATCAACCAGATCGGTACGCTGACCGAAACGTTCGCGGCAATCGAAATGGCGAAGCGCGCGGGCTACACGGCCGTGATCTCGCACCGCTCGGGCGAAACGGAAGATTCGACGATCGCGGACATCGCGGTCGGCCTGAACGCCGGTCAGATCAAGACGGGTTCGCTGTCGCGCAGCGACCGCATCTCGAAGTACAACCAGCTGCTGCGCATCGAGGAAGATCTCGGCGACATCGCGAGCTACCCGGGCAAATCGGCTTTCTATAACCTGCGCTAACGCGCTACTATCGGGTTCGTCATCTCGACGCCGCTCTGTGCATGTCGCGCGGAGCGGCGCTTCTTATATCTGCGTCTCTTACATGCGGCTTGTCACTGTCGTCCTGATTGCCTTGCTGGCGCTCATTCAGTACCCCCTATGGTGGGGACACGGCGGCTGGTTGCGGGTGCACGAATTGCGCCAGCAGCTCGGCGATCAGCTGCAGAAGAACGCGGACGAGAAGCTGCGCAATGAACGGATCGCGGGCGAAGTGCAGGATCTGCAGGGCGGTACTGCGGCCATCGAGGAGCGCGCGCGCTACGAGATGGGCATGGTGAAGGATGGCGAAGTGTTCGTGCAGTTCGTATCGCCGAACGCGCCGGCCAGCCCGCTGAACAACACGCCGTCGAGCACGTCGACGCGCGGTACCGTGTCCGCGGCACCCGTGCGTGTCGTGCCGAACCCGCAGTCGATCGCGAAACCGTCGCGGCATCACGGCGGCGAGAAGGGCAAGGCCGCGCATCACTGAGCGCGGGAGTCCGAACCATTGAAAAAGCGCGGGAAATGCCGCGCTTTTTTATTTCCTGTCAGTCGTCAATTGGGTCGGTCGACGCGATGTCGCGTCACCACCACCAGCCCGGGTAACCGTAGCCATAGCCGATGCCGGTGCCCCACCGGTTGCCCCAACCGCCGCTGTAATAGCCGCCGTAGACGGTCACGGGTGGCGGCGAGTAATAGGACCACGCGCGCGCGGCGGCCTCGGCCGCCATCGCGTCGTTCTGCTCGCGCAGCACCTGCCGGTCGATCTCGTCGTAGCGTTTGCGCTCCGCGCTCGACAGGGCGGGCGGCCGGCCGCCCGACGCGCCCGGCTCGGGCAGGCGACTCAGGATCGTTGACGAAGGCGGCTGCACCGCGCAGCCGGCGAGGGCCAGCGTGCCGGCTGCGACACTGGCCAGGACGAGGGTGCGGAACGGGCGATTCATGTGTTTCTCCAGCAGCGCGCCGCAGTGCAAAGCGGTTTGCGCCGAAGGCGGGACCTGCGGCGCGTGAGCCGTACGGGCGACGCTCGTGCGTCATTATGCGCCCGCGCCCGCATCGCGGGCACGGACGCGCGGCGCGCTCAGTGACGCTGGTCGGTCGCGGGCGTGATGCCGGTCGCGAGTTCCGGCGCGGCGAACAACTGCGCGACGTCGACGGGATCGAATTCGTAGCGCTGGTTGCAGAACTCGCAGTGGATCTCGACGTGACCGCGCTCGACGATCACGCTGTCGACTTCGTCGCGGCCGAGCATGCGCAGCATCGCGCCGACCTTCTCGCGCGAGCACGAGCACTGGAAACGCGTCCCGGCCGGGTCGAAGTGCTGCACGTTTTCCTGCCAGAACAGCCGGCGGAACACGACTTCCGGTTCGACCTCGAGCAACTCCTTGGCGGACAGCGTGCCGCCGAGCGTGCAGACGCGCTCCCAGGTGTCGGCGTCGGTCTCGGCGTTGCGCGGCACGATGCCGCCGTCGCCCGGCAGCTTCTGCAGCAGCATGCCGACCGCGCGGTCGCGATCGGCCGCGAGCCACAGCCGCGTGTCGAGCTGCTCCGAGTGGTGCATGTAGTGCTCGAGCACCTGCGACACCGATTCGAGCGGGCCGTCGACGCCGTTCAGCGGCACGATGCCCTGGTACGGCTGCTGGCCCGGCAGCTTCTCGGCCGGGTCGAGCGTGATCACGCAGCGGCCGTGGCCGCTCGCGTTGACGAGCGACGCGAAGTGCATGTCGTCGCCGATCGTCTGCGCCGCGTCGCCGGCGAACTTGGCCGTGGCGCGCATCGACAGGTCCGAGCCGCACTGGACGACCAGCATCTGGACCGGTCCGTCGCCGAAGATCTGCATGATCAGGGTGCCGTGAAATTTCAGGTTCGCCGACAGCAGCGCACACGCGGCCATCATCTCGCCGAGCACCGTGCGCACCGGGGCAGGGTAGTCACGGCGGGAAAGCACCTCTTGCCACGTGTTGCGCAGCGACACGATCTCGCCGCGCACGGGTGCCGAATTGAACATGAATTTCTGTAACTGGTCGCTCACTCTTCTTCCTTGAAATCCGCGCGAATCAGCCGATCCGCACGAGTTGCTCCTTGAAATGCGCACGCCGCTCGACGTACGTCTTCGCATTTGCGCGCAGCCGCGCGATGTCGTCTGCCGACAGCTCGCGCACGACTTTCGCCGGGGCGCCGAGAATCAGCGAATTGTCCGGGAACGTCTTGCCTTCCGTCACGACCGCGCCGGCACCGACCAGACAGTTGCGGCCGATCACCGCTCCATTCAAGACCACCGCCTGAATCCCGATCAGCGAACCCTCGCCGATCGTGCACCCGTGCAGCATCGCCTGGTGCCCGATCGTCACGTTTTCGGCAATCGTCAGCGGAAAGCCGGGGTCCGTATGCAGTACCGCGCCTTCCTGGACATTGCTGCCGGTGCCGACCGTGATCGTCTCGTTGTCGCCGCGAATCGTCGCGCCGAACCAGACGCTCGCGTTTTCCTCCAGCACGACCTTGCCGATGATGGCCGCCGTATCGGCGACGAATACGCTTTCGTGGATCGTCGGGGCCGTCTCGCCCAGTTTGTAGATCGTCACGGAGTCTCCTGGTCTCTTCGATGATGGGCGCCGGTAGAATGGCGCGTCTGGCGTGCCGGGCGCGTTGCGTGACGGCACAAACGCTTATTGTAAACCGTCGCGTGCCTGCGCTCCCGCGATGCGCGCGGATGGTGCCCCCGTTTGATGAGCATGCAGCCTTCTTCCCTTACCGCGGCGCCGCGTTGCGTGCGCCGCGCCGCACTCGACGCCCTGCGGATCTCCGAGCCGGCCGCGAAGGCCTCGCAGGTCCGTGCGCTGTATGACGCGCTGCTGGCCGGACGGGCCGCGATCGCGCCGGCGCTCGGCCTGGACGAGCCGGCCGACCTGCCCGGCCGTCCGGCGCGCCCGCCGCTCGTCGAGCCGCGCCAGCTCGAGCGCCGCAGCATGCGCTCGCCCGCGGGGCGCGCGGTGTTGCTGCACGCGCTCGCGCATATCGAATTCAACGCGATCAACCTCGCACTCGACGCCGTGTGGCGCTTCGCCGGCATGCCCGACGCGTTCTACGCGGACTGGCTGAAGGTCGCGGCCGAGGAGGCCTATCACTTCACGCTGCTGTCCGACCGGCTGGCCGGGTTCGGGCATGCGTACGGCGATTTCCCCGCGCACAACGGGCTGTGGGAGATGTGCGAGCGGACCAAGGCCGATGTGCTCGCGCGGATGGCGCTCGTGCCGCGCACCCTCGAGGCGCGCGGGCTCGACGCGTCGCCGCCGATCCGTGCGCGGCTCGTGCAGGCGGGCGACGACGCGTCCGCGGCGATCCTCGACGTGATCCTGCGCGACGAGATCGGCCATGTCGCGATCGGGAACCGCTGGTTCCGGCACTTGTGCGACGCCGCCGGCCGCGATCCGGTTCCCACCTACCGCGAGCTTGCCGAGCAGTACCATGCGCCGCGGCTGCGCGGCCCGTTCAATTTCGACGCGCGCCGCACCGCGGGATTCGAGCAGGCGGAGCTGGACGAACTCGCCGCGCAGGACGTGCCGGACGGCCCGGCGGCGGGTTAGGGCGAGCGGGCGCCGCCGGCTCCAGATGGGCGGGCGAACGCTGCCGCCGGCTGGCCACACGGGCCGCTCGGCGGCATTTCCGTGGCAGCCGATGCGCCGGACACGTACCGTCGGCTCACCGTCGCTAGAGCGCAGCCTCGACTGCCGGGCGCCGGAACGGAAGTGCCATCGCTATAATCGAACGACCATTCTTTTTTTTGGCGACTGCAATGAATGCCTCGAGTTCTGTTTCCGATTTCGTCACCGTCCGCGGCGTCAAGCTGCATGTGCGGCGCTGGGGCCGGCCCGATGCGCCGACGCTGTTCATGCTGCACGGCTGGATGGACGTCGCGGCATCGTTCCAGTTCGTCGTCGACGCGCTCGCGGGCGACTGGCAGGTGATCGCGCCGGATGCGCGCGGCTTCGGCCTGTCCGACTGGCCGGTCGCGCGGCAGGGCGGCGGTCATTACTGGTTCCACGAGTACTTGGGCGATCTCGACGCGCTGGTCGATCACTATGCGCCGACCGGCGAAGTCAACCTGGTCGGGCACAGCATGGGGGCGAACGTCGTGTGCCTGTACGCGGGCGCGCGGCCGGAGCGCGTGCGGCGCGTGGTCGACCTCGAAGGGTTCGGGCTCGCCCCCGCGCGGGCCGAGCAGGCGCCGCGCCGGCTGCGCGGCTGGCTCGACGAGCTGCGCGCGCCGCCGGTGCTGCGCCCGTACGCGTCGCTCGACGACGTGGCGGCCCGGCTGACCAAGACCAATCCGCGGCTCGATCCGCGCCGCGCGGCGTTCCTCGCCGCGCACTGGTCGAAGCGCGGCGACGACGGCCTGTATCACCTGCTGGCGGACCCCGCGCACAAGATGGCGGGCCCGCAGCTGTACCGGCTCGACGAAGTGATGGCCGTCTGGAAGCAGGTGCGCGCGAAGGTGCTGCACGTCGAGGCCGTCAATTCGCCGACGCTCGCCTACATCGCGGGCGACATCCCGCTGGCCGAGTTCAAGGCGCGCTTCGGCGCGTTCCCCGACTGGCGCGAAAAGCTCGTCGAGGATGCCGGCCACATGGTCCATCACGACCAGCCGGAGCAGGTCGCGGCGCTGATCGAGGCGTTCTGCGCATAGGCCGGCGGCGGCAGCGGCGGGGCAGGCGGGCGGCGCATTTGCCGCATTGCAGTAGAATGAAGCTTCACCTGCCATACCGACAATGAACGCTGATCTCCACTGCCATTCGAATGTTTCCGACGGGTTGCTGTCGCCTGCCGACGTCGCGCGCCGCGCCCATGCCGGCGGCGTGACCCTGTGGGCGCTGACCGACCACGACGAGATCGGCGGCCAGGCGGCGGCGCGCAGCGAGGCGGAAGCGCTCGGCATGCGCTACCTGAGCGGCGTCGAGATTTCGGTCACGTGGGCGTCGCGCACCGTGCACATCGTCGGGCTGCACATCGATCCGTCGAACCCGGCGCTCGTCGACGGCCTGTACCGCACGCGCCACGGCCGTGCGGCCCGTGCGCGGGCGATCGCCGCGCAGCTCGAGACGCTCGGCATCCCCGGCGCGTACGAAGGCGCGCTGAAGTACGTGTCGAATCCCGACCTGATCTCGCGCACCCACTTCGCGCGTTTCCTGGTCGAGAACGGCCATGCCGCATCGACGTCCGACGTGTTCGACCGCCTGCTCGGCGACGGCAAGCCGGGGTTCGTTCCGCACCGCTGGGCGACGCTGTCCGACGCCGTCGCATGGATTCGCGCGGCGGGCGGGGAGGCCGTGGTCGCACACCCGGGCCGCTACCGCTATACGCCGGTCGAATTCGACGCATTCTTCGGCGAATTCATCGATCTCGGCGGCCGGGCGATCGAGGTCATCACGGGCAGCCACACGCCCGACCAATACCGCGAATACGCGGACGTCGCGCGCCGCTTCGGCTTCGAGGTGTCGCGCGGTTCGGATTTCCATGCGCCGGGCGAGGGCCGCGTCGAACTCGGCAGCCTGCCGCCGTTGCCGCCCGACCTGAAACCGGTCTGGGAGCGCTGGCTCTGACGCGTCGCGGCCGCTTGCCGTTCGCCGTTCGCGCTGCCGGCGAGGCGCGCATCCGACTTCTCCCTCTTTACGTGTCCCCATGTCCCAGTTCTTCAGGATTCATCCGGATAATCCGCAGCCGCGCCTGATCAAGCAGGCCGCGGACATCGTCAGCAAGGGCGGCGTGATCGCAATGCCGACCGATTCGAGCTACGCGCTCGCGTGCCACCTCGACGACAAGGACGCGGTCGAGCGCGTGCGCCGCATCCGCGGCCTCGACGAGAAGCAGCACCTGTCGCTGCTCGTGCGCGACCTGTCGGAACTGGCCAACTTCGCGATGGTGGACAACCGTCAGTACCGGCAGATCAAGTCGGTGACGCCGGGCCCGTACGTGTTCATCCTGCAGGCAACCAAGGAAGTGCCGCGCCGGCTGTCGCATCCGTCGCGCAAGACGATCGGGCTGCGCGTGCCCGATCACGCGATCACGCTCGCGCTGCTCGAGTCGCTGGGCCAGCCGCTGCTCGGCACGACGCTGATCCTGCCGCCGGACGACGAGCCGCTGAACGATCCCGACGAGATCCGCGCGCGGCTCGAGAAGCAGGTCGATCTCGTGATCGACGGCGGCGCGTGTCCGCGCGAGCCGTCGACGGTGATCGACCTGACGGGCGACGCGCCGCAGCTCGTGCGCGCGGGGCGCGGCGCGCTCGAACCGTTCGGGCTGTCGGCCGCGTAAGCGCCATTCATTTTTGCGCGAGTGCGCTTGTTACAATAACGCGATATGGACGCTTCCCTGATTCAGACCATCGCCGTCTACGCGCTGCCCGTGATCTTCGCGATCACGCTGCACGAGGCTGCGCACGGCTATGCCGCGCGCCTGCTCGGCGACAACACCGCCTACATGATGGGGCGCGTGTCGTTCAACCCGATGCGCCACATCGATCCGCTCGGCACGATCGCGATTCCGCTCGTGATGTATTTCCTGACCGGCGGCGCTTTCCTGTTCGGCTATGCGAAGCCGGTACCGGTATCGTTCGGCAACCTGCGCGATCCGCGCTGGGGCAGCCTGTGGGTTGCGCTCGCGGGTCCGGCCTGCAACTTCGTGCAGGCGCTGGTCTGGGGCGTGCTGACCATCGTGCTGCCCGCGGCCGGCATCGACGAGCCGTTCTTCACGCGGATGGCCTATGCGGGCGTCAGCGCGAACCTGGTGCTCGGCGTGCTGAACCTGTTTCCGCTGCCGCCGCTTGACGGCGGCCGTATCCTTGCGGCACTGCTGCCGCCGAAGCAATCGATCGCGCTGTCGCGCATCGAGCCGTACGGTTTCATCATCGTCCTCGTGCTGGTCACGACGGGCGTGCTGACGAATTTCTGGCTGCGCCCGCTCGTGAACGCCGCGGCCGGCGTGCTGAGCGCCATCCTGTCTCCCTTCGCCTCGCTTTTCTAACGACAATCATGTTCCCAGATCGTATTTTCTCCGGCATGCGACCCACCGGGTCGCTGCACCTCGGCCACTACCACGGCGTGCTGAAAAACTGGGTGAAGCTGCAGTCCGAGTACCCGTGCTTCTTCTGCGTGGTCGACTGGCATGCGCTGACGACGCACTACGAAACGCCCGAGGTCATCGAGAAGAACGTGTGGGACGTGCTGATCGACTGGCTCGCGTCCGGCATCGATCCGGCGCAGGCGACGCTGTTCATCCAGAGCAAGGTGCCCGAGCATGCGGAGCTCGCGCTGCTGCTCGGCATGAGTACGCCGCTCGGCTGGCTCGAACGCGTGCCGACCTACAAGGAGCAGATGGAGAAGCTGAAGGACAAGGACCTGTCGACCTACGGCTTCCTCGGCTACCCGGTGCTGATGGCGGCCGACATCCTGCTGTATCGCGGCTCGCTCGTGCCGGTCGGTGAAGACCAGGTGCCGCACGTCGAGATGACGCGCGAGATCGCGCGCCGCTTCAACTACCTGTACGGCCGCGAGCCGGGCTTCGAGGAGAAGGCGCTCGAGGCCGCGAAGAAGCTCGGCGGCAAGCGCGCGAAGCTCTATCACGAACTGCGCAACGCGTACCAGCAGGAGGGCGACGACGAGGCGCTCGAACAGGCGCGCGCGATGCTGCAGGAGTCGCAAAGCCTGTCGATGAGCGACCGCGAGCGCCTGTTCGGCTATCTCGAAGGCGCGCGCAAGATCATCCTGGTCGAGCCGCAGGCGCTTTTGACCGAAGCGTCGCGGATGCCGGGCCTCGACGGCCAGAAGATGTCGAAGTCGTACGGCAACACGATCGGCCTGCGCGAGGACGCGGAGACGATCACGAAGAAGGTCCGCACGATGCCGACCGATCCGGCGCGCGTGCGCCGCACCGATCCGGGCGATCCCGACAAGTGCCCGGTGTGGCAGCTGCATCAGGTCTATACGGACGAAGCGACGCACCAGTGGGTGCAGAGCGGCTGCCGCTCGGCGGGTATCGGCTGCCTCGACTGCAAGCAGCCGGTCGTCGAAGGGATCCTGCGCGAACAGCAGCCGATGCTCGAGCGCGCACAGAAGTACATGGACGATCCGTCGCTGCTGCGCGCGATCGTCGCGGACGGATGCGACAAGGCGCGCAAGCACGCGGTCGAGACGATGCGCGACGTGCGCGAGGCGATGGGCCTGTCGTACACCTGACCTGACGGCATGCGCGAACCCGTCATTGCCGCCGCGGGCGGCCACGTCGCCCAGACCGAGCCGTCGCGCTGGGTCGCCCGGTGGTCGCGGCTCGTCCCGGCGGGCGGCGCGGTGCTCGACGTCGCCGCGGGCGGCGGCCGCCATGCGCGCTGGTTTGCGTCGCACGGGCATCCGGTCGTCGCGCTCGACCGCGATCCGGCCGCGCTGGCCGCATTGCGCGCGATTCCCGGCGTCGACGCGCGCGACGCCGATCTCGAGGGCGCGCCCTGGCCGCTGCCGGCCGGCGCGTCGTTCGCGGCGGTGATCGTCACCCATTATTTGCATCGTCCGCTCTGGCCCCATCTGCTCGATGCGGTGGCGCCGGGCGGCGTGCTGATCTACGAAACCTTCGCGCAAGGAAACGAAACGGTCGGCAAACCGTCCAATCCCGCGTTCCTGCTCGCCCCGGGCGAGCTGCTGGACGCGGTGCGCGGCCGCCTGCGGGTGGTCGCGTACGAGGACGGATTCGTCGCCGCGCCGCGCGAGGCGTTCGTGCAGCGCATCTGCGCGGTACGCGAGGGCGCGACCCCGACGGCGGGGGCGGGAATTCCACGTTACGAACTGCCCGGCTAATCCGCTACAATCTCAACGTTTACCGGTACATCAATCAATCGCGTTTCATGGCTAACGGCACCCAAGACGGCATTCAAATCCGCGGCAGCATCCCCGCGATCGTCACCCCGATGCTCGAAGACGGCAGTCTCGACCTGCCGGCGTTTCGCAAACTGATCGACTGGCACATCGCGGAAGGCACCGACGCACTCGTCGTGGTCGGCACGAGCGGCGAGTCGGCAACGCTCAACGTCGAAGAGCACATCCTGATGATCCGCACGGCGGTCGAGCATGCGGCGAAGCGCATCCCGATCATCGCGGGCGCAGGCGGCAATTCGACCGCCGAGGCGATCGAACTGACGAAGCACGCGAAGGCCGTCGGCGCCGACGCGACGCTGCAGGTCGTGCCGTACTACAACAAGCCCACGCAGGAAGGGATGTACCGGCACTTCAAGGCGATCGCCGAAGCGGTCGACCTGCCGGTGATCCTGTACAACGTGCCGGGCCGCACCGTCGCGGACATGGCGCACGAGACGACGCTGCGCCTCGCGCAGGTGCCGGGCATCATCGGCGTGAAGGAAGCGACCGGCAACATCGATCGCGCCGCGCACCTGATCAAGGCCGCGCCGAAGCATTTCGCGATCTACAGCGGCGACGATCCGACCGCGATCGCGCTGATGCTGCTCGGCGGCCACGGCAACATCTCGGTGACGGCGAACGTCGCGCCGCGCGCGATGAGCGACCTGTGCCGTGCGGCGCTGGCTGGCGACGTCGCAACGGCGCGCGAGCTGCACATGAAGCTGCTGTCGCTGCACAAGAACCTGTTCATCGAGGCAAACCCGATTCCGGTGAAGTGGGCGCTGCAGGCGATGGGCAAGATGCAGGGCGGCATCCGCCTGCCGCTTACGCCGCTCGACGAGCGCTGCCACGATGTCGTACGTTCGGCCCTCGTCGAGGCCGGCGTCCTCGCCTGAGGCTCAGGCGGCCGCGTCCTGCGGCCGCCGGCTCGACCCCTCATCAACCCGCACCGGCCGGCTCCGTCCGGCGCCGCTCCTGACGAGCGTTCTAGCAAGACGAAGGATTTCATGAAACGTTTCGCCTTTTCCTCTCGCGCCATCCAGGTTTCGGTGGTGGCGCTGGCGCTGGGCGCGCTCGCCGGCTGCGATACGCTGAACGATTATCTGGCTCCTGACCGGGTCAACTACAAGAACACGGGTTCGGCGCCGCCGCTCGCGGTGCCGAGCGACCTGAAGCCGGTGCCGACGACCCAGCAGTTCGTCGCGCCGCCGAGCAACGCCGGTCTCGGCACGCTGCCGCCGCGGGCGACCACGGCCTCCGGCAACGCGACCGACGGCGTCCCGAGCGCGCAGGATCCGCTCGGCATGCATATCGAGCGCGACGGCGATCGCCGCTGGCTCGTCGTGGACGGGCGCACGCCCGAGCAGCTGTGGCCGATCCTGAAGGAGTTCTGGCAGGAAAACGGCTTCTCGCTGAAGACCGACGCACCGTCGACCGGCATCATGGCCACCGACTGGGCCGAGAACCGCGCGAACATTCCCGACGACTGGTTCCGCCGCACGATCGGCAAGGTCATCGACTTCGCGTATTCGTCGGGCACGCGCGACCGTTTCCGCACGCTCGTGAACCGCACGCCGGACGGCAACACCGACATCTCGATCACGCACAGCGCGATGGAGGAAATGATGGTCGGTCCGCAGGGCGGCACGTCGTCGCGCTGGGAAGAGCGTCCGCGCAACCCGGTGCTCGAGGCCGTGTTCCTGTCGAAGCTGATGCAGAAGTTCGGCCTGAGCGACGCGCAGGCGAAGCAGCTGCTGACCGATGCACGTCCCGCGACGGCGCCGGCGAAGGTCGCTGACACGAGCGGCGGCGCCGCGACGCTGCAGCTGGCGGAATCGTTCGACCGCGCGTGGCTGCGCGTCGGTCTCGCGCTCGACCGTACCAACTTCGCGGTCGACAATCGCGACCGCGAGAAGGGCCTGTACACCGTCCGCTACGCGAACACGATGGAAGAGCTGAAGCGCGACGGGCTGTTCGGCAAGCTGTTCTACGGCGGCCCGTCGGCGGCCAAGCCGGGCAAGGAATACCTGGTCAACGTGCGCGCGCAGGGCAATGGCGGCACGCAGGTCGCGGTGGTCGACGCGAACGGCCAGGTCGACAACTCGTCGGACGCGCAGCGGCTCATTTCGCTGCTGCAGGCCCAGCTGAACTGACCGCGTGCGCTTCGCCAGCCTTGGTAGCGGCAGCGAAGGCAACGCGCTGGTCGTCGAGGTGTCGAGCGGCACGACGACCACCCGCGTGCTGCTCGACTGCGGTTTTTCTGCGAAGGAGGTCGAGCGCCGCCTCGGCCGCCTGAATCTCGGCATCGACGATCTCGATGCGATCCTCATCACCCATGAACACAGCGACCACGTCGGCAGCGCGCTGACGCTCGCGCGGCGCGGGTCGCTGCCGCTCTACATGAGTTGGGGCACGGCGCGCGCAGTGGGCGCGGACGAGGCCGATGTCGATCTCCACGTGTTGTGGGGCGACGAGACGGCCGCGATACGCGATCTGGCCGTGATGCCCTATACGGTGCCCCACGACGCGCGGGAACCGCTCCAGTTCGTCTTCATGGATGGCTGTCGCCGGCTCGGCGTGCTGACCGACGTCGGCATGGCCACGCCGCACATCACGACCGTCCTGAGCGGCTGTGACGCGCTGGTGCTCGAATCCAACCACGATACCGCGATGCTCGCCGGGAGCCGCTATCCGCAGTCGCTGAAGGCGCGGATCGGCGGCAATCATGGCCACCTGAGCAACGATGCCGCCGCCGGCATCCTCGCATCGCTCGAACGCAGTCGCCTCCAGCATCTGGTCGCGGCGCACCTGAGCCAGCAGAACAACCGGCCCGAGCTGGCCCGCCAGGCGTTTGCCGGCGTGCTGGGAACGGACGGGGAGGACGTGGTCGTGGCCACGCAGGACGCGGGCTTCGACTGGCTGACGCTCGGTTGAGCGGGCGCAGAGCGACGCGGGAAGGGGCGGGCGGCGGCTTGGCCTGCTTGCCTGCCGGGTGCGATGCGCGGAACCGACAGACGTAAAAAAACCGGCCCGAAGGGCCGGTTTTTTTTCAGCTGATGCTGAGGCTTACTGGCTTGCGCCCGAAGCCGGAGCAGCCGTCGCTGCCGAAGCAGCCGACGCCACAGCAGCAGCTGCGTCGCTCGCAGCAGCCGTTGCCGACGAAGCAGCAGCCGAAGCGTCGCTCGCAGCACCAGCAACTGCCGAAGCAGCCGACGAAGCAGCAGCCGATGCGTCGCTAGCAGCCGACGAAGCAGCTTGATCAGCGCTCTTGTTGCAAGCAGCCAGTGCAACAGCAGCCAACAGGGAAGCTACGAGGAGGGATTTCTTCATGATCACGTCCTTTTATGGTTAAAGGTAAGCAACAGCGCGAAACAATACCGGTAATGTGCTCCAACACCGACCTGGGCCGCTGGTGGAGACGCACTTCTAGAGCGTGAATCTTCCCTACGGCTTGGGCGGAAATTATATGCACTTTCCTATCGACCGTCGACAAATGCGGGGTCAATACGTTGTCTTTCCCATACAGAATTTGATCTGCACGGGCATACGGGGCGGCCCACTAAATCCGGTATCCGACCCGCAGCCAGCCCGCACAATACCATTCGTGCAGCAAGGCTGTCATCGAGGGAGCCCGGGATAGTGTTACAAACCGTTTCGCCTCCATGTGGCGGAGATTGGCCAGTTCGGGCAGCCATTCGCCGGCTTGCTCGAGCGGTTGTTCCTCGCCATTAATGAAGTACGATCGCGCGTTATACATCAATGCGGCGCGTCTGTCGAGATGCACGCCCCGGCGCGATGCCTGCGCGACGAACGCGGCCTCGGACAGCGGCCGCGCCGGCGGCTCGAATACGACGTTCGATTTGGGCTCGCTCAGGTAGCAGCCGAGGAATTCGGCGACGTCGCGCTTGCGCCAGCGGATCGCCTCGACGATCTCGGCGACGCGCTCGACCATCGCCGGCGGCAGTTGCGCGGGGGTGTCGACGGCCGGCTGCTTGGGGTCGCGGTAGAGCGCGTCGCCGCGCTCGTCGCGCAGGCCGCCGCGTTCCGCGAGGTAGTACAGGAATTGCGCGCCCAGCTCCCCGGCGGACGGCGCCCGAAAGCCGATCGAGCAGGTCATGCATTCGCCCTCCGCTACGCCGTCGTGCGCGATGTGCGGCGGCAGGTACAGCATGTCGCCCGGCTCGAGCACCCATTCGTCGCTCGGCTCGAAATGCTCGAGGATCTTCAGCGGCACGTCCGGCTGCAGCGACAGGTCCTTCTGCGCACCGATGCGCCAGCGGCGCCGGCCTTCGACCTGCAGCAGGAATACGTCGTACGAGTCGAAGTGCGGGCCGACGCCACCGCCGTCCGTCGCGTACGAAATCATCAGGTCGTCGAGACGCGCGTCCGGGATGAAGCGGAAGCGGTCGAGCAGCGCGCGCGCCGCGTCGACGTGCAGGTCGAGCCCCTGCACGAGCAGGGACCAGGATTTGCGCGAGATGGCCGGCAGCGCGCCCGGCTCGAACGGGCCGTGTGCAAGTTGCCACTTGTTACGAAAATGGGTGATCAGCCGCGATTCGGCGTCATAGTCGGCTGCCAGCTCGAACAATGCGTCGCGCGTGACCGGCGGCTTCACGCCGGGGATCGCCTGGCGGATCAGCAGCGGCTTTTTCTGCCAGTAGCGGCGCATGAATTGCGCCGGCGAGAGGCCGCCGAGCAGCGGCGTGGGAAGATCGGAAGGTGGCGCGCCGAGCGGGGCGTCAGCGGCATCCCGCGGTTCGGCTTGAGACCGGTTGCGCATCGTATAATGAGACTTGTATTTGGGAGAATTGGATGAAAATCGCAAAAAACACCGTCGTGTCGGTCGCTTACAAGCTGTCGGATGCGCAAGGCAATCTGATCGAGGAAAGCGACGAGCCGATGGTTTATCTGCACGGCGGCTATGATGGCACGTTCCCCAAGATCGAGGAACAGCTCGACGGCCAGGAGCCCGGTTACCAGGCGCAGGTTCAGCTCGAGCCGCAGGACGCGTTCGGCGACTACGATCCCGAACTCGTGAAGATCGAGCCGCGCGATCGTTTTCCCGAGCCGATCGAAGTGGGCATGCAGTTCGAAGGCACGCCGGAAGACGGCGACGAGGAAGTGGATTCGCTGATCTACACGGTCACCGACATCGCCGAAGACAAGGTCGTGCTCGACGGCAACCACCCGCTCGCGGGCATGGCGCTGCGTTTCGCGCTCACGGTCAAGGACGTTCGCGAAGCCACCGAGGACGAGATCGAGCATGAGCACGCGCACGGCGCGGAAGGCCTCGAAATCGTCGACGAGGACGAAGACGAGGACGGCGACGCACCGTCAGGGCGCACCCTGCACTGAACTGGCGGGCAGGCCGGGCGCCGGCCCCGAGGCAGGGGGCGGCGCGGGCCACGAGGCGCCGCCCGGCGTCGTGCCGTCGCCCTGCAGCGGCGGCGCGACCGACGACGAGTCGGGCAGGGCCGGCAAGGCCGGGATCTCCGGCATCTGCGGCAGCGGGACCTCGTCGCGCGGCACGACCGGCAGCGCGGGCGGGGTTGGCAGATTCTTCGGCACGTCCTGCAGGCTCACGTTGAAGATCGTCTGCCGTGCCGGCGATACGTTGACCTTCACCCACTGATTCGCCGGCTGACGCGGTCCGATCGCGACACGCGTCACATTTCCCACCAGCACACCGTCGTCCGCATGCAGCGGGCGATCGATCAGGAAACCATTCGCAAGCGGCTCGCTGCTCGCGTGCATCACCAGAATCGGGCCGCGGAATGTCGCCGCCGCCTTCACCAGCGTTCGTTTCAGTTCACGGAAGCCGTCGCGCACGCGCGGCCGGTTGAAACGCAACCACGCAAAGCGTTCGGTCCGCTCGTAGCGATCGAACTGCGGATCGCCTTCGAACATCACCACCATGGCGCGCGCTTCGCGCCGCTTCGCGTATTCGGCGGCGTGGTCGATCCAGAAGCCGTTCGCGACGATGCGGTCCTCGAATTCGCCGTTGCGGCCGCCGGCCGTCAGATAGTGATTGTTCGGCGCCGGTGCGTTCAGCGCGACGTAGACGACGTCGTCATGCATCCAGCGCGCGTTTTCGCGATACGGCCGGAACCGCGCGACTTCACTTTCGCGGGTGATCTGCAGCGCGCCGGCGTCGGGCAGCGCGGCGTCCGCCAGCAGCGTCTGGCGCAGGAAGTCCAGGCGTTCGACCGGATCGTAGCTGCCGCCGGCCGCCGTGTTGCACGTTGCCCAGTCGTCGTGGCCGGGAATGAACACGAGCGGCACGCGCGATGCGTCCAGGATCGCGCCGCGCTGCGTGTACAGCGCGTCGCGGCACGCTTCCTTCGCACCCTTGAGGTCGCCCGCATAGACGACGAAGGCCAGATTGCGCTCGCGCGCGATCGATTCGAACAGCCGCTGCGCGGCCGGCTCGTCGGCCGGCGCGTTGATGACGCCCGACACGATCGCGAACGAGTAGGGGGCGGCGGCACGCTTGGGCGGTGCCGCGAGCGTGCTCACCTGCACGAGCGCGAGCGTCGCCGCGACCAGTGCGGCTGCGGCGGCGCGGGCCGGCCGGCCCGACGGGAGGCGTTTACGCGTGCCCGTCGACATCGTGCGAGCGGACGAGCGTGCGCAGTTCGTACAGCAGGTCGAGCGCCTCGCGCGGCTTGAGGTCGTCGGGATCGATGTCGCGCAGCTTTTCGAGTGCCGGATGCGGGACGTCGGCCGGCGCCGGCGCATCCGCGCACGCGAGCTCGTCGGCCGCGGCGGGCGGCGCACTGAACAGGTCGAGCTGCGGCGTGTGCTGGGCGGCCGACTGCTGTTCGAGATACGCGAGATGCTTGCGCGCGGCGCGGATCACCGGCGCCGGCACGCCCGCGAGTTGCGCGACCTGCAGCCCGTAGCTCTGGTTCGCCGGGCCTTCGTTGACCGCGTGCAGGAACACGATGCCGTGGCCGTGCTCGACGGCCGACAGATGGACGTTGGCCGCTTGCGGGAATTCGGCCGGCAGCTGCGTCAGCTCGAAGTAGTGCGTCGCGAACAGCGTGTAGCAGCCGTTTTGCGCGAGCAGGTGACGCGCGATGGCCCATGCGAGCGCGAGGCCGTCGAACGTCGACGTGCCGCGGCCGATTTCGTCCATCAGCACGAGGCTTTGCGGTGTCGCGTCGTTCAGGATCGCGGCGGCTTCGGTCATCTCGACCATGAAGGTGGAGCGCCCGCCGGCGAGGTCGTCGGCCGCGCCGATCCGTGTGAAGATCCGGTCGATCGGGCCGAAGCAGGCCGATTTCGCGGGCACGTAGCTGCCGACGTACGCCATCAGCGCAATCAGCGCCGTCTGCCGCATGAAGGTCGACTTACCGCCCATGTTCGGGCCGGTGATCAGCAGCAGCTTGCGCTCGGCGCCGAACCGGCAGTCGTTCGCGATGAACTGCTCGACCTGCGCTTCCACCACCGGGTGGCGACCCTGTTCGATCTCGATGCCGATTTCGTCGGTGAAGGCAGGCGCGACCCAGTCGAGCGTGCGGGCGCGCTCGGCGAACGCGGCGAGCACGTCGAGCTCCGCGAGCGCCGACGCGACGCGCTGGCACTCGGGAATGAACGGCAGCAGCGCCTGCAGCACGCCGTCGTACAGCGCGCGCTCGCGGGCCAGCGCGCGTTCCTGCGCGGACAGCGCCTTGTCCTCGAAGGTCTTCAGTTCGGGTGTGATGTAGCGCTCGGCGTTCTTCAGCGTCTGGCGGCGGCGATAGTCGTCGGGCACCTTGTCAGTCTGGCCGCGCGTGACCTCGATGTAGAAGCCGTGCACCTTGTTGTATTCGACGCGAAGGTTCGCGATGCCCGTGCGGGTGCGCTCGCGCGCCTCGAGATCGATCAGGAACTGCCCGCAGTTCTCGGAGATGTCGCGCAGTTCGTCGAGCTCCGCGTCGTAGCCGCGCGCGATCACGCCGCCGTCGCGCACCATCGCGGCCGGCTCGGGGGCGATCGCGCTGGTCAGCAGGTCGAGGCATTCGGCGGGCGGCGCGAGCGCCGCGTCGACGCGGGCAAGCGCATCCGCGTTCGCGACGATCGCGCTGATGCGCTCGCGCAGCGCGGGCAGCGCGGCGAACGTGTCGCGCAGGCTCGACAGGTCGCGCGGCCGCGCGGACAGCAGCGCGAGCCGCCCGGTGATCCGTTCGACGTCGGCGATCTGGCGCAGCGCGCTGCGCAGTGCGTCGAGGCTCGCGTTCGCCGGTGCGTCGAGCAGTGCGCCGATCGCTTGCTGGCGCGATTGCGCGGCGACCGACGCGCGCGGCGGATGATGCAGCCAGTGACGCAGCAGGCGGCTGCCCATCGTCGTGCAGCAGGTGTCCAGCAGCGAGTACAGCGTCGGCGATTCGGTGCCGCGCAGCGTTTCGGTCAACTCGAGGTTGCGGCGCGTCGCCGGATCGAGCCCGATGTATTCGGTTTCGTTCTCGACCTTCAGGCTGCGCACGTGACGCAATTGCTGACCCTGTGTGGCGGCCGCGTACAGCAGCAGTGCGCCGGCGGCTCCGCATGCGCTCGTCAGCGAATGCGCGCCGAAGCCGTCGAGGCCCGCGACGTCGAGCTGGTCGCACAGGCGCTGCGTGCCCGATGCGATATCGAAGTGCCATGCCGGCACGCGTTTGATCGCGCCGGCGCCCGCGGGCACGGCGTCGGTCGCGCCGTCCGCCGTCAGGATTTCGGCTGGCCGGATGCGTTCGAGCGCGGCGCCGAGCTGGTCGGGTTCGATCTCGGCGAGCCGCAGTGCGCCGCTCGCGAGGTTCAGCCACGCGAGGCCGATGTTGACCGCGACGCCGCGCTTGTTGTGGCCCGTGCACATCGCGAGCAGGTAGACGTCGTTCTTGTCGGACAGCAGTGCCGCGTCGGTCAGCGTGCCGGGCGTGACGACGCGCACGACCTTGCGCTCGACTGGCCCCTTCGACGTGGCGGGGTCGCCGATCTGCTCGCAGATCGCGACCGATTCGCCCATCTTCACGAGCTTCGCCAGATACTGTTCGACCGCATGATGCGGGACGCCGGCCATCTTGATCGGCGTCCCGGCCGAGGTGCCGCGTTGCGTGAGGGTCAGGTCGAGCAGGCGTGCGGCTTTCTCCGCATCCTCGAAGAACAGCTCGTAGAAGTCGCCCATCCGGTAGAAGACGAGCGTGTCGGGGTGATCGGCCTTGATGCGCAGGTACTGCTGCATCATCGGAGTATGGCCGGCGAAGGCTTCGGGCGACAGCGTGGTCATAGGTCAGGCAGGAAGTTGTTGCTTTGGTTGCCCGAGTTTACCAGTCGCTTCCATGTGCACGCGCGAAGTTCGCCGTTCGGCTAGTTGCCGGCGGCCGCGACAAGCCGCTGCCGGCTTGGACGGTCGGACGTCCGAAGCACCCGAAATCGGCTGGACGTCGCCGGATCCGCTACCTGATCTTGAACGAATAATCGCCGTGCGTGCGATGCCCGTCCGACGCGACCGCCACCCAGTGCACCGTGTACGTGCCGGGCGGCGATGGCGGCAGTGCCACGTGGATCGACTTCGTGTCATTCGGGTCGACTTCCGCCTTTTCCGTGTTCACCTGTTTGCCCGCCGAATTGCTGACGCTGAGCGAGCTGAATGCGGGTTCGAGCGGTCCGTCGAAGATGATCGTCACGCCTGCCGGCGCCGCTACTTCCGCGCCCGCGGACGGCGATTGTTTCTGCGGAAACACATGGGCGAATGCCGTCGACGCGGTCAGGATGCCCGTCGCGAAGGCCGCTGCGCATGCGCCGGAATGAAATCGGTCGAATCTGCGCACCATTATTCTCCGTTGCCGAACAGCGGCTTGCCGATCGAGCGGGGCAGGATGTCATCGAGATAAAGGTGCACTTGCAACAGGATGCCCACGCCCGTTCCGCTCGCGTGATTGACCGGAATCTGCGCCTCGATGCCGAGCTGGCCCCAGCGATTCAGCCACAACGCACCGGGGTTGATCGTTCCGGTCGTATGGCCCGAACACGGGCTGGCGGTGCACGTGCTCATCGGCAACTCGACGACCGGGATCAGGCTGTCGAACGGCGCCTTGAGGCCCACGTCGCGCACGAAGTGCTGCAGATATGGCAGGCTGTATTGCACGGTGACGCCCCAGTTCAACGAATTCGGATCGGCACGGTTCAATGCCATGCGGGGGCCGACGGTGCCCGTGATCGCCAGCGGCTTCAGGTACTTCAGGCTGTCTGGCAGGTCGCCGAAGCCCTTGCCGAAGTACAGCGTCGGCGTGATCGCCGAGTGCGGATCGGCGATCGACCTCGCCCCCGTTCCGTCCAGCTCCGCCGTCGCGCCGACGGAGGCCATGAGCTCATGCCTTTCGTTGACGTAGAAGCGGTATTTGGCACCGACCTGCCAGTTGTCGAAACCGCGCGCCGAACCGTCATTGGGCGCATTGAGATTGACGTACGTGCCGGTCACGGATAGCTGGAAACGGGACGTGATCAGCTTGTCCCATTCGAGTGTCGTCGTGTTGCTGTTCTGCTTGTCGCCGTCATCCGTGTCGGACTGGAGGTGGCCGAACTCAAGGTTGAGTTCGTCCCCGACGCCGGGATCGTCGACCGCCATGGTCGCCGGAAACACGCGGTTGCCGGCAATCGCGTGAGCCGTTGCAACGGACGGTAAAAGCAGCAGGACGGCAAATGCGGCTGGAATGACGGACGCTACAAGCGCCGGCATGGTATTGCGTGCAGGTTGGGTGTACATGGTCCCCCCGTTCTGAAGATCGCGTCGATGTGCTCGCGGGTCCGTCAAAAGACAAAGGACGCGCGAGCACCGGCGATGCAATGTCACAAGCATCGCCGCTGGCTGACTCATTCAGGATGAAAGCGGAGGGGCGCGCGGCTGTGCCGCGGTAAATCGGAAAGCGCTGCGGGGCGCCTGAAACAGGGGCGTCAACGCCGGATGAGCGGCCCGGTCCGTCGGCACGAATCCCGAGGTTCCGCCCAGTAACACCGGCATGTCGGCAAGCAGCCCGCAATATGCGCACGCCTGCCAGTGAACTGCCTTCCCGGGCAACGATGAATGGTCGGGGGCGGTGACATCCGGACCGTCCTCGCTCCGTACTGTACAGAACGACCCGGATACCGCCTCGAATGCTCGCTCGGACGACAGGCTCTGCGACACTGTCGGCGCAAGCGTCGTCAGCAGGATCGCAAGCAATCCCAGAATGCTGCCGATCTTCCTGCGAAGCAGAGCTGACATGACCTTGGCGGAATCATGCACCAGCAGGCGCGTTGCCGAAATTATGGCATGCGTGCCGGACCGCCCCCGATGGGTAATCTCCCGCCTCGTGCATACGCAACGGGAGGAATTTCGCGCCTGTTCTGACGCGTGTCGGGCGTTCGTTTGCGCCAGGAGCGACCGGCCGCTTCGGGGTGCGGGAGCGGCCGGTGCAGGCGTTTCATGGCGTAGGCTCGGGCCTCATCGCCTAGTCGATGCTTGGTCGGATGACGCGCAGGTACCGCTGCCTCATCGGCGTGACGTCGGCAGGTGCGGTGGCGGGTCGGGCGTTCATGCGACGGGCAAAGCTCGCGTCGGCCACGCTCCTCAAACGTTGTCCATGCGCCAACGACGCGGCGTAACACCGGTCACGCGCGTGAATGTTCTCGTGAAGTGGCTCTGGTCGGCGAAGCCGCATGCATCCGAGATCATTTGCAGCGGCATCGACGATGTGCGCATGTACATCATTGCGCGTTCGATGCGCTGATTGATCAGCCAGCGATGGGGCGGTAACCCGGTGGTCTGATGAAAGGCCTTGACGAAGTGGCCACGAGACAGGCCGCACGCTTTCGCCACATCGGCGATCGAGATGTTGCCGGTAAGGTGTTCGAGCAGAAAGCCTTTCGCCACGCGCTCCTGCCACGCCGTGAGTTTGCCGGTCGACTTCTCCCGCCGCTCGCCGATGCCGCCGTACAGACGCGCGACATGCGTCTGGAAGGCGAGCGCGACGTGGTCGACGAACAGCTGGGATGCGTGCTCGGGCCGCGCCAGGGCGGGGAGCAGGGCTTGGCCCAGGCGATGGATGACCGGATCCGTCGCACTCAAATGCGGCGGCAAGTAAAGCTGGGGCCGCTGCCTGCCACCGATTTCATCGACTGTCTCCTCCAGCGTTCGGCGCGGGAGGTGAAAATGGATGCAGTCGAACGCCCCCTTCAGGTCGGAAACCCAGCTGCGATCGAGGTCGTGAATCGTGACGGTCCCTGCGTCATAGGGGACGAAACGAGCAACACGTCCGTCAAGCCACAATTCCTGTTCGCCGAACGCGCGCAATTGCAATACGATGAGATCGGCGTCTTCAAGTTCGTATGGCGCGGTTCGGCCAATATTTCTACGAGATGTCTGCAGTCGGCTGATGCCGACCTGGGCGTGCGGCAGCGTCTGCGTGACCACGCTTTGCCTGAGGTCGGCCGGCATGAAATCAGATGACGCGTTGTCCGACTGTGCGGCGGTCATGGATTCGTGGAAACGTGGAGAATTCGGCCGCGGAGTATACCAAAGCGAAATTTGGCCTGGCATCGGCCGTGTTCGGCACATTGACCACAAATGGCCGCGGCGCATCGCAAAGAGGGGGTAGCTTCGCGTGGCGAACCTTGTCAGGCAGGGCGCAGATACTGCTGGATCACCCGGCGCACGGACCTTCGTGCGCCGGGCCTGACGGGCAATATCAGGACGCGTGCGCCGACGTCAGATCGAGCGCCACCGCCTGCGCGACCTCGATACCGTCGATGGCTGCCGAATAGATGCCGCCGGCATACCCGGCGCCTTCACCGGCCGGATACAACCCTTCGACGTTCACGCTCTGGTAATTGTCCTTGCGCCGGATCCGGATCGGCGACGACGTGCGCGTTTCCACGCCGGTGAGCACCGCGTCGTGCATCGCGAAGCCGGCGATCTTCTTGTCGATCTGCGGCAGCGCTTCACGAATGGCTTCGATCACGTAGTCGGGCAGCGCGGTGCTGAGGTCGGTCGGGCGCACGCCCGGCTTGTACGACGGCACCACGGAACCGAGCGACGTCGACGGCCGTCCTGCGATGAAATCGCCGACCAGCTGGCCCGGCGCGCTGTAATCGCCGCCGCCGAGTTCGAACGCGCGTTCTTCCCACTTGCGCTGGAACGCGATGCCCGCGAGCGGGCCGCCCGGATAGTCCTCCGGCGTGATGCCGACGACGATGCCCGCGTTCGCGTTGCGCTCGGCGCGCGAATACTGGCTCATGCCGTTGGTGACCACGCGGCCCGGCTCGGAGGTCGCGGCGACCACCGTGCCGCCGGGGCACATGCAGAAGCTGTAGACCGCGCGTCCGTTGCTGCAGTGATGAACCACCTTGTAGTCGGCCGCGCCGAGCTGCTTGTGGCCCGCGAACTTGCCGAAGCGGCTGCGATCGATCAGCCCCTGCGGATGTTCGATCCGGAAACCCAGCGAGAACGGCTTCGCTTCGACATACACACCGCGATCGTGCAGCATCTGGAACGTGTCGCGTGCGCTGTGGCCCACGGCCAGCACCACGTGATCGCACCGGAGCGTTTCGCCGTTCGACAGCGTCAGCGAGCGCACCTTGCCCTGATCGATCTCGATGTCCTCGACCCGGGTTTCGAAGCGCACTTCACCGCCCAGTTCGTGGATGGTCGCGCGCATCTTTTCCACCATGCTGACGAGGCGGAACGTGCCGATGTGCGGCCGGCTCAGATAGAGGATGTCCTCCGGCGCGCCGGCCTTGACGAATTCGTCGAGCACCTTGCGGCCGTAGTGATGGGGATCCTTGATCTGGCTGTACAGCTTGCCGTCGGAAAACGTCCCGGCCCCGCCTTCGCCGAACTGCACGTTGGACTCGGGATTGAGGACGCTCTTGCGCCACAGGCCGAAAGTGTCCTTGGTGCGCTCGCGCACGGCCTTGCCGCGTTCGAGGATGATGGGGCGGAAACCCATCTGCGCGAGGATCAACCCCGCAAACAGGCCGCACGGCCCCATGCCGATGACGACCGGGCGCAGGAAGTTGCCGTGCTCGGGCGCCTTCGTGACGAAGTGGTACGCCATGTCGGGCGTCACGCCGCAATGCGGCGTGCCGGCGAGTCGCGGAAGCACGGCCGCTTCATCCTTGACCTCGACATCGACGATATACGTGAGCTTGATGTCGGAGCGCTTGCGCGCATCGTGCGCACGGCGGAACACCGTGTAACGGAGGAGCCCGTCTGCCGCCACGCCAAGTTCCGCGAGGCGCGCGCGAATCGCGGCTTCGAGGGCGCTCTCGGGGTGGTCGAGCGGGAGTTTAAGTTCGCTTAGCCGTAACATGAATATTCGGATACGGTCGCCACGAAGTCGTGGCGGTGTTGAGACGGGCGCGGGCGCGGCGCGGATTTACTCCGCTGCCGGATGCATGTAGCTGTAGCGGTTCAGGATCGGGATCATCTGCGCGTAGATCTTCGGATTCGCCGCGACGATCTCATGACGATGCAGGAAATCGGCGTCGCCCGTGTAGTTGCCGACGAGGCCGCCGGCTTCGGTGATCAGCAGGCTGCCCGCCGCCATGTCCCACACGTTGATGCCTTGCTCGAAGAACGCGTCGAGACGGCCGGCCGCGACGTTCGCGAGGTCGAGTGCGGCCGCGCCCGGACGGCGCAGCCCCGTGCAGGCCTGCGTCATTTCGGTGAACAGGCGTGCGTAGGCGTCGAGGCCGTCCTTCTCGCGGAACGGGAAGCCCGTGCCGACCAGCGCGTCCGCCAGGCGGTCGCGGCGGCCGACGCGGATGCGGCGGTCGTTCAGGTACGCGCCGCGGCCGCGGGTGGCCGTGAACAGGTCGTTCTTGTTCGGATCGTAGACGACGGCCTGCGTGACGACGCCCTTGTGCTCGAGCGCAATCGATACGCAGTAGTAAGGGAAGCCGTGGATGAAGTTGGTCGTGCCGTCGAGCGGATCGATGATCCACTTGAATTCGGATTCGTTCTCCGATTCGCCCGATTCTTCCGCGAGGATCGCGTGGTCGGGGTAGGCGGTCTTCAGCGTCTCGATGATCGCCTCTTCGGCGGCCTTGTCCACTTCGGTGACGAAGTCGTTCTGCTGCTTCTTGCGGATCTCGATCAGGTCGAGGTCGAGGGAGGCACGGTTGATGATCTGTCCGGCGCGGCGCGCAGCCTTGACAGCGATGTTGAGCATGGGATGCATGAGCCTGGATCCTGTAGCCGGCGGCACGGGCCGCCACGAAGTGGAACACACCGCCCGGAACGGCGCAAAACGTGCCGGGCGAGATGAGACGCGAATTGACAAAGAGCAGGGTACGACCCGCGTCGCACGGGGTGCGGCACGTAAACGCATGATTTTACCCGATTTTCGGGAGTTTCAGGTGACCGGGATGCGGGGAAACCCCACTGGCCGTCCGGACGAGTGGGTTTGCCGGGGCGATGGCGATACCATACTGCCATTCTGACGAACCGAGTCGTATGTAGTGGAAACCCCGCAGAACCCCGCCGTGCCGTCCGAATCGGGCGCGGCTTCGTCCCCGCCGCTGTCCGGCGGCTTCACTTCCACCCGTTTCGTGCTCGTCGAGCCGAGCCATCCCGGCAATGTCGGGGCGGCCGCCCGCGCGCTGAAAACGATGGGTTTCTCCAGGCTCGTCCTGGTCGCGCCGCGCGTGCCGCACGTGCAGAGCGACCCCGAGGCGATCGCGATGGCGAGCGGCGCGGACGACGTCCTCGCGTCCGCGCACGTCGTGCCCACGCTCCGCGACGCGCTGTCCGGCGTCCACTGGTCGATCGCGCTGACCGCGCGCACGCGCGAATACGGACCGCCGCGCCTTGCGCCGCGCGCGGCCGCCGAACAGGCGCACACGCAGGTCGGCACCGGCGACATCGCGCTCGTGTTCGGCAACGAACGCACGGGCCTCGCGAACGAGCACGTCGAGCAGTGCAGCGCGCTCGCGCATATCCCGGCGAATCCGGCCTACAGTTCGCTGAACCTCGCGCAGGCCGTGCAGGTGCTCGCGTATGAACTGCGTGTCGCGTTCCTGGAGCAGGGGAGCGAGTCGCCGCGCGACGCGCAGCCCGAGGTCGGCACGCTCGCGCAGAGCGACGAGATCGAGCGGATGTACGCGCACCTCGAGAATGCGCTGGTCGCGCTCGATTTTCTCGACCCGCGCAACCCGAAGAAGCTGATGCCGCGGCTGCGGCGCCTGTTCGCGCGCACCGGCCTCGAGCGCGAGGAGGTCAACATCCTGCGCGGCATCGCGAAGCACATCCTGCTGAAGTCCGGCACGCCCGAAGGCGACGCGTAAGCGGCCGAAGTACGCCGCGGCCGGGCGCTCATGCGTTCGGCGGATGCGCTCCGCCTGCAGCCGGCGTGTCGCATCGGCCGCCGCGACGGGGGTGCCCGGTCCGTGCCCGGCCACCGGATGACCGCATGACGCGCATAACCGCGTTACCTGGCCACGATGGGCGTCCCGCGCGAATACCCGCGCCGCTGACGGGGTGAACGCGCGACGCTGTGCGGCCGCGGGCGAGTGGCCCTACAATCGCCGAACATCATAAGCAAATTACCCGGCGCGATAACGACCGGCCGTTGCCGGCGGGCGTGCCGGCCTTTTCCCCAGCCCAGACCCGATCATGTTCACCAGACTGCGCGAAGACGTTGCGACGATTCGCGAGCGGGATCCCGCCGCTCGCAGTGCCTGGGAAGTGCTGACCTGTTATCCGGGGCTGCACGCGCTCGTGCTGCATCGCTTCGCGCATGCGTGCTGGCGCGCGAAGCGCTACTGGCTCGCACGCTTCGCGTCGCAGGCCGGGCGTTTCCTGACGGGTATCGAGATCCACCCGGGCGCGACGATCGGCCGGCGCGTGTTCATCGATCACGGGATGGGTGTCGTGATCGGCGAAACCGCGATCGTCGGCGACGACTGCACGATCTATCAGGGCGTGACGCTCGGCGGCACGTCGCTCACGCGCGGCGCGAAGCGCCATCCGACGCTCGAGGCCGGCGTGATCGTCGGTGCGGGCGCGAAAGTGCTCGGCGGTTTCACCGTCGGCGCGGGCGCGAAGATCGGTTCGAACGCGGTCGTCGTGAAGCCGGTGCCGGCAGGCGGCACCGCGGTCGGCAATCCGGCGCGCATCGTGATGCCGGCGCAACCGAAGCCGCAGCCCGAGCGCGCCGCGTTCTGCGCGTACGGGATCACGCCGAACGCGGACGACCCGATGTCGCTCGCGATTCACGGCCTGATCGACCACGCGGCGAAGGAAAGCCGGCGCGTCGACGAAATCGTCGCGGCGCTCGAGCAGCTCGGCACGCATCTGGAAACGCTGCAGGGCGCGGACGCGGCGCGTCTCGATCTGCGCAGGCTGTCGGCGGTGCTGGAAGGCAAGGCGGTCGAGCGCCAGGCGTAACGCGGCGCGTGCCGGCGGCCGCCGGCAGCTGCGGCCGTGTCGCTCGCGTCAGTCGAGCGGCATCGCGTGGATGCCTTCGGCGTCGACGCGCAGATAGCCGCCGCGCGGCATGCCGTGGTCGAGATCCCAGTCGGGCAGTACCCAGCGAATCCCGCCCGGTTCGAGGTGGCGCGCGGGGCGATGCGTGTGGCCGTGAATGATCACGCTCGCACGGCTCTTCCGGAACAGCGCGGCGATGCCTTCACGCGTGACATCGTAGATCGCCGAAGCGGGGCGCATCCGGCCCGCTTCGCTGTTCGAGCGCATCCGTTGCGCGAGCGCGCGGCGCCAGCGGAACGGCCACGCGAGAAACAGCGCCTGCGCGACGCCATTGCGGGCAAACCGCCGAAATATCTGATAGCCGCGATCGGCCGTGCATTGCGCGTCGCCGTGGGTGAGCACGATGCGCTGGCCGAACGACGTGATCAGCGCCGGGTCGCGCAGCAGCATCGCGCCGGCCGCCTTCATGAAGCGCCGGCCGAGCAGGAAATCGCGATTGCCGTGCATCACGTAAAGCGCGATCCCGCGCTCCGAGAACGTATGCATCAGCGCGGCCATGCGTGCCGCGAACGGATCGTGGTCGAGCACGTCGTCGCCGATCCAGTATTCGAACAGGTCGCCGAGGATGAACACCGAGTCGGCGCTGTCGGCCGTGTATTTCACGAAATGCTCGAACGCGGCGACCGTCTTCGGAATCGCCTCGCTCAGGTGCAGATCGGAGAGAAACAGGAACGGGCGTGCGGCTTGCGCGTATTCGCGCTCGCCCGGCACGCCCGCGGAGACGCTTCGCGGCGGACTCTCCTGCAACATCGAAGTGCCTCCGTAACGGCTGTGGGTCAGACCACCACGGCCTTTTCGATCACGACGTCGTCGGTCGGGACGTCCTGGTGGAAGCCCGCGTTGCCCGTCTTGACGCCCTTGATCTTGTCGACCACATCCTGGCCTTCGACAACCTTGCCGAACACAGCGTAACCCCAGCCCTGCGGCGTCGGCGACGAGTGGTTCAGGAAATCGTTGTCGTTCACGTTGATGAAGAACTGGGCGGTCGCCGAGTGCGGATCGTTCGTGCGCGCCATCGCGATCGTGTAGTTGTCGTTCTTCAGGCCGTTGTTCGCTTCGTTGTCGATCGGCGCGTCGGTCGGCTTCTGCTTCAGGCCCGGCTCGAAGCCGCCGCCTTGAATCATGAAGCCGTTGATCACACGGTGGAACACCGTGCCGTCATAGTGGCCCTTCTTCACGTAGTTGAGGAAGTTCTCGACCGTCTTCGGTGCCTTCGCGGCGTCCAGCTCGAGCTTGATCACGCCGTGGTTCGTGTGCAGTTCAACCATGATGAATTCCTTCGGTGAGGCGGTTTAAATGGCACGCGGCCGGTCGTGCGACGCGGCCGCGTGTGGCGCCGGACGTGCCGGCAGGTGCTTATTTCGAAACGATGCTGGCCGATTCGATCAGGACCGGCTGGGCCGGCACGTCCTGCATCGGGCCGCGCGAGGTCGTCGCCACGCCTTCGATCTTCTTCACGACGTCGAGGCCCGACACGACCTTGCCGAACACCGCATAGCCGTTGCCGTCCGGGTTCGGGTAGTCGAGGCCGCTGTTGTCGACCGTGTTGATGAAGAACTGCGCGGTGGCCGAGTTCGGATCGCTGGTACGCGCCATCGCGATCGTGCCCGTCAGGTTCTTCAGACCATTGCGGCTTTCCAGCGGGATCGGCGCGCGGGTCGGCTTCTCCTCGAAGTTGGTCTTGTAGCCGCCGCCCTGGATCATGAAGCCCTTGATCACGCGATGGAAGATCGTGCCGTTGTACTGGCCGGCCTTCACGTAGTCGAGGAAGTTGGCGACCGTCTTCGGCGCCTTCTCCGGGTAGAGCTCGACACGGATGTCGCCCTGGGAGGTCTTCAGCTGCACGACGGGGTGCGCGGTGGCCGATTGCGCGAACGCGGGCGCGGTCGCGAGAAGGGCGGCGCCGCCAAGCGCCAGCAACAGACGTTTCATTGCGATCCTCAGGTTGGGAGGGAGGGAAGGTTGCGCCGCTTACTGCGACGGCGCGACGTACGGCGCTGCCAGCGCACCGGACGGACCGTTGAACTGGAACGTCGGCGACATCGGCAGCGTGGTGGTGCTCACGTTTGCGGCGGCGCGATCGGTGTATGCGCGCGTGGCCGGCGTGACGCCGCGCGCGTTGGCGGCCGGCTTCGGCGGCGACACGATCTTCTGCAGGTCGGCGAGGCGCTGTGCGGTCGCGCCGCTCGTGCGGCCGAGCGATTGCGCGCGCTTGTACGATTCGGCCGCAAGGCGCAGATAGAGGTCGCCGAGGTTTTCGTAAGCGAGCGAGTAGCTCGGGTTCGATTGCGTCGCGGTGACGAGCGCGCTGCGCGCTTCGTCGTAGCGGCCGTGCTTCGCGTAGAGCGCCGCGAGGTTGTTGTACGGTTCGGGCAGTTCGGGGTAGGCCTGCGTGATCGCGATGAACTGCTGGATCGCGTCGTCGTCGCGGTTCAGGCGGGCGAGCACGGTGCCGCGCTTGAACTGCGCCTGCACGTCGTGCGGATTCGCGGCGATGCGCGCGTCGAGTTGCGCGAGCGCCTGTTTCCATTGCTTGCCGGAGATCGACGCGTCGATTTCGGGCGTGCCGTCGGCGGTGGCCGGGGCCTTCTGCGCATGCGCTGCGGGGGCCGCGAACAGCGTCAGTGCGACGCCCATGACGGCGGTCGCAACGAGGGTCGCAGCGCTCGGCGCGCGGCCGCGATGAGGTTTCATAGGCGTAAATCGGAATGTTATACTCCGAGCCATTCTAACAAAACGTCTGCGCGTTCCGGCGAGCGGCAGACAGTCTTTCTTTGCCTCTCGTGGCCGTCACCGCTGTGCTTGCAGCCTGACCGCCCCATGTGATAACGAGGACGCGCGGCGGCGAGCCGCAGCAGGTGGTCCGTCCGTTTCGCATGCTGGGCGAGCTTCGCCAGGGCGGTTTCCTTCGGCTCACGGTTCATCTCTATGGAATCACTGCGCATCTACAACACGCTCGCGCGTGACAAGCAAGTTTTCGTGCCGCGCCAGTCAGGCGAAGTGCGGATGTACGTATGCGGGATTACCGTCTACGACTATTGTCACGTGGGCCACGCGCGCATGCTGGTCGTGTTCGACCTCGTCCAGCGCTGGCTGCGTGCGATCGGCTATCGGGTCACGTACGTGCGCAACATCACCGACATCGAGGACAAGATCATCCGCCGCGCGGTCGAGAACGGCGAGACGATCAAGTCGCTGACCGACCGGTTCATCGGCGCGATGCACGAGGATGAGGCGGCGCTCGGCATCCAGCGTCCGGACATCGAGCCGCGCGCGACGCAGTTCATTCCGCAGATGCTCGGGATGATCGAGAAGCTCGAGGCGAACGGCTACGCGTACCAGGCGAGCGACGGCGACGTCAACTATTCGGTGCGCAAGTTCGCGAACTACGGGAAGCTGTCGGGCAAGTCGCTCGACGACCTGCGCGCGGGCGAGCGCGTTGCCGCAAACGATGCGAAGCAGGATCCGCTCGACTTCGTGCTGTGGAAGCGCGCGAAGGAGGACGAGCCCGACGGTGCGTCGTGGGCATCGAAGTACGGGATGGGCCGGCCGGGCTGGCACATCGAATGCTCGGCGATGGGCTGCACGCTGCTCGGCGAGCATTTCGACATCCACGGCGGCGGGCAGGATCTGCAATTCCCGCACCACGAGAACGAGATCGCGCAGAGCGAAGGCGCGACCGGCCAGACGTTCGTCAACTACTGGATGCACAACGGCTTCGTGCAGGTCGACAACGAGAAGATGTCGAAATCGCTCGGCAACTTCTTCACGATCCGCGAAGTGCTCGAGCGGTACGACGCCGAGGTCATGCGCTTCTTCATCGTGCGCACGCACTACCGGTCGCCGCTCAACTACAGCGACGTGCATCTCGACGACGCGCGCGCGTCGCTCACGCGCCTGTACACGGCGCTGAAGGATGTCGAGCCCGACACGCTCGCGCTCGACTGGAACGAGCCGCACGCGCAGCGTTTCGCGGCCGCGATGAACGACGACATCAACACGCCGGTCGCGGTGGCGACGCTGTTCGAACTGGCGGGTGAAGTCAATCGCACGCGCGATGCATCGCTCGCGCGGCAACTGAAACAACTGGCGGGCCTCCTGGGCCTGCTCGGCCGCGAACCGCGCGCGTTCCTGCAGCAGGGCACCGGTGCCGCGCAGGCGGGCGGGCTCGCAGCCGACGAAATCGAAGCGAAGATCGCCGCGCGTGTCGCGGCGAAGCAAGCGAAGGACTATGCCGAAGCGGACCGGATTCGGGCGGAACTGCTCGACGCCGGTATCGCACTTGAAGACAAACCGGGCGGATCGACCGAATGGCGTCGCGTATGAGCGCGATGCGTTCCACTGACCGATCCGTCAGGTAGGAGGCAGGATGGCAACGGCCAGAAAAGCGCCGGTCAGGCGTGCGACTCCGCTCGCCGCGCGTCCGGCAGCCAAGCGCGCGCCAGCGGCGAAGGCGGACGCGACGCGCGCCGTGCCGAACGGCGCGCTCAACGGTCATGCAAAGCCCGCGCGCGCGAAGGGCGTGGACGCGGCGCAGCCGGAGGTCGCGATGGCGGCCGCCGACGCGGCCCGCAAGGTGCGGGCAGCCGATGCGGCAGTCGACGGCGCCGATGGCGTCGTGCGTCCCGCGTACTGGGATAAAGCGAGCGCCGATCTCGTCAAGCGCGACCGCATCCTGAAGAAGCTGATCCCGAAGTTCGGCCCCGCGCATCTCGTGAAGCGCGGCGACCCGTTCGTCACGCTCGCGCGTTCGGTCGTCGGCCAGCAGATCTCGGTTCCGTCCGCGCAGGCGCTGTGGGCGCGCATCGAGGATGCGTGTCCGAAACTCGCACCGCAGCCGGTCATCCGGCTCGGCGCGGACAAGCTGATCGCGTGCGGGCTGTCGAAGCGCAAGACGGAATATATTCTCGATCTCGCGCAACACTTCGTGTCGGGCGCGCTGCACGTCGACAAATGGACGTCGATGGACGACGAGGACGTGATCGCGGAACTCACGCAGATCCGCGGCATCAGCCGCTGGACGGCCGAGATGTTCCTGATCTTCAACCTGTCGCGGCCGGACGTGCTGCCGCTCGACGATCCGGGTCTGATCCGCGCGATCAGCGTCAATTACTTCAGCGGGGAGCCCGTAACGCGCAGCGAGGCGCGTGAAGTGGCCGCCAACTGGGAGCCGTGGCGTACCGTCGCGACCTGGTACATGTGGCGCAGCCTCGACGCACCGGACGCCGACGCCGATTGACGGCTATCGGGTTTTAAACATCAATAGTTGAGAGCCGGTTTTGCACGTCGCCCGCGCGGGTAGAATACGCGCTGCCGCAAGACCCAAGGATTCGAACACATGAAGACCACGTTTCTGGATTTCGAACAGCCGATCGCCGAACTCGAGGCCAAGATCGAAGAGCTGCGATTCGTGCAGGACGACTCGGCTGTCGATATTTCGGAAGAAATCGAGCGGCTGTCGAAGAAAAGCCAGCAACTGACGAAGGACCTCTACGCGAACCTGTCGCCGTGGCAGGTCTCGCAGATCGCGCGGCATCCGCAGCGTCCGTACACGCTCGATTACGTTGCGGAACTGTTTACCGATTTTCACGAACTGCATGGCGACCGCGCGTTCGCGGACGACCTGTCGATCGTCGGCGGCCTCGCGCGCTTCGGCGGCCATCCGTGCATGGTGATCGGCCATCAGAAGGGCCGCGACACGAAGGAGCGCGCCGCGCGCAACTTCGGGATGCCGCGTCCGGAAGGCTATCGCAAGGCCGAACGGCTGATGCGTCTCGCCGAGAAATTCGGGCTGCCGATCTTCACGTTCGTCGACACGCCGGGCGCATACCCGGGCATCGGCGCGGAAGAGCGCGGCCAGTCGGAGGCGATCGGCCGCAACCTGTACGTGATGGCCGAACTGAAGACGCCGATCATCACGACCGTGATCGGCGAGGGCGGTTCGGGCGGTGCGCTCGCGATCGCCGTGGCCGACACCGTGATGATGCTGCAGTTCTCGACCTACTCGGTGATCTCGCCGGAAGGCTGCGCGTCGATCCTGTGGAAGAGCGCCGCGAAGGCGCCCGAGGCCGCGGAAGCGCTGGGCCTGACCGCGCATCGCCTGAAGGCGCTGGGCCTGATCGACAAGATCATCAACGAGCCGCTCGGCGGCGCGCACCGCGATCCGAAGGGCATGGCAGCGTTGCTGCGCCGTGCGCTCGCCGATTCGCTGCGCCAGTTCCAGGGCATGAGCATCGATGCGCTGCGCGAGCGCCGCTTCGAGCGCCTGATGGCCTACGGCAAGTTCAAGGAAACCACGCCCGGCGCATGACCGGCGTGTTCGCATCGCGCGCCGTCCGGCGCGCGTCTCGCTCGTGATCCCCCCGACCGAATTCTCCGCCGACCGTGTCGTCCTCGACGCGGTCGGCGTTGCGCTTGCCGATCTGCCGGCCGATGCGCGCATCGCGATCGCGTACAGCGGCGGCCTCGACTCGACGGTGCTGCTCGACGCGGCCGTGCGTGTGGCGGGCGCCGCGCGTTGCGTCGCGCTGCACGTGCACCACGGCCTTAGCGCGAACGCTGACGCATGGGTCGCGCATGCGCAGGCGACGGCCGGGCAACTTGGCGTCGCGTTCGAGTCGGAGCGTGTCGATGTGCCGCGCGACAGCGGCCTCGGCATCGAGGCGACCGCGCGCGAGCGCCGCTATGCGGCGCTCGACGCGATGTGCGAGCGCCACGGCGTGGCCGCGCTCTGGGTCGCGCAGCATGCGGACGACCAGGCGGAGACCGTGCTGCTTCAGCTGTTGCGCGGCGCGGGGATCGCTGGCCTGGCCGCGATGGCACCGCGTTATCGGCCTGACGGCGCAAGCGTCGAGCGCGTGCGGCCGCTGTTGCGATTGTTGCGCGCGCAACTGGAGCGCTATGCGGCGCAGCGCGCGCTGACGTGGATCGACGACGAATCGAACGGCGACACGCGCTACGCGCGCAATGCGCTGCGCATCGACGTGCTGCCGGCGCTCGCCGTGCATTTCCCGGGTTTTCGCGATGCGCTGGGCCGCGCGGCCCAGCATGCGGCCGCCGCGCAGCGGCTGCTCGACGATCTCGCCGAACTGGATTTCGCCGGCGCCGCGCGCGACGACGGCCGCGCGCTGTCGCGCGATGCGCTGGTCGCGTTCGACGATACGCGCGGTGCGAACCTGCTGCGTTTCTGGATGCGTCGGCTCGGGCTGCCCGGTGCGTCGGCGGGGCGGCTGGCGAACATGATGCGGCAGCTGCGCGCCGCGCACGACGCGCATGCGCTGCGGGTCGATCACGCGGGGCAGTGCCTGCGGCTCTATCGCGACACCGTGTACTGGGAGGCGGGCGACAGCGCCGAGCCGGCCGACGACGGCACCGGAACGCCGCATCCCGAATCCTCGCTCGCGTGGGACGGCCAGGAAGTCTGGCGCGTGCCGGCATGGCGCGGCACGTTCGTGTTCGCGCCGGCCGAGGCCGGCAGCGACGGCGCGGTGCCGGAGGCGCTGCTGCGCGGCGCGACGCTCGCCGCGCGCGCCCGCGCGGGCGGCGAGCGGCTGCGTACGTCGCCCGGCGGCCCGGGCCGCACGCTGAAAAACCTGTTCCAGGAGCGCGGCGTGCCGGCCTGGCAGCGCGACGTGCCGCTGTTGTTTGCGGGCGACCGGCTCGTCTACGTGCCGCGGCTCGGCGTGAATCACGGCGACGGGCTGGCCGATGCCGGCGCGTGGCGCCGGATCGAATGGCGTCCCGACCTGCTGATCGCATAGCGGCGACACGCTTGCCGCCGCGCGATCGCGCGCCGGTTTTCACCATTTGGTAAACAGCGCCGGAACGCTTGCCGAACCGGCGAGCGGCTTGTCAAGCGGGCCTCTATCGGGTACGCTCGGTCGTTTGCTCGGCTCGATTTTTGAGCGATTTGTGCAGGTTTTCCGCGTGACGTACCCGGTTTGCGCGGCCTGATCGGCCTTCCGGGCAAAATCCGTCACGCTTGCGTGTTGCGTCCCAGCCGTCCCCCTCGTCGTCCGTCCACAGCCACAAGCCGCGTGACCGAACGGCAACGCGGCCTGCCCAGCGCGCCCGTGCGGCTTCTCCTCCAGTTCAGAACGACAATGGCACTCATCGTACACAAATACGGCGGCACTTCGATGGGCTCGGTCGAGCGCATCAAGAACGTCGCGAAACGCGTCGCAAAATGGCATCAGGCCGGGCACCAGATGGTGGTCGTGCCGTCCGCGATGTCCGGCGAAACCAACCGTCTGCTCGGTCTCGCGAAAGAGATTTCGAGCCAGCCGAGCCCGCGTGAGCTCGACATGATCGCGTCGACCGGCGAGCAGGTCAGCGTCGGCCTGCTGTCGATCGCGCTGCAGGAAATCGGCGTCGAGGCCGTGAGCTATGCCGGCTGGCAAGTGCCGATCAAGACGGACAGCGCGTTCACGAAGGCGCGCATCCACTCGATCGACGACGAGCGCGTGAAGGCCGATCTGAACGCCGGCAAGGTCGTGATCATCACGGGCTTCCAGGGCGTCGATCCGGACGGCCACATCACGACGCTGGGCCGCGGCGGCTCGGACACGTCGGCGGTGGCGGTCGCGGCCGCGCTGGATGCCGAAGAGTGCCTGATCTATACGGACGTCGACGGCGTCTACACGACCGACCCGCGCGTGGTCGAAGAGGCGCGACGCCTCGATCGCGTGACGTTCGAGGAAATGCTGGAAATGGCCAGCCTCGGCTCGAAGGTCCTGCAGATCCGCTCGGTCGAATTCGCCGGCAAATACCAGGTGAAGACGCGCGTGCTGTCGAGCCTGACCGATCCGCTGATTGCGCTCGACGAAGAAATGCGCTCGGGCACCCTGATTACTTTTGAAGAAGACGAGACCATGGAAAAGGCAGTCATTTCCGGCATCGCGTTCCAGCGCGACGAAGCACGCATTGCGGTGATGGGCGTGCCCGACAAGCCGGGCATCGCGTATCAGATCCTCGGCCCGGTCGCCGACGCGAACGTCGACGTCGACATGATCATCCAGAACCAGAGCGTCGAAGGGAAGACGGACTTCACGTTCACGGTCGGCCGCGGCGACTACCAGAAGGCGATGGACATCCTCACCAACCAGGTGCAGGGCCATGTGAGCGCCGAGCGCGTGCAGGGCGACCCGAAGGTGTCGAAGGTGTCGGTCGTCGGCGTCGGCATGCGTTCGCACGTGGGCGTCGCGAGCAAGATGTTCCGCACGCTGTCGGAAGAGGGCATCAACATCCAGATGATCTCGACGTCCGAAATCAAGATTTCGGTGCTGATCGACGAGAAATACATGGAGCTGGCCGTCCGCGCGCTGCACAAGGCATTCGAACTCGACCAGGCCGCGTGAATTTTTTCGTGATGCATTGAAGAAAATGCATCACGGAAATTGACTCACGGTTCGAAACCCTATATTATCTCGTTCTCGTCGCACTGCCTCCCTGGTGCGAGCGAAAGTTTGGGAGACGTGGCCGAGAGGTCGAAGGCACTCCCCTGCTAAGGGAGCATCTGGGCCAAAACCTGGATCGAGGGTTCGAATCCCTCCGTCTCCGCCAAAAGCGGTGACAAAGCCCCGCAAGTTCTCGGACTTGCGGGGCTTTTTCTTTTCCGGCGTCGTTTCCGCACGCACCGCCCGGCGCCACGCTTCGTCCGGACAGCCAATCAATGCTCGACTCGAGCGGCGCTCATGCGCTAAATAGGCGTATCGCCTCGCGCGGCTCAATCGGGAGTTCCGGCACGCATGCATTCCGTACTGACCATCCTTTCGCACCGTCCCGTCGACGGGCTCGTCGACAATCACGAACGTTACGCGCGGGCCCACGGCTACCGGCACGCGATCGTCGACGGCACGCACGTGTACGGCGAGCGCCAGCAGGTGCTGCACAAGTACCACGCGATCATCGCGCAGCTCGTCGCGATGGAGCAGGGCGCGTTGCTGCTCGTGCTCGATTCGTTCTCGGTCGTGTTCGGCCAGCATGCGTTGCCGGCCGTCGCGGACGGTTATGACGCGATCGTCACGACGCAGACCTCGAAGTCGTCGTTGCCCGCCGCGAGCGGCATGATCTTTCGCAACGTGCCCGACGTGCGCGAGTGCTTGCGCAAGCTGGTGGTCGAGCTCGGCAAGTGGGCGATGCGCCTGCCCGAGCGGCAACCCGCATGCGAGGCGACGCTGCTTGCCGAGCACTTCCCGCCGCTGCCGTTCGATCAGCCGCTCGCGACCGGCCATTTCGCGTCGGCCCAGACGGTATGGCGCGACGGGCTAGCGATCGACGCGGTCGTCGGCGCGCATCCGCTCGTGGCGCACCAGGCGCCCGAATGGCAGCAGATCGATGGCGTATGGGCGCCGACGCCCGACTACGACTTTCGCTACGTGCTCGCGCTCGTCGACGACGCGGCGCGTGTCCAGCGGGGCGAGCAACCGAGCGCGATGGACGACTGGCGCACCGCGCAGCAACGCCCGCGCGAACCGGCGCGACACCTGAACCCGCATGCAAGCATTGCGTTCGTGAGCCTGCACACGTCGCACATCGCCGGTTACGGCGATCTTCACGAAGAGAACTTCGTTCGCTACTGCACGCGACACGGCTATGCGTACCACGCGTATCGCGAACCGCCCGCGCTCCTGCCGGCCGGCGTCGATGCGAACTGGGCGAAGCTGCACCTGATTCGCGAACATCTGCCGGATCACGCGTTCGTGTTCTGGGTCGACGCCGACATCCTCGCGATCGACCAGCGCCAGACGGTCGACGGCGTGGTCGACGGCCGCGATTTCGTGATCGGCACCGACCACACGGCCTGGGCGATCAACTCGTGCATGATCGGCGTGCGTAACGTCGCGCCAATGCGCGAACTGGTCGAACGCATATGTGCGCGGATCGAGCGCATCGGCGATCGGTCGTCGGTCTATGCGAGCGGCGGCGACCAGCAGGCGATCTATGTCGAACTGCTGGAGGCGGGCATGATCGACGCGCGCTACATCGTCGATGCGATGTCGCTCGCGTCATCGCCGGTCTATGCGACGCGCGACAGCCGCTTCGTCCATTTCCCCGCGCAACACAACCACTATCGCGCGGTGACGATGCGCGTATGGGACAGGCTGAGCCATCAACGCTGACGGAATGCGCCGCGATTTCCGGTGTTCCGGATCGCGGCGATCGGCGGCCGGTGAAATAAAAATGAAAGTATCCGTGTAAGGTTTGAATCGCTCTCATTCATCCTTCCCCGCATTCCACGCTTGCGCCCCGAAGAATCGGTCTTCCGGCCAAAAATGCGGCATCGCACCGATTCGTGCGCTCGGCGTCGCATCACAATACGAAAAATTACACATAAAAATCAGCGATCTATCCGGGCGTCGTGAAAAGCTCCTCTGCTGCGATGCAAAAAATAATCATTCGCCTTATGCTGGTTAACCCGATTGCGCTTGAGCGGCGTCAAGCTTTGCCCTGATTCCGCTTTACATTTTGCCAACATTGGCGGTCCGCGAAATCTATCTGTCGATTTGATTTCGTTTCCTTCGTCACGCCTGTTTCCGATGCAGCGCGCGACCCTCTCAAGGCCTGTTGACATGCATGATTTCCCCTTTCTGAGCCTGGCGATCTGGGTTCCGATCCTGTTCGGCGCGTGCCTGCTGCGCGCCGGTTCCGACCGTCATCCGCATCGCACGAGGCTGATCGCGCTGGTCGGCGCACTCGCGGGGCTGGCCGCCGTCGTGCCGCTCGTCACCGGTTTCGATTCGCACTCGGCCGCGATGCAGTTCGCCGAAACCCGCAACTGGCTGGCGGCTTTCAACGCCGGCTGGCGTGTCGGGATCGACGGCGCGTCGCTGTGGCTCGTCGTGCTGACCGCCTTCACGACGCTCGTCGTCGTGATCGCGTCGTGGGAAGCGGTGACGGTGCGCGTCGCGCAGTACTACGCGTCGTTCCTGATCCTGTCGGGGCTGATGGTCGGCGTGTTCGTCGCGCAGGACGGGCTGCTGTTCTTCATCTTCTTCGAGGCGACGCTGATTCCGCTGTACCTGCTGATCGGCACGTGGGGCAGGGAGCATCGCGTCTACGCGGCCGTGAAGTTCTTCTTCATCTCGTTCGCGGGTTCGCTGCTGCTGTTGATGGCGATGCTGTACCTGTACGCGAAGTCGCATACGTTCGACATGAATGCATGGCGCACGCTGCAGCTCGGCTTCGCGCCGCAGTTGCTGGTGTTCCTCGGTTTCTTCGCCGCGTTCGCGGTCAAGGTGCCGATGTGGCCGGTTCATACGTGGCTGCGCGACGTCTACACCGACGGCCCGACGGGTGCCGCGCTGATGCTCGCGATGCTCAAGCTCGGCGGCTACGGCTTCCTGCGCTTCGCGCTGCCGATCACGCCGGACGCGAGCCACTTCTTCGCGCCGGCCGTGATCGCGCTGTCGCTGTTCGCGATCGTCTACGCGAGCCTGATCGCGCTCGCCCAGACCGATCTCGGCAAGCTGCTCGCGTATTCGACGGTTGCGCACATGGGGATCGTCACGCTCGGGCTGTTCCTGTTCAACCAGATCGGCGTCGAAGGCGCGATCGTGCAGCTCGTGTCGTACGGCTTCGTCGCGGGCGCGATGCTGCTGTGCGTGAGCGTGCTGGTCGATCGCACGAAGCAGCGCGAGATCGCCGCGTACGGCGGCGTGGCGGGCGTGATGCCGCGCTTCGCGACGTTCGCGCTGCTGTTCGCGATGGCCAACGTCGGCCTGCCGGGCACGTCGGGCTTCGTCGGCGAGTTCATGGTCATCATGGGCGCGATCCGCGTCAACTTCTGGATCGGCGCGATCGCGGCACTCACGCTGATCCTCAGCGCGTCGTACACGCTGTGGATGGTCAAGCGCGTCGTGTTCGGCAAGATCGCGGGTCCGCGTATCGCGAAGCTCGCCGACCTGAGCCGTCGCGAGATCGTGATGTTCGCGTCGCTCGCGCTGATCGTGTTGATGGTGGGCGTCGATCCGAAGCCGTTCACCGACGCGATCGATCCGACCGTCGCACGGCTGATCGAGGAAGCGAGCCGTTCGAAGCTGCCGGCCGGGGACGGCGGCGCACCGGCGCAGCCGGCGTACATGGCCGCGGCGCACGGCTGAGCGCGTGACGCCGCGCACGATGTCCGCATCGCGTGCCGATGCGGACATCGTTGCGCGCGCATTCATCGGGGCAGGGCGGACACGAGCCCGCGGTTTTTCGCCGATTTCGGCCGTCTCAAGGCCCTCGGCGTGAGACCCGAGGCCCGCGGCCGCCTCCCGGCTGCGTGAAATTGCCCCGCGACAATCTGTCTCACTGCGGATTCTGCAATGATGATTTGTCGCACCCACCGGTTTTTCGCCGCGCCCGCGCGACGTATGATTCGGCCACTTTCGTGGATCGAATGCGCATCGGGCAAACGCAACGGATTCAATGACCCTCGGGCTGTGTGATGAAAAGAAGAGCTTCAAAAGGCTGGACGGCGCTGATATCGATCGGCGCGGCGCTGAGCCTGTCAGGCTGTAATTTAGATGTACTAAATCCGAAAGGAAGCGTCGGGGCCGCCGAAAAGGCGCTGATCGCGACCTCGACATGGGCGATGCTGATCGTCGTCGTGCCGGTGATCCTGCTCACGCTGTGGTTCGCGTGGCGTTACCGCGCATCGAACCGCAACGCCGCCTATGCGCCGAACTGGTCGCACTCGACCGCGATCGAGGTCGTGATCTGGACGGTGCCGACGCTGATCATCCTGTTCCTCGGCGTGCTCACGTGGAAAACCACGCACGAGCTCGATCCGTACAAGCCGCTCGAGTCGTCGGTGAAGCCGATCGACGTCGAGGTCGTCGCGCTCGACTGGAAGTGGCTGTTCATCTATCCGGAACTCGGCATCGCGTCGGTGAACCAGCTCGCGATTCCGGTCGGCACGCCGGTGAATTTCCGCATCACGTCGGATTCGGTGATGAACTCGTTCTTCATTCCGCAGCTCGGCGGCCAGGTCTATGCGATGGCCGGCATGCAGACGCGCCTGCACCTGATCGCCGATGAAGCCGGCGACTACGCGGGCACTTCCGCCAACTTCAGCGGCCGCGGCTTCTCCGACATGAAGTTCCGCACGCTCGCCGAGCCGCGCGAACAGTTCGACGCATGGGTGCAGAAGGTCAAGGCCTCGCCCGACCGGCTCGACGCGACCGTGTACGGCACCGTCGCGCAGCCGAGCGAGAAGGCGCCCGTGCGCTACTTCTCGTCGGTCGATCCGCGGCTCTTCCACAACATCATCGCGAAATACAACGATGGCCACGTCCTCGATCTGAAGGACGCCGCCTGCGGCACGAAGGGGTAACGCATGTTCGGCAAACTCACACTAGCGGCGATCCCGTTCGATCAGCCCATCATCATGGTGGCAGGCGCCTTCATGGGGCTGGTCGTGCTGGGCATTCTCGCCGCACTGACGATCACCGGCCGCTGGAAGTGGCTGTGGACGGAATGGCTGACGACGGTCGACCACAAGAAACTCGGCGTGATGTACATCATCGTCGCGCTGATCATGCTGCTGCGCGGCTTCGCCGACGCGATCATGATGCGCATGCAGCTTGCGCTCGCGTACAACGCGCCCGGCTACTTGCCGCCGCACCACTATGACCAGATCTTCACGGCACACGGCGTGATCATGATCTTCTTCATGGCGATGGTGTTCATGGTCGGCCTGATGAACCTCGTCGTGCCGCTGCAGATCGGCGCGCGCGACGTCGCGTTCCCGTTCATCAACTCGCTCTCGTTCTGGATGACGGCGGTCAGCGCGATCCTGATCAACATCTCGCTCGTGATCGGCGAGTTCGCGCAGACCGGCTGGCTCGCGTATCCGCCGCTGTCGGAGCTGCAGTTCAGCCCGGGGGTAGGGGTCGACTATTACCTGTGGGCGCTGCAGATTTCGGGTGTTGGCACGCTGCTGACCGGCGTGAACTTCTTCGTGACGATCATCAAGATGCGCGCGCCGGGCATGACGCTGATGAAGATGCCGGTGTTCACGTGGACGGCCCTCTGCACGAACGTGCTGATCATGGCGTCGTTCCCGATCCTGACCGCGACGCTCGCGCTGCTCGGCCTCGACCGCTACCTCGGCATGCACTTCTTCACGAACGAAGCCGGCGGCAACGCGATGCTGTACCTGAACCTGATCTGGGCGTGGGGCCATCCGGAGGTGTACATCCTGATCCTGCCGGCGTTCGGCATCTTCTCGGAAGTCATCGCGACGTTCTCGAAGAAGCCGCTGTTCGGCTACAAGACGATGGTGTATGCGACCTGCGCGATCATGGTGCTGTCGTTCCTCGTGTGGCTGCATCACTTCTTCACGATGGGCTCCGGTGCGAACGTGAACGCGTTCTTCGGCATCATGACGATGATCATCGCGATCCCGACCGGCGTGAAGGTGTTCAACTGGCTGTTTACGATGTACCGCGGCCGGATCGAATTCACGACGCCGGTGCTGTGGACGATCGGCTTCATGGTCACGTTCACGCTCGGCGGCATGACCGGCGTGATGATGGCGATCCCGGGCGCGGACTTCGTGCTGCACAACAGCCTGTTCCTGATCGCGCACTTCCACAACGTGATCATCGGCGGCGTGCTGTTCGGCTATCTCGCGGGCTTCAACTACTGGTTCCCGAAGGCGTTCGGCTTCAAGCTGAACGAGAAGCTCGGCAAGGCTGCGTTCTGGTTCTGGCAGGTCGGCTTCTACGTCGCGTTCGTGCCGCTCTACGTGCTCGGCTTCATGGGCATGACGCGGCGCCTGAACCACTACGACAATCCGGCGTGGCATCCGTGGCTGCTGGTCGCCGCGTTCGGCGCCGTGCTGATCGCGATCGGCATCGCGTGCCAGCTGCTGCAACTGGTGGTCAGTATCCGCAACCGCAACCTGCCGGCATATCGCGACACCACGGGCGACCCGTGGGGCGGCCGCACGCTGGAATGGGCGACCTCGTCGCCGCCGGCCGAGTACAACTTCGCGGTGATCCCGCAGGTGCGCACGCTCGACGCGTACGCCGACATGAAGGCACGCGGCGACGGCCGGCCGAACCCGGCGGCGATCCGCGACATCCACATGCCGTCGAATACGTGCGCGGGTCTCGTGGTCGCGGTCTTCAGCCTGGTGCTGGGCTTCGCGCTGGTGTGGCACATCTGGTGGATGGCGATCGGCGGCCTGGTCGGCATCGTCGCGACGCTCGTGGTCTACAGCTCGCGTGACAACGACGGCTACTACATCCCGGCGTCGAAGGTGCGCAGGATCGAAGAGAAGCAACCGGCGGCGCGCGTGGCCACGCGTGTCGACGACGTGGAACTGGAGGCCAACTGATGTTGCAGAAAACCCTGAGCGCAACCCTGCTCGAGCACGACGACCATCCGCCGTCGCACTCGGTGTTCGGCTTCTGGCTGTACCTGATGACCGACTGCGTGATCTTCGCGGCGCTGTTCGCGACGTTCGCGGTGCTCGGCAACCAGTACGCGGGCGGTCCGACCGCGAAGGACCTGTTCGACATTCCGGGCGTCGCGGTGGAAACCGCCGCGCTGCTGCTGTCGAGCATCACCTACGGCTTCGCGATGCTGGCCGCGTACAAGCAGCGGCGCGGCGCGCTGCTCGCGTGGCTCGCGGTGACATTCGTGCTCGGCGCGGCGTTCCTCGCGATGGAGCTGCGCGAGTTCTCGCACCTGATCGCGGAAGGCGCGGGCCCGCAGCGCAGCGCGTTCCTGTCGGCGTTCTTCACGCTGGTCGGCACGCACGGGCTGCACGTGACGGCCGGCCTCGTGTGGATGATCGTGCTCGCCGGGCAGGTCGTGCTGCGCGGCGGCGACCTGACCGATCGCGACCTGCGGCGTCTGACGTGCCTGAGCCTCTTCTGGCATTTCCTCGACATCGTGTGGATCTGCGTGTTTTCCTTTGTCTATCTCGCGAGCGTGATCTAAATGGCCCATTCGCATTCGTCGCAACTCGAAGAAGGGCACGGCAGCGTCGGCGGCTATGTCGCCGGTTTCATCCTGTCGGTGCTGCTCACGGCCGCGTCGTTCGGCCTCGTGATGGGCGGCGTGCTGTCGCCGCACGCATCGCTGATCGCGCTCGCCGTGCTCGCATTCGTGCAGATCGTCGTGCACCTCGTGTACTTCCTGCACATGAACGGTTCGTCCGGCCAACGCTGGAACGTGATGGCGTTCAGCTACACCGTGCTGACGGCGGCGATCCTGATCGTCGGCACGCTGTGGGTGATGCACAACGTCAGCATGAACATGATGTCGCGCTGAGCCCAGAGCGGCTGAGCGGCATCGCGGCGCAGCGGACGATCTCCATGCGCATTCATGCATCAAAGGCGGCACGCGAGTGCCGCCTTTGTCATTGTGGCCGCGCGGTGTGCGTGGCGTCGCTCGGCGCCGGACGCGGGCCAGGATGAAAGATGTTTCAGGAAACGGCGGAACGGACGTCGCGGCAGCGCGTCAATTGTTACAAGACGTTAGCGGACGCCTCCACGTGCGATGCAGCGCATCAGTTCTTACAAACTTGAAATATGCGGAGACTGTGCGTGCCGTTATAGTCGAATCACACATGAAACAACTCGAAGAGGAATCCATGAAGACTTTGCGTATTGCCTCGCTCTTGACCGGTATGACGGCCTTGCTCGTGTCGGGCGCAGCAATGGCGGGAGTCAATGTCGGGATCAACGTCGGCGTGCCGGCTCCGGTCTACGTCGCCCCCGCGCCCGTGTATGCGCCGCCGCCTCCGCCGGTCGTCTACCAGCCGGCGCCCGTGTATGCGCCGGCGCCCGTCTACGCGCCGGCCCCGGCGATCGTGATCGGCTGGCACGGCGATCGCTATTGGGACGGCCGCCGCTACTGGGGGCGCGACGAGTGGTATCGCCATCATGGCCGCGGCTGGCATGGCGATCGCGGTCACTGGGACAACGGCCGTCACAACGGCTGGCGCTGATCGATCTGCGGCGCACGCGCGATGCGTGCGCGCCCTCGAAGGAAAACCGCCCGTGTGAACTGAACACCGGGCGGTTTTTCTTTGCCGGTGCGAGTCGCACGCGGCAGCCGCAACGTGCCGGTGCCATGCGCGAAAACCCGCAAGTTGGCTCGACGTCGAATTGAATGGGTAGAATCGACCCACGTTCCATCCCTCAATCGACCGACAGGGCCTCTATGACGAAGGGTTCGCCCCGGACCGCCGCCACCCGCATCCGCTTCGGCGCCGCGCATGCGGTACGGGCCGCCGGCCGCACGGCGGCAGCATGGGCACTACAGGCGGTACTGGCTGCAACCGCCGCGCACGCGGCCTATGCAATCGCGCAGTACGGCGAGCCGAAATATCCGCCGGGCTTCAGGCATTTCGACTACGTGAACCCCGACGCGCCGAAGGGCGGCACGCTCGTGCTCGCGAACCCGAGCCGGCTCACGTCGTTCGACAAGTTCAATCCGTTCACGATGCGCGGCAACCCCGCACCGGGCATCGACCTGCTGTTCGAGAGCCTCGCGACCGGCAGCATGGACGAACCGGCATCCGCCTACGGGCTGCTCGCCGACGACATCGCGATCGCGCCGGACCGCCGCTCGGTCACGTTTCACCTGAACCCGCGCGCGCGCTTTTCGAACGGCGATCCGGTCACGGCCGACGACGTCAGGTTTTCGTTCGACACGCTGAAGAGCAAGCAGGCCGCACCGCAGTTCGGCGCGTATTTCGCCGAGATCGCGAAGGCGGTGGTGGTCGATCCCGCGACCGTGCGTTTCGAGTTCCGCAGCACGAACCGCGAGCTGCCGCTGATCGCCGGCGGCGTGCCGGTGTTCTCGCGCAAGTGGGGGCTGCGCGCGGACGGTTCGCGGATTCCGTTCGACCAGCTCGCGTTCGAGCAGCCGATCGGCAGCGGCCCGTACCTGATCGAGCGCTACGACAACGGCCGCACGATTACCTATCGGCGCAATCCCGCGTACTGGGGCGCCGACCTGCCGGTGCGGGTCGGGACCGACAACTTCGAGCGGATCGTCTACAAGCTCTACGGCGACGGCGTCGCGCGGCTCGAGGCGTTCAAGGCCGGCGAGTACGACGTGCTGGTCGAATACATCGCGCGCAACTGGACGCGGCGCGACGTCGGCAAGCGCTTCGACAGCGGCGAGCTCGTCAAGCGCGAGTTCCGCCAGCACAACGGCGCGGGCATGCAGGGCTTCTTCATGAACCTGCGCCGGCCGCTGTTTCGCGACGTGCGCGTGCGCCAGGCGCTCGATCTCGCGTTCGACTTCGAATGGCTGAACCGCCAGTTGTTCTATAGCGCGTACACGCGCCTCGACAGCTATTTCGCCGATACCGACCTGCAGGCGACCGGTACGCCGGGCCCGGGCGAACTGGAGCTGCTGGAGCCGTTGCGCACGCAACTCGACCCGGCCGTGTTCGGCCCGATGGTCACGCAGCCGAACACGAACCCGCCGGGCTCGCTGCGCGCGAACCTGCTGAAGGCGCGCGCGCTGCTCGCGCAGGCCGGCTGGACCTACCGCGACGGCGCGTTGCGCAATGCGCAGGGCGAGCCGTTCACGTTCGAGATCCTCGACGATTCGGGCGCGGCGATGGAAGGCGTCGTGACCGCCTACCAGCGCAATCTCGCGAAGCTCGGTATCGACGCGCGTTTTCGCACGGCCGATTACGCGCTGCTGCAGAAGCGCCTCGACGCGTTCGACTACGACATGACGACGGTTCGCCTGCCGGGTGTGCAGGTGCCGGGCGCCGAGCAGTTCTCGCGCTACGGCAGCAAGTTCGCGGACGAGCCGGGCTCCGACAACATCATCGGCCTGAAGTCGCCGGCCGTCGACGCGCTGCTGCATGCGCTCGGCGCCGCGCAGACGCGCGAGGACCTGCTCGACGCGACGCATGCGCTCGACCGCGTGCTGATGCACGGCTATTACGCCGTTCCGCAGTGGTACAGCACCACGCACCGGATCGCATACAAGCGCACGCTCGGCTATCCGCAAACGCTGCCGCTGTACTATTCGGCCGAGGGCTGGGTCGTATCGACCTGGTGGGCCAAGCCCGATCACTGAAGCCTGCCGGCCCTTCGTTCAACCCAGCCTATCGATCGCGAGTCGACGCCCTATGTGGAGCTACATCCTCAAACGCCTGCTGCTGATGATCCCGACGCTCGTCGGCGTGCTCACGCTCACGTTCGCGGTGATCCAGTTCGTGCCGGGCGGCCCGGTCGAACAGGCCGTGCAGGAACTGCGCAAGGGCGCGACGGAGCAGGGCGCGGCGCCGTTCGGAATGCGCGCGCACACCGGCGTCGACGCACAGCAGCTCGCACAGCTCAAGGCGCTGTACGGCTTCGACAAGCCGCCGCTCGAGCGTTACTGGCTGATGCTGAAGCGTTTCGCGCGCTTCGATCTCGGCGACAGCTACTTCCGCCACCAGAGCGTGTGGTCGCTGGTCGTGCAGAAGCTGCCGGTGTCGATCAGCATCGGGCTGTGGACGTTCTTCGTCACCTACCTGATCTCCGTGCCGCTCGGCATCGCGAAGGCCGTGCGCAACGGCTCGCCGTTCGATGTCGCGACGAGCCTCGTCGTGCTGGTCGGCTATGCGATTCCGGGCTTCGTGCTCGGCGTGCTGCTGCTCGTGCTGTTCGGCGGCGGCTCGTTCTGGCAGCTGTTCCCGCTGCGCGGGCTCACGTCGGACAACTTTTCCCAGCTGTCGCTCGCCGGCAAGGTGCTCGATTATCTGTGGCACATCGCGCTGCCGATCACGGCGTCGGTCGTCGGCAGCTTCGCGGTCATCACGATGCTCACGAAGAACGCGTTCCTCGACGAAATCCGCAAGCAATACGTGCTGACCGCGCGCGCGAAAGGGCTCGCCGAGCGCACCGTGCTGTGGAAGCACGTGTTCCGCAACGCGATGCTGCCGCTGATCGTCGGGTTTCCGGCCGCGTTCATCGGCGCGTTCTTCACGGGCAGCCTGCTGATCGAGACGCTGTTCTCGCTCGACGGCCTCGGGCTCTTGTCGTACGAGTCGGTCGTGCGGCGCGACTATCCGGTCGTGCTCGGCACGCTGTACCTGTTCACGCTGATCGGGCTCGCGACCAAGCTGATCTCGGACCTCTGCTATGTGTGGGTCGACCCGCGCATTCAATTCGACAACCTGGAGCGCTGACATGAAACCGTCCGCCAGCACGCCACTCGCCGGCGCGCCTGTCCGCCTGCCCGCGCTCGCCGGGCGAGGTGCGCGATGAACCGGGCCGTCGTGTCGTCCCGCATCGACGCGGCCCGTGCGCGCGTGTCGCCGTCGCCCGCGCGCCGCGTCTGGCAGCGCTTTCGCCAGCAGCGCCTCGGCTACTGGAGCTTCGTGATCTTCGTCGTCGCGTTCGCCGCGAGCCTCGCGGCGCCGCTGTGGTCGAACGACAAGCCGCTCGTCGTGCGCTACGACGGCCAGACCTATTTCCCGATGTTCCATGCGTATCCGGAGACGACCTTCGGCGGCGACTTCCCGACGCCGGCCGACTATCTCGATCCGTACGTCCGCAAGCGGCTCGAGGCGCCGGGCAACTTCGTCGTGTATCCGCCGAACCGCTATTACTACGACACGCTGAACTATTTCTCGAGCGTGCCGAACCCGGCGCCGCCGTCGCGTGCGAACTGGCTCGGCACCGACGCGCAGGGGCGCGACCTGCTCGCGCGGCTCGTGTACGGGTTCCGCGTGTCGGTCGAGTTCGGGCTGGTCCTGACCGCGATCGGCACGCTGCTCGGGATCGCCGCGGGCGCCGTGCAGGGCTTCTTCGGCGGGCGCATCGACATCGTCGGGCAGCGGCTGATCGAGATCTGGAGTTCGCTGCCCGAGCTGTACCTGCTGATCATCTTCGCGTCGATCTTCGAGCCGAGCTTCCTGCTGCTGATCGTGCTGCTGTCGCTGTTCGGCTGGATCGGCCTGGCCGACTACGTGCGTGCCGAATTCCTGCGCAACCGCACGCAGGACTACGTGCGCGCGGCCCGCGCGATGGGGCTCACGAACTGGCAGATCATCTGGCGCCACGTGCTGCCGAACAGCATGACGCCCGTGATCACGTTCCTGCCGTTCCGGATGAGCGGCGCGATCCTCGCGCTCACGAGCCTCGACTTCCTCGGGCTCGGCGTGCCGCCGCCGACGCCGAGCCTCGGCGAGCTGCTCGCGCAGGGCAAGGGCAACCTCGACGCATGGTGGATCTCGCTGTCGACGTTCGGCGTGCTGGTCGCGACGCTGCTGCTGCTGACCTTCATGGGCGACGCGCTGCGCAACGCGCTCGACACGCGGATCGCCGACTCGGTGCGCGCGGCAGGAGGCCAGCGATGAGCAGCACGGTCGTATCGAACGCGGGCGAGCCGCTGCTGTCGCTCGAACATCTGCAGGTGCGCTTCGGCGACACGGTGGCCGTCGACGACGTGACGCTCGCGATCGGCCGCGGCGAGCGCGTCGCGCTCGTCGGGGAGTCGGGATCGGGCAAGAGCGTGACCGCGCTGTCGATCCTGCGGCTGCTGCGCGACGCCGACGTGAGCGGCACGATCCGCTTCGCCGGGCATGACCTCGCCGGCAAGAGCGAACGCGAGATGCGCGGGCTGCGCGGCTCGGACATCGCGATGATCTTCCAGGAGCCGATGACGGCGCTCAACCCGCTGTACACGATCGGCACGCAGATCGGCGAGACGATCGTGCTGCACGACGGCGTGACGGCGGTGGAGGCGCGCAAGCGCGCGATCGCGCTGCTTGCGCGTACCGGCATCGCGGAGCCGGAGCGGCGCGTCGACAGTTACCCGCACCAGTTGTCGGGCGGCCAGCGGCAGCGCGCGATGATCGCGATGGCGCTCGCCTGCCGACCGCGCCTCCTGCTCGCGGACGAACCGACCACGGCGCTCGACGTGACGATCCGCGCGCAGATCGTCGACCTGCTGCTCGAGCTGCAGCGCGAGGAGGCGGAAAAGCGCGGGATGGCGATCCTGCTGATCACGCACGACCTGAACCTCGTACGGCACTTCGCCGAGCGGGTCGCGGTGATGGAGCGCGGCAAGCTGGTCGAAAGCGGGCCGGTCGAGCGGATCTTCGCGGAGCCGGAGCATCCGTATACGCAGCGGCTGCTGAACAGCCGGCCGCAGCGCGCGGTCGCGCCGGTGATGCCGATCGCGCCCGTCGTGCTCGATGCGCGCCACGTCAGCGTGCAGTTCGCGCGCAAGCGGCCGGGCTTCGCAGGCTGGTTCGGCACGACGCCCGTGACGGCGGTCGCGGACGTGTCCGTGTCGGTGCGGCAGGGCGAGACGCTCGGGATCGTCGGCGAATCCGGCTCCGGGAAGTCGACCCTCGCGATGGCGCTGCTCGGGCTGCAAAGGACGGCCCACGGCGAGATCGAATTCCAGGGGCGTGCGCTCTCGACCTATCGCGGCCGCGAACAGACCGCGCTGCGCTCGAATATGCAGGTCGTCTTTCAGGATCCCTTCAGTTCACTGTCGCCGCGTCACACGATCGAGCGGATCGTCGGCGAGGGGCTCGAACTGCATCGCCCGGAACTCACGCCGGACGCGCGGCGCGCGAAGTCGCTGGCCGTGCTGCGCGAAGTCGGCCTCGACCGCACGGTGCTGCATCGCTATCCGCACGAATTCTCGGGCGGGCAGCGCCAGCGGATCGCGATCGCGCGTGCGCTCGTGCTGGAGCCGCGCATCCTGATCCTCGACGAACCGACGTCCGCGCTCGACGTGTCGATCCAGCAGCAGGTGCTGAAGCTGCTCGCGAATTTGCAACAGAAATACAACCTCGGCTATGTATTCATCAGCCACGACCTGGAGGTGATCGGCGCGATGGCGCACCGGGTCGCGGTGATGCAGGACGGGGCGATCGTCGAGTCCGGCGACGTGGCCGATATCTTCACGAAACCGTCACATCCTTACACACAAAAGCTGTTGAAAGCGGTCTGGAAAGCGTGATAGGCGTCCAATGGTCTGACTATCTCGATTGTATTTTTTAATTTGTTTTGACAAACGATTACGCGCTGGCTAGTATCGACCGAAATTTTCCGCCAATCAGCTGATTTTTAAGCACATTCCATCGACCAATGCAGCATCGATCCCTGACCCAGGCATGCGCGCGTACCCTCGCCGGGCTGTTTATCGGCGCCCTGTTCGCAGCAGCTCCCGGCGCGTTCGCCGACGAAGTCAGCAGTTTTAACCAGAATGTCACGAATTCGACTCAAATCGGGTCGAGCTCCTCCCCCCAGCAGACCAATGCCCAGTCGTCGAGCGGCGGCGCGAAGTCGTTTCTTGCCGGCATGGCGGGCAAGGCAGGCGACGTCGTCGTCGGTGCGCTGAACATGATCGGCGTGCGTTACCGCTGGGGCGGCAACTCGCCGGATTCCGGCCTCGACTGCAGCGGGTTCGTGCGCTACGTGTTCCAGGACACGCTCGGCATGTCGCTGCCGCGTCGCGCCGAAGAGATGAGCCGCGTCGGCGAGAAGGTCAGCATGAGCAACCTGAAGCCGGGCGACCTCGTGTTCTTCAACACGATGCGCCGTACGTTCTCGCACGTCGGCATCTATATCGGCGACAACAAGTTCGTGCATTCGCCGTCGACGGGCAGCACGATTCGCGTCGACGATCTCGATAGCGGCTACTGGGAAAAGCGTTTCACCGGTGCGCGCCGGCTCGAGTCGGAGTTCCCGATGAAGGCCGACGACCTGCGCCAGCGCGTGCGTGCCACGATCGGCGACGACGCGGCGAACGGCAGCAACTGACCGACGCTCGCCGGCGAACCGCCGGATCCAAAAAACCCTGTCACTGGAAGGCGGCAGGGTTTTTTGTTTTGGGGCGTGCGCAAGCGGCTGGTGGCGGTGCCATCGTCGGTGGCGCGCTCGCTGTCGTGCGCCGCGCGCCGCGATGCGCCGCTTATGCCGCCGCGACGCCGCGGGCCGCCGCGAGCTTGCGCTGCAGCTCGGGCATGACGCGCGCGACGGCTTCCTCGCCCGCGAGGATCGCCGCGTTGCGCTGGTTGAAGTCGCTGCCGCCCATCGCTGCGAGGTTCGGGCGGATCACGACATCCGCGTATTTGTCGAGCTCGTAGGTCTTGATCGTCTGGCCCATGATCGTGAAGGTCTGCAGCAGCATCTCGATCGGGTTGTTGGTCGCCGCGCCGTCCGGCCGCGACGAGATGTCGACCGCGATCACGAAGCTCGCGCCCATCTTGCGCGCGAACGACGCGGGCACCGGGCTCACGAGGCCGCCGTCGACATATTCGCGGTTGCCGATCTTCACGGGCTCGAACACCGACGGCACGCTGCACGACGCGCGCACCGCGAGCCCCGTATTGCCCTGCTGGAACAGGATCGGCTGGCCGTTCTGCAGGTCCGTCGCGACGATGCCGAGCGGCTTCGCCATCTTTTCGATCGGCCGGTTGTTGAGCGTCTTGTTCAGGAAGTTCTGCAGCGCCACGCCCTGCAGCAGCCCGCGCGAGCGGAACGGCAGCGCCCAGTCGCTGATCGCCGCCTGATCCATGTCGAGTGCGATCTTGTTGATCTGCAGCCCGCTCATCCCGGCGGCATAGAGCGCCCCGACCACCGAGCCCGCGCTCGTGCCCGCGACGATCTCGACCGGGATGCCGCGCGCCTCGAGCGCCTTCAGCACGCCGATGTGCGAAAAGCCGCGGGCGGCGCCGCCGCCGAGCGCGATGCCGATCTTCACGGGTTTCTCGCGCGACTGCGCGGGATTCGCGGCGTTGTCGGGGCGGGACTTGTCGCCGAACGACGTGCAGGCGGCGAGGCTGGCGGATGCGCAAGCGATCGTGAAGTGACGGCGCGACAGGCGAGGGGACGACATCGAATGGTTCTCCGGCGGCTTGGCGGCGGGCCGTGCGGCCCGCGGCGGCGATAGGTTCCGAGCGGCCGCGCGGCACAAACCGCGCGGCCGGCGCGGCGCCGGCTGGCGGCCGCGGCGCGCACATCATAAAGCAAGCGGCGCGCTTGGCGCGAAGGGCGGCGCGAGTATAATTCCGGCTTCTTTCCCGTTCCGGGCGCGGCCGGCCCCAGTGCTGTCCGGGCTGTCGCCGTCGATCCCGCGTCGAATCATTCATGCGCCCCAGGCGTTCGAGTTACCGTTTATGACCCGTCCTGTCCGTACCCGCTTCGCGCCGAGTCCCACCGGCTTCATCCACCTCGGCAACATCCGCTCCGCGCTCTATCCGTGGGCGTTCGCGCGCAAGATGAAAGGCACGTTCGTGCTGCGTATCGAGGATACCGACGTCGAGCGTTCGTCGCAGGAAGCCGTCGACGCGATCCTCGAGGGGATGCAGTGGCTCGGCCTGGATTTCGACGAAGGCCCGATCTACCAGATGCAGCGGATGGACCGCTACCGCGCGGTGCTCGCGCAGATGCTCGAGCAGGGCCTCGCGTACCCGTGCTACATGTCGGCCGAGGAGCTCGACGCGCTGCGCGAACGCCAGCGCGAGGCCGGCCTCAAGCCGCGCTACGACGGCACGTGGCGTCCGGAGCCGGGCAAGGTGCTGCCCGAGCCGCCGGCCGGCGTGAAGCCGGTGCTGCGGTTCCGCAACCCGCTGACCGGCACGGTCGTGTGGGACGACGCGGTGAAGGGCCGGGTCGAGATCTCGAACGAGGAGCTCGACGACCTCGTGATCGCGCGTCCGGACGGCACGCCGATCTACAACTTCTGCGTGGTCGTGGACGACATGGACATGAACATCACGCACGTGATCCGTGGCGACGACCACGTGAACAACACGCCGCGCCAGATCAACATCCTGCGCGCGCTCGGCGGCGAGCCGCCCGTCTACGCGCACCTGCCGACCGTGCTGAACGAGCAGGGCGAGAAGATGAGCAAGCGGCATGGTGCGATGAGCGTGATGGCGTACCGCGACGCCGGCTTCCTGCCGGAGGCCGTCGTCAACTACCTGGCGCGCCTCGGCTGGTCGCACGGCGACGCGGAGATCTTCTCGCGCGAGCAGTTCGTCGAATGGTTCGACCTCGAGCATCTCGGCAAGTCGCCCGCGCAGTACGACCACAGCAAGCTGAGCTGGCTGAACGCCCATTACATCAAGGAAGCGGACAACGCGCGCCTCGCCGCGCTGGCGAAGCCGTTCCTCGACGCGCTCGGGATCGACGACGCGGCGATCGCGACGGGCCCCGCGCTCGATGCGGTGGTCGGCCTGATGAAGGACCGCGCGACGACGGTCAAGGAGATCGCCGAAGGCGCCGCGATGTTCTACCGCGTGCCGGCGCCGGATGCCGATGCGCTCGCGCAGCACGTGACCGATGCGGTGCGCCCGGCACTGGCCGATCTCGTCGCCGCGCTGAAGGCGGCCGACTGGACGAAGGAAGCGGTGTCCGCCGCGCTGAAGGCGACGCTCGGCGCGCACAAGCTGAAGATGCCGCAGCTCGCGATGCCGGTGCGCCTGCTGGTGGCGGGCACGACGCATACGCCGTCGATCGACGCGGTGCTCGTGCTGTTCGGTCGTGACGTCGTGGTGTCGCGTATCGAGGCCGCGCTGGCCTGAGGTTTGAGCGGATGCGAAGCCGCTCGCGCAGGGTGTCACGGCGGCTTCGCAAAAAATTTCGCTCGAATCGCAAAAAGGGTATTTACAAGTTCAAATTCGGTCCATATAATCTCATTTCTGTTCTGCAAGGGGGTATAGCTCAGCTGGGAGAGCGCTTGCATGGCATGCAAGAGGTCAGCGGTTCGATCCCGCTTACCTCCACCATCAGAGCAGAACGAATTGATTTGCGAAGCAGCGGTAGTAAGTAATAAATGCTTCACAAAATGATTTAAAGCAGTTAGAATTTCGGCCTTCGCTGTTGATGATGAGTGAATAGCGAAAGTCAGACAGATCTGAAAAGATCATGTCCCCTTCGTCTAGAGGCCTAGGACATCACCCTTTCACGGTGAGTACAGGGGTTCGAATCCCCTAGGGGACGCCAGATTCAGCGGCGTTTCGTAGAAGTGTCGCGAGGCTTGCAGGAACGTAACCGACGTCCTGCAGGTAACGGTGCAGAAAGTTGGAGCGGTAGTTCAGTCGGTTAGAATACCGGCCTGTCACGCCGGGGGTCGCGGGTTCGAGTCCCGTCCGCTCCGCCAGAACGAAGCCCGTTCAAGACGTTTTTGAGCGGGCTTTTGTATTAAAGATGTAAGCAGTACGTTTGTCCCCTTCGTCTAGAGGCCTAGGACATCACCCTTTCACGGTGAGTACAGGGGTTCGAATCCCCTAGGGGACGCCAGGATTCAGCGGCGTTTCGTAGTAGAAGTGTCGCAACGCTTGCAGGACGTGAACGAGGTCCTGCGGGTAAGAGTGAAGAAAGCTGGAGCGGTAGTTCAGTTGGTTAGAATACCGGCCTGTCACGCCGGGGGTCGCGGGTTCGAGCCCCGTCCGCTCCGCCAGAACAAAGCCCGTTCAAATGAACGTTTTGAGCGGGCTTTTGCGTTAAAGATGTAAGCAGTACGTTGTCCCCTTCGTCTAGAGGCCTAGGACATCACCCTTTCACGGTGAGTACAGGGGTTCGAATCCCCTAGGGGACGCCAGATTCAGCGGCGTTTCGTAGAAGTGTCGCGAGGCTTGCAGGAACGTAACCGACGTCCTGCTGGTAACGGTGCAGAAAGCTGGAGCGGTAGTTCAGTCGGTTAGAATACCGGCCTGTCACGCCGGGGGTCGCGGGTTCGAGTCCCGTCCGCTCCGCCAGAAAATGAAAAAGCCCGCCTCGTGCGGGCTTTTTCATTTGCACCGTTGATCGTGCCCGCGTGCGGGCGCGTGACTGCGGAGTGGAGGAAGCCGCCTGCGCGGCTTCCGGCGGGACGCGAAGGGCTGCGCGTGCACGCGCAGCCGCGGCCTGCAGGATGTAGGCGAGTCCCGTCCGCTCCGCCAGAAAATGAAAAAGCCCGCCTCGTGCGGGCTTTTTCATTTGCATCGCCGATCCGGCGCCACTACGAGAAATTCGCGATTGCATCCGCCCGCGACTGCGCTATCGTGGCGGAATGCGTTTTTGACCCCTGCGCGATGCTCGATCCGACCGACCTGCGATTGCTGTATCAGCTCCGGCCCGCGGAGCCTGGCGATTTTCCGTTTGCCGAGGCGCTGACGCACGGCAATATGGGCGGCTATTACAAGCGCCATGGGCTCGTCTGGCGCAGCGACCTGTTCTATGCGAGCTGGCGCGAATCCGAAAACTTCATCCTGGAAGCCGACGGCGAACGTATCGGCGTGCTGCGCGTGACCGAGGAGGGCGATTCGCTGCACATCCGCGACGTGCAGATCGCGGCCGGCCATCGCGGACAGGGCGCCGGCACCTACATGCTCGACATGTCGCATCGCTGGGCGCGCGCCCGCGGGCTGCACGAACTGCAGTTGCGTGTGTTCGTCGACAATCCGGCCGCGCGCCTCTACCTGCGTATGGGCTACCGCGTCACCGGGCCGAGGCTGGCCCAGCTCGGCTCGATTCGCCACATGGTGCGTCCGGTTTGAGCGCGTAACGGTTACCCACGCGGGGGCCACGCGGCGACGGTCAGCGGGCGGCGTCGATCGCGTCGTCGTCGGGGGCGTCGTCGATTGCGATGCCGTCTTCCGCGCCGCGATGCTCGTAGCCGCGCAGCATGAACGCGCGCGGGCTTTCGCCGAACGCGCGCCGGAACATCGCCGAAAACGCGCTCTGGCTCTGGTAGCCGAGTTCGCGGGCGATGTGCGACAGCGGGCGCCCCTGGTTCAACAGCGGAATCGCGCGCGCGAGCAGCGCCTGCTGCCGCCACTGCGAAAAACTCACGCCCAGTTCCTGCCTGAACAGCCGCGAGATCGTGCGCGTGCTCGCACCCACCTCGCTCGCCCAGTGTTCGAGCGATTCCGCATGCGCCGGTTGCGCGAGCACCGCCTCGCACAGCATGCGCAGCCGCTTCTCGTCGGGCATCGGCACCGCGAGCGGCAGCGGTTCGGCGCGGCTCAGCTCGTCGAGCACGAGCCCGCACAGCAGCCGTTCGCGGGTGCCGCTCAGGTCGCGCGCGTCGAGCGCGACGATCAGTTCGCGCAGCAAGCCCGTCACTTCGACCACCCGGCATGCGTCGAGCCCGTCCGGCACGACCGACTCGTCGATGTACAGCGTGCGCAAGTACGCTTCCTCGACGATCACGACCTCGTGCGTGACGTGCGGCGGCACCCAGATCGCGCGGGAAGGCGGCACCATCCATGTCGTCCCGGTCGTCGCGACGCGCAGCACGCCGCGCGATGCATACGCGAGTTGCGCCCACGCGTGCGTGTGCAGCGGGATCCGGCGTCCGGCGTCGACCTGCCGTGCCCGGACACGCATCGGGTGGACGCGGGTCGGCGCGAACTCGGGCGGGATGTCGATGACGTCGTACGGGTTCGATGCGTCGGCTTGGGCTGGCGGGTTCATGGGCGATTCGGTCGGCGCGGCGGCGATGCCGTCATTTTAGAAGGCGCCGCGCAGGCGGATGCGGCGGTTTTTCGGCCGATAATGCACGGTTCAAATGAACTTTGTATGGGGCAGCACGTGTGCCGGCCGGCGCAAGCCCTGGCCAGCGTGATGCGTCGCGCCGAAAAGAACCATCGTGCCGCCGGCGCGGTCTATCGATGCGGGCGCGTTTTCGCACAAGCAGCGCCCCAACGACGCCGGCGCCCGCGGCACGGCCGCGACGGCCCGGCACGGCAACACCTGAATCGAAGAGGAGGACCACGATGCGCCATGTATTCGTCTACGGCACGTTGAGAGCGGGAGAAGCCAACGACATCGGCCAGGCGGCCGCGCGGAACGGGATCGCCGCGCCGACGCTGCTCGGGGCGGCCGCACTGCCGGGCGAACTGTACGATTTCGGCACGTATCCGGGCATGGTGCCCGGGCCGGCCGGCCGGTCGCTCGTGTGGGGCGACGTCTACGAGATCGACGAGCGACTGGTGCCCGTGCTCGACGAGATCGAGCGCGTCTATCCGGGCGTCGACACGCTGTTCCGGCAGGAGCCGGTGACCGTCGAACTCGGCGGTCGTGCCTATGCGTGCGTCTACTATCCGGTCGCCGCGCATGCGGCAGCCGACCGTCCGCGCATCGTGTCGGGCGACTGGGTCCAGCACCGGCGCGAGCGGGAAGCCGCCGCCGCATCCGCATAGAGAACCCGCTGCCCAGCAAAGGAAAAGCGCCCCGCGGGGCGCTTTTTTCATGCCGCCGTGTTGCGCGACCGGCGGCGGGCAGGACCGGGCGACCCGGCCCGCGTCGTCAGATTTCCTCGTACAGCGGCAGCGTCAGGAATTCGGTGAAGCCTTCCGATGTCGACATCTGTTCGAAGATCGCCGCGGCACGCTCGTACGGTTGCGTGTTGCCGCCGACCGACCGCTTCACGTTGTCGAGCTCGGCCTTCGCGAATTCGCGCACGAGCTCGGCGGTGACCTTGCGGCCGTCGTCGAGCACGCCCTTCGGCGAGCGGATCCACTGCCACACCTGCGAGCGGGAGATCTCGGCGGTCGCCGCGTCTTCCATCAGGTTGTGGATCGGCACGCAGCCGTTGCCGTCGAGCCAGGCGCCGAGATAGTGGATGCCGACGTTGATGTTGTTGCGCAGGCCGGCTTCGGTGATCGGCGCTTCAGGCTGGAAGTCGAGCAGGTTCTTGCCTTCGATCTGCACGTCGTCGCGTTGCTTCGCGATCTGGTTCGGCTTGTCGCCGAGCACCTTGACGAATTCCTCCATCGCGATCGGCACGAGGCCCGGGTGCGCGACCCAGCCGCCGTCGTAGCCGTCGGTCGCGTCGCGCTGCTTGTCCGAGCGCACGCCGCCCATCGCCTTGTCGTTCGCTTCCGGATCGTTCTTGATCGGGATCAGCGCGCTCATTCCGCCGATCGCCGGCGCATTGCGCTTGTGACAGGTCTTCAGCAGCAGCAGCGCGTACGCGCGCATGAACGGCACCGTCATCGTGATCTTCGAGCGATCGGCCAGGCAGAAGTCGCGGTCGTTCTTGAACTTCTTGATCGCCGAGAAGATGTAGTCCCAGCGGCCGGCGTTCAGGCCCGAGCTGTGTTCGCGCAGTTCGTACAGGATCTCGTCCATCTCGAACGCGGCGAGGATCGTCTCGATCAGCACCGTCGCGCGGATCGTGCCGCGCGGCACGCCGACTGCCTCCTGTGCCGCGACGAAGATGTCGTTCCACAGGCGCGCTTCGAGATGGCTTTCCATCTTCGGGAGGTAGAAGTACGGGCCCGAGCCGCGCGCGATCAGTTCCTTCGCGTTGTGGAACAGGAACAGCGCGAAATCGAAGATGCCGCCGGACACGCGCTGGCCGTCGACCGTCACGTGCTTCTCGTCGAGATGCCAGCCGCGCGGACGCACGATCAGCGTCGCGACCTTGTCGTTCAGCTGGTACGACTTGCCGTTCTGCTCGAGCGAGATCGTGCGGCGCACCGCGTCCTTCAGGTTGATCTGGCCGTCGATCTGGTTCGTCCAGCTCGGCGCGTTCGAATCCTCGAAGTCCGTCATGTACGAATCGGCGCCCGAGTTCAGCGCGTTGATGATCATCTTGCGCTCGACGGGGCCGGTGATCTCGACGCGGCGGCATTGCAGGTCGGCCGGCAGCGGCGCGACCTTCCAGTCGCCCTCGCGGATCGCCTTCGTGTCGGCCAGGAAATCGGGGCGCTCGCCGGCGTCGAGGCGCTTGGTGCGTTCGACGCGGGCCTGCAGCAGCGCCTGGCGGCGCGGCTCGAACGCGCGGTGCAGCGCCGCGACGAGTGCGAGTGCTTCAGGCGTCAGGATCGCTTCGTAACCCGGCTTGATTTCGCCGGTGATCGCCATGCCTTGCGGCAGCGTGATCGGGGTGCTCATGAGTCTCATCTCCTTGGTCGGTCAGTTGCGGTTTCGGTGAAGGGGGAAGGCGGCAGCGCAGCGAACGTCATGCGCCCGGGCCGGGGCGCGCGCGGTTCGCGGGTCTGCCGGACGGGGCCGGGGTGGCGAGGAATGCGAGCAGGTCGGCCATGCCGCTGCCGGTGCCGTCGGGCGGCGCGCCGAGTTCCTCGGCAGGCGCACCCGTGCGGTTGAGCCAGAACGTCGTGTAGCCGAACCAGGCGGCCCCCGCGACGTCCCAGGCGTTCGACGACACGAACACGATGTCGCGCGGGTTCGCGCCGAACGCGGCGGTGCCGAGCGCGTACGCGGCCGGGCTCGGCTTGTACGCGCGTACCGCGTCGGCCGACAGCACGCGATCGAACAGGCCGGTCATGCCGGCGCTCTTGATCGCGATGTCGAGCATCTCCGGGTTGCCGTTCGACAGGATCGCGAGCGGCGGGCGCGGGTCGAGCGCGCGCAGCTTGCGCAGCGCGGGCACCGTGTCGGGATAGGTGGACAGGCACGCGTATTCGTCCATCAGCCGCTTCTCGGCCGCGCTGTTCAGCGCGAGCCCGAGCCTGCGCGCGGAGAACCGCAACGCGTCGAGCGTGATGTCGCGGAACGGGCGATAGCGGGCGCCGGACGGATCGGCGAGCGTGCGCAACTGCGAGTATTCGATTTGCTTGCGTCGCCACAGCCGCGACAACCGGTCCCCGTGACCGGGAAACATCTGCTCTGCCGCGGCCACGACCGCATGCACGTCGAACAACGTGCCGAATGCATCGAAGAGGATTGCGTCGGGAGAGGAGAGTGTCGTTGTGGCCGACATAGCCTTGCGCTCCAGTTTCAGAGGTCGGAAACGATTTTATTCGTGCTCGTCAGTGCTAAAAAAGACGCTAAACATCACTTGATCTTTTACTTTCATATACCTAATCTTGACGGCTCAAGCTATTTGAAGGGCGGGAGCGCCGCCCTGCGAGTCATGGACCGGTTCAAACAGATCGAAACGTTCGCCGCGGTCGCGGCGAAGGGCAGCCTGTCGGCGGCCGCGCATGCGGAAGGCGTCGCGCCGGCGATCATCGGCCGCCGCCTCGACGCGCTCGAGGAGCGGCTCGGCGTGAAGCTGCTGGTGCGGACTACGCGCAAGCTCACGCTGACCTTCGAGGGGTCGGCCTTCCTCGAGGATTGCCAGCGGATCATCAACGACATGCAGAACGCGGAGGCGAGCGTGTCCGCCGGCGGCGTGAAGGCGAGCGGCCACCTGCGCATTTCCGCGCCGGCCGGCTTCGGGCGGCGCCACGTCGCGCCGCTCGTGCCCGAATTCAGCGGCGCGCATCCGGACGTGTCGGTCACGCTCGACCTGTCCGACCGGATGGTCGACCTCGTCAACGAAGGGTTCGATTGCGCGGTGCGGCTCGGCGAGCTGCCCGATTCGTCGCTGGTGTCGCTGAAGCTCGGCGAGAACCGGCGGGTGTGCGTCGCGTCCCCCGCGTATCTCGCGCGGCGCGGCACGCCGGCCACGCTTGCGGAACTCGCGCGCCACAATTGCCTCGCGCTTGCCGCGAATGCGAACCAGCAGCGCGGCTGGGCGTTCCAGGAGGGCGACAAGGTGGTGTCGATCCGCGTGAACGGCACGATGGAATGCTCGGACGGCGCGGTGCTGCACGAATGGTGCCTCGCCGGCTACGGCCTGGCATGGCGATCGTGGTGGGAGGTCGGCGACGACATCGCGGCCGGCCGCCTCGTCACCGTGCTCGACGCGTTCGCGGCACCACCGATCGGCATCCACGCGGTGTTTCCGCAGCGCCGTCACCTGCCGCTGCGCGTGCGGCTGTTTCTCGATTACCTGAAACATACGTACGAACGGCCGGGGTATTGGGGCGAGTAGGGCGGGGCGAGCAGGGCGCACCGGCCCGCGCGTTTCCGATATGAGGGCGAACCCGCTGCCGGCGCCGGTCGCCCGGTTTCGCGCACTACAATCGAAACTGGCATGCGCGACGCGCCGGAGCCGGCCCGCATGGGTTCGCGGTGCGCGCGGTGCGTCTGACGCAGGAGGGCGCGATGTTCCGGCACATCCTCGTTCCAACCGACGGTTCCGAACTGTCGCAGAAGGCGATCGACGGCGCGATCGACCTGGCGCGCGCGGTCGGCGCGCGGGTCACGGCCTATGCGTGCCTGCCGCAGTATCCGTACTCGCCGTTTTCCGAAGTGATCATCGAGCCGCCCGCCGATTTCCGGGCGCGCAGCGAGCGCGAGGCGCGCGCGCACCTGGACGACGTGCAGGCAGCCGCGAAGGCGGCCGGCGTCGATTGCGACAGCTGGACGAGCGTGCATCCGTCGCCGTACCTCGGCATCATCGAGGCGGCCGAACGTGGCGGCTGCGACGTGATCTTCATGGCGTCCCACGGACGCCGCGGGCTCGGCAGCCTGCTGATCGGCAGCGAAACGCAGCGCGTGCTGACCCATACGAAAATTCCGGTGATCGTCTATCGGTAGACGCGGCGCCCGTCGTTCGTAGCCGCCCGGGCGACAGCACGGCGGCGCCGCTGAAAAAAGGGCGCGCCGGACGAAGCCGGCGCGCGTCGTTGCTGGCGGCCACTGGCCGCGCGCGACCGGTCGCGCGACGTCGATCGCGCGCCAGCCGTCTCCTCCCTGATTGTTGTCCGGTGCCGCCGATGCCGCGCCGTCGCGTGACGGGCCGGCATCGGCGTGACGCTTGCGCGCGTTACGCGACCTTCTTGCCGTCGAAGAACTGTTCGTCTTCGGTCGAGCCGTGCAGCGCGGTCGTCGAGGCTTCCCGCTCGACCGTCTGCGTGACCGCGTCGAAGTAGCCGGTGCCGACTTCGCGCTGGTGCTTGACGGCCGTGAAGCCCTTGTCGGCCGCCGCGAACTCGGCCTGCTGCAGTTCGACGAACGCGCTCATCTGCGTGCGGGCATAGCCGTGCGCGAGGTTGAACATCGAGTAGTTCAGCGCATGGAAGCCGGCCAGCGTGATGAACTGGAACTTGTAGCCCATCGCGCCGAGTTCCTTCTGGAACTTCGCGATCGTCGCGTCGTCGAGGTTCTTCTTCCAGTTGAACGACGGCGAGCAGTTGTACGACAGCATCTTGCCGGGGAACTGCTTTTGGATCGCTTCCGCGAATTTCTTCGCGTACTCGAGATCCGGCTTGCCCGTCTCGCACCAGACGAGGTCGGCGTACGGCGCATACGCGAGGCCGCGCGAGATCGCCTGCCCGATGCCCGGCTTCGTGCGGAAGAAGCCTTCGACCGTGCGCTCGCCCGTCAGGAACGGCTTGTCGTTGTCGTCGATGTCGGACGTGATCAGGTCCGCCGCTTCCGCGTCGGTCCGCGCGACCAGCACGGTCGGCGTGCCCATTACGTCGGCCGCGAGACGCGCCGCCGACAGCTTCGCGACCGCTTCGCGGGTCGGCACCAGCACCTTGCCGCCCATGTGGCCGCACTTCTTTACCGACGCGAGCTGATCCTCGAAGTGCACGCCCGAGGCGCCGGCCTCGATCATCGCTTTCATCAGTTCGAACGCGTTCAGCACGCCGCCGAAGCCGGCTTCCGCGTCCGCGACGATCGGCGCGAAGAAATCGACGTAGCCTTCGTCGCCCGGATTCTTGCCTTCCGACCACTGGATCTGGTCGGCGCGCGTCAGCGTGTTGTTGATGCGCTTGACGACGAGCGGCACCGAGTTCGCCGGGTACAGCGACTGGTCCGGGTACATTTCGCCCGCGACGTTCGCGTCGCCGGCCACTTGCCAGCCCGACAGGTAGATCGCCTTCAGGCCGGCCTTCACCTGCTGCATCGCCTGGTTGCCGGTCAGCGCACCGAGTGCGTTGACGAACGGCTCTTCGTTGATGAGGTGCCACAGCTTTTCCGCGCCGCGCTTGGCCAGCGTGTGCTCGACGGCGATCGAGCCGCGCAGGCGCACCACGTCCTCAGCCGTGTAGCTGCGCTTGATGCCCTTCCAGCGCGGATCGGTTTCCCATTGCTTTTGCAGTTCCTGTGCCTGTTGCTGTCGCGACATGATGAGCTCCTTGATGCGGTGTGTTGCCAGATCGGTCGAATCGGACGGTGCTGATGCTGTTCTCGAAGCGGGGCGCGGTGCGTGCCGCTTTGAGAAGTCTTGTATAAGAGTCTAGGCAAACCGATCCGAGTGAAACAGGGGCTATACCAGGAAGTTTGAAACTTTTTAATCGTTTTTAATCAACAACTTGTGTTTTGTGTTTCGCAATGAGAAACGATTTTTCCCATCTCGCAATTGTAAGGTTGTGCTGCGCAGCATGATTTTTTACGACGCAAAAAAATTTTCCGCATCGTGAAATTTGGCGCGGGACGAAAAAAAACCGGCGCGGGTGCGCCGGTTTGCCGGATGGGCGGGCGGCCACGGGGGCCGCCGGGGCGTGCTTACGACGCCGAATTGCTGCGACGCGGGCCGCCGCTGCGCTGGCCGTCGCGACGCGGGCCGCCGTCACGGCTGCCGCCCGGCTTGCCGCTCCAGCCGCCGCCATTGCCGCCGCCGTAGCTGCGGCCGTTGCCGCCATGACCGCCGCCCGGCTTGCCGCCGAAACGACGACCGCCGTTACCGCCGCCCGGACGGCCGCGGCCGCCGGTGCCGCGATCGTTGCGCGGGGGTGCCTTGCGGGGCTCGAAGCCTTCGATCACGTTGACCGGCAGCGGCGAGCGCACGAAGCGCTCGATGCGCTTGAGCGCGCCTTGCTCGGCGTGGTGCACGAGGCTCACCGCGGTGCCCGAACGGCCGGCACGGCCCGTACGGCCGATACGGTGCACGTAGTCTTCCGCGAACTTCGGCAGGTCGTAGTTGAACACGTGCGTGATGCCCGGGATGTCGATGCCGCGGGCTGCGACGTCGGTCGCGACCAGCACGCGCACGCGGCGCTCGCGCAGCGCACGGATCGTGCGGTTGCGCGCGCCCTGCGGCAGGTCACCGTGCAGCGCGGCCGATTCGAAGCCGGCGTCGGCGAGACGGCCGGCGAGCTGGTCGGCATCGATCTTGGTCGCCGTGAAGATGATCGCCTGGTCGAGCGCGTCGTCGCGCAGCAGGTGATCGAGCAGGCGGTCCTTGTGGTCGCGATCGTCGACGTAATGGACGGTCTGTGCGATGTTCGCGCGCGATTCGAGGCGCTGCTGGATCTCGATGCGTTCCGGATCCTTCAGCAGGCGGCTCGTCAGCGAACCGATCTTGCCGTCGAGCGTGGCCGAGAACAGCATCGTCTGGCGCGACTCGGGCGTCGCGGCGACGATCGTCTCGATGTCTTCGATGAAGCCCATGTCGAGCATGCGGTCGGCTTCGTCGAGCACGAGCATCTTCAGTTCGGACAGGTCGATGCGGCCGCGCTCGAGGTGATCGAGCAGACGGCCCGGCGTGGCGACCAGGATCTCGGGGTTCTTCGCGAGCAGCATCAGCTGCTGGCCGTAGGCGACGCCGCCGAGGATGCTGACCGTGCGCAGGCGCTTCAGGTGCTTGCCGTAGGTCGACGCGGCCGTGGTGACCTGCATCGCGAGCTCACGGGTCGGCGTCAGCACGAGCAGGCCCGGGCGGGCGACGGGCTGCGGGCGGCGCGCACGGCGGTCGCCCTGATTCGGTTCGCGCGGCGCACGCGGTTGCTGCGCCTGCGCCTTCTGGAGCTGCGCGAAACGTTCGATCGCGGGCAGCATGAATGCGGCCGTCTTGCCCGAACCGGTCGGGCTCGACACCAGCAGGTCCCGACCGGCGATGCCGGCCGGAATCGCGCGCTGCTGGACCGGCGTCGGCTTGGCGTAGCCGGCGGCCTGCAGCGCGGAGACGATCTCCGGCGACAACCCGAGCGACGCGAAAGTCGGCTCGTCCGACGCCGGTTCGACCGCGGCCGGTGCGGCGGCGTTCTCGAGACCGAGCGCCTGGTCGGCGATCGCGTTGAGCGGGCTGGAGTTGATGCTCGAAGTCATAACAATCCTTGAAACACAGTGGGTGAAACGTCGGCGCCAATCGCGCATACCCAAGTCGTCGGATTCAGCGAGCAAATCGTGAAACGGGTGCAATCCGCCGAACCGTCGGCGGATGAGGCATTAGAAGCTGTTTTGGGTGCGGCGCGCTTCTGGAGCGGGGGCCGCCAGCCTAGTTGACGACCGCGAGGGTCGAAGCAGGAGGGGACAGGTTCTAAACCGGATTGGAGCTTAACGCTACGAGGCGTCGGGCCGGAACGGCTTGCGAGCCGAGCGCGGGAGGTGACGCAGCCAGCATTATAGAGATATTTGCTGCGCTGCGCCACTGATTTGATTGCCTATTGATTGACTGTCGCGGCAGGCGGGACAGATCAGGACGCCGTGCCGTTCTTCAGCGATTCGACGAGTTCGATGTATTGCTGCTTCGCCGCATCCTGGGTCGTGCCTTTCAGCGCTTCCCACGCGTCGTACTTGTACTTGCCGACGATGTCGGTGAAGCCCGGCTTGTCGCCGTGCGCGTCGCCGTCGGTCGCCTGCTTGAAGAGCGCATACAGGCGCAGCAGCGTCAGGTTGCCCGGTCGCTCTGTCAGTTGCTTGACGTCGACCTGGGCCTGGTCGAATTGGGCGGTGAGTTCGCTCATCGTGTGTCTCCGTAAGGGTTTCAGGTCGGGCGATCTTAACAAGCGCCGCGCCGCGCGGGGTCGAGCGATCCTTCCAAACCGCCAGCCGCGCGGCGCGCGCATCGCGATCGGGTCCGACCGCCCGTGGGAGCGGGGCGCCGCATTACAATGTCGGCCATGACGCAAACAGTGCTCCTCGCCATCGATACGTCGACCGAATACTGCTCGGTCGCGCTGCTGCGCTCGGCTTTCGCCGATGACGCCGTTTCCACCACGCAAACCTGGGTCCGCCACGAGCTGACGGGCGCCGTGTCGAGCACGCGCGTGCTGCCGGCCATCCAGGAACTCTTCGCCGAATCGGGCCTCACGTTCGCCGATTGCGACGCGATCGCGTTCGGCGCGGGCCCCGGCTCGTTCACCGGGCTGCGCACCGCGACCGGCATTACCCAGGGGCTCGCGTTCGGGCGCGGGCTGCCGGTCGTGCCGGTCAGCACGCTGCTCGCGTGCGCCGAACACGCGCGGCTGCGCGCACCCGGCACGACGCGCGTGCTGGCCGCGCTCGACGCGCGGATGGACGAAGCGTACTGGGCCGACTTCGCATGGGACGAGCAGGCGGGCGACTGGCGCACGCTGCATCCGGCGTCGCTCGATGCACCGGGCGCCGTCGGCGTGCCCGACGCGCCGTTCACGCTCGCGGGCAACGCGGCCGCCGCGTTCGGCGCGCAACTGCCGGCCGCGGCGGCCGCGGCCGTGATCGACGGCGACGCGCTGCCGCATGCGCTGGCGGTCGCGCATGCCGCGCTGCGGGCATTCCGCGCCGGCCGGACGGTGCCGGCCGACCAGGCCGCACCCGAATACGTGCGCGACAAGGTCGCGCAGACCACCGCCGAGCGCATGGCCGCGCGTGCCGCGCAGACGGACGGAGCAAAACGATGACGGGCGTCCTGTTGAGCGACCGCTATCTGTCGCCGATGACCGACACCGATCTCGACGAGGTCGTCGCGATCGAGCAGGTCGCGTACGAATTCCCGTGGAGCCGCGGCAATTTCCAGGATTCGTTGCGCAACGGCTATTTCGGCGTGTGCCTGCGGCACGTGACGGGCGCGCTCGTCGGCTATTGCGTGCTGATGCCGGTGATCGACGAAATGCACCTTCTGAACCTGTGCGTCGCGCCGGCCGCCCAGCAGTCGGGCGCGGGCCTCGCGCTGCTGCGCGAAGCCGTGCGCATCTCGCGCGCGGAGGGGCTCGACGGCGTGCTGCTCGAGGTGCGGCCGTCCAATCCGCGGGCGATCCATCTGTACGAGCGCTTCGGCTTCGTGACGATCGGCCGGCGCAAGAACTACTATCCGGCGCGGCATCGCAGCCGGGAGGACGCGATCGTGATGCGTCTGACGCTGAACAAGGACGAAGGGGACGTGCATGGCGTGGGCTGAAGCAGCGCTCGAGGAGATGGGGCTCGCGCAGATCTGGGTGCGGCGCGGGTCGCGCGCGGAAGGCGCCGAAGCGGGTGGCGCGGGGGCTGGGCCGGTTGGCGTGCCGGGCGCGGCGGACGATGCGTCCGCCGTTGCGGCCGCAACCGTCCCGCCCGCGTCGCGGCCGACGTCGGAGCAGCCGCGTGACACGCAGGCGGCTGCACGCGTGTTCCCGCGCGGCGATATGCCGCTGGCGGATACGCCGCCCGCTGGGGGCGCCGCGCGCTCCGCGGCACCGGCTGCGGAAACGGGCAGCGGCGCGCGTGCCGCGATCGACGAAGAGCGCGCATCCGCCGGGCCGGCATCGTCCCCGGCCGCCGCCGCCGCGGACGACCTGCCGCCGCTCACCGAAGACGATTTCGCGTGGTTCGACGCGGCGCCGCCCGGCGATCCGCTGCCGCCGGCCGAAGCGCGTCCTGCTGCAACGCCGGTCGCGATGCTCGACTGGGATGCGCTCGCCGCACGCGTCGCCGGCTGCACGAGCTGCCGCCTGTGCGAGAAGCGCACCAATACCGTGTTCGGTGTCGGCGATCGGGAAGCGGACTGGATGCTGATCGGCGAAGCGCCGGGCGAGAACGAGGACAGGCAGGGCGAGCCGTTCGTCGGCCAGGCCGGCAAGCTGCTCGACAACATGCTGCAGTCGCTCGCGCTCAAGCGCGGCGACAACGTCTACATCGCCAACGTGATCAAGTGCCGCCCGCCCGGCAATCGCAACCCGGAACCGGACGAGGTCGCGCGCTGCGAGCCGTACCTGCAGCGCCAGGTCGCGCTCGTGAAGCCGAGGCTGATCGTCGCGCTCGGCCGCTTCGCCGCGCAGACGCTGCTGAAGACGGACGCGAGCATCGCATCGCTGCGCGGCCGCGTGCACACGTACGAAGGCGTGCCGGTGATCGTCACCTACCACCCGGCGTACCTGCTGCGCAGCCTGCAGGACAAGTCGAAGGCGTGGGCCGACCTGTGCCTGGCGCGCGATACGTTCCAGCGGGCGGAGGGCGCCGCCGCGCACGGGCCGGCCGGACAATGACGCGCGGCGCGGCGGTCGCGTTCGTCGATACGCTGCACGATGCCGCGGTCCGCGATCTGGGCTGGCTCCTCGCGAGCCCGAGCCTGCTCACTGCCGCGCCCGGCGCGCCGCTCGCGCATCCTTGGGCGGATGCGGTCGAGCGGGTGGCCGTCGAAGCGTGGCTCGTCGCGCTCGATGCCGCGCCCGAGCCGCTGCACCGCGCGCTCGACGGGCTGCGGCCCGTGCGACTCGGCCGCTATGCCGAATGCCTGCTCGAGTATTTCCTCACGCACGGGCCGTCGCTGCGGCTCGTCGCCGCCAACCTGCCGCTGCGCAGCAACGGCAAGACGCTCGGCGAGGTCGATTTCCTCGTCGATGCGCCGGGCGGGCTGCGCCTGCACTGGGAACTCGCGGTCAAGTGCTATCTATGCGCGCCGGTCGACGGCGACGCGTCGCTCGCGGATTTCGTCGGGCCGAATCTCGTCGACCGCCTCGACCGCAAGCGCAGCCGGCTGCTCGAGCATCAGCTGCGGCTGAGCGATCGCCACGGGTTCGCGCTGCTGGGCTACGGCGCGCCGTCCGATGCGCAGATGTTCATCAAGGGCTGGCTGTTCTATCCGCACGGCGTGCCGCTGCCGCCGGTGGCCGCGGAAATCGCGGCCGATCATCCGCGCGGGTTCTGGCTCACGCACGCGCAGTGGCCGGCGTGGGCATCCGCGCAGCCCGACGGTGCGGCATGGAACGTGCTGCCGCGGCTCGCATGGCTCGCGCCGCGGCGGGTGGCGGCCGACGCCGCGCCCGAACCGCTGGCGCATTCGCTCGAATTGCCGTCCGCCTTGACGGCGCGCCAGGCGCCCGCGCTGATCGGCGTCCATCGACTGGACGGCAACGGCGTATGGCGGGAGACGGCGCGCGGTTTCATCGTGCCGGACGACTGGCCCGCGCGTGCGCAGGCGTTCGCTGCCCAGGACCACTGACGCCGCATCAGCCGGCGCTTACCACCAGCGATGGAAGTGATGGACGGGGCCGACGCCGTGGCCGACGTCGAGCTGGCCGCTCGCGGCGATCGCGCCGGTCAGGTAGGCCTTCGCTTCGCGCACCGCGCTGTCGAGATCGGGCCGCTGCGGCAGCAGCGCGGCGATCGCCGACGACAGCGTGCAGCCCGTGCCGTGCGTGTTGCTGACCGGCACGCGCGTGCCGTCGAACCGCACCGCATGCGCCGCATCGACGAGCCAGTCGGGGCTCGCGGCCGCGTCGGGCAGGTGGCCGCCCTTCATCAGCACGGCGCGCGCGCCGGTCTTCAGCAGCGCCTGGCCTTGCCGGACCATGTCGTCTTCGGTCATCGCGGGCGTGTCGCCGAGCAGGGCGGCCGCTTCGGGCAGGTTCGGCGTGACGACGGTCGCGAGCGGCAGCAGCGCGTCGCGCAATGCGTCGACCGCATCGGGCGCGAGCAGCGCGTGCGAACTCTTCGAAATCATCACCGTATCGAGCACGACGAAACGCGGCGCATGGCGCCGCAGCGCGTCGGCGACCGCGTGCACGATCGCCGCGTTCGCGAGCATGCCGATCTTGACCGCGTCGATGCGGATGTCGTCGAACACCGCGTCGAGCTGCGCGGTCACGAACGCGGCGTCCGGAGCGTGCACGCCGGTCACGCCGCGCGTGTTCTGCGCGGTCAGCGCGGTGATCACGCTCGCGCCGTACGCGCCGAGCGCGGAGAAGGTCTTGAGGTCGGCCTGGATGCCCGCGCCGCCGCCCGAGTCGGAGCCGGCGATCGTCAGGACGTTGGGTATCGGGTGCGTCATGATGGCAAGGCGCCGGTTCGAAGACCGGCACCGACGGACGGAAACAGGAAGTGTAGCGTCAGTGCCGCGATTCACCGATCAGCGCGACCGAGTCGAACTGACGCTGGTTCGCCTGGTGGCGGCGCATCACGAGCCACATCGTCAGGCACACGAACGTGCCGAACAGCACGATCACGACGCCGACCGGCACGTCGAGCCAGACCAGCACCGCATACAGGCACAGCATCACGAGCACCGACAGGTTCTCGTTGAAGTTCTGCACCGCGATCGAATGGCCGGCCGACAGCAGCACGTGGCCGCGATGCTGCAGCAGCGCGTTCATCGGAACCACGAAGTAGCCGGACAGCGCGCCGACGCAGATCAGGAAGATGTACGCGACGATCAGGTACACCGGCAGGCGCAGGTGGCCGAAATGCACGGCCCAGTGCGCCGGGAACAGGTCGCGCGTGTAGAACGCCATCAGCATGACCGCGATGCCCATGATGATGCCGACCGGCAGCACGCTGAGCGACTTCTTCAGCGGGATCCGCGCGGCGGCGGCGATCGCACCGCCCGCGACGCCGACCGCGACCACCGCCTGCAGGATCGCGCCTTCGGACAGCGACATGTTGAGCGACACTTCGGCCCACTTCAGCACGATGAACTGCAGCGTCGCGCCCGCGCCCCAGAACAGCGTCGTGACCGCGAGCGAGATCTGGCCGAGCTTGTCGCGCCAGAGCACCATGAAGCAGTCGGCGAAGTCGGTGAGGAGCTTGACCGGGCCGCGCTCCTGCTTCGGGTAGCGCGCGCCGGTATCGGGGATCCGCAGATTGAAGATGGCGGCGATCACGTAGATCGCCATGATGATCACCATCGCCGCTTCGGCGGGCGTGGCGATCCAGGCTGGCGTGTGCGCGATCACGTGCGACGCGATGTGCGGGCTGATCAGCGCGCCGCCGAGCACGGTGCCGAGGATGATCGAGCTGACGGTCGTGCCTTCGATCCAGCCGTTCGCGGCGACGAGCCGGTCGGCCGGCAGCAGCTCGGTCAGAATGCCGTACTTCGCGGGCGAGTAGGCCGCGGCGCCGAACCCGACGATGCCGTATGCGATCAGCGGATGGGCGCCGAGCAGCATGATCAGGCAGCCGACCACCTTGATCGAATTGGTGATGAACATCACGCGCCCCTTCGGACGCGAATCGGCGAACGCACCGACATAGGCCGCCAGCACCACATACGACAACACGAAGAACAGCTTGAGCAGCGGTGTCATCCAGTTGGGGGCGTGGAGGTCTTTCAGCAGGGCGATGGCGGCGATGAGAAGCGCATTGTCGGCCAGCGACGAGAAAAACTGCGCGGCCATGATGGTGTAAAAACCTTTTTTCATCTGATGCGATGCTTTCGTCGCTGCGGCAGGGCCGCGTAGGCCGCCTAGTATGCGATCGGCTTATTCCGTTCGAAATGGGTTGTGCGCACGGCTTTATAACACGAAAATACGGCAATTCGGACTAGCAAGATTCCCCGATCGTTCCGCAAATTGTCGGCTTCGGTGCTCAAAAGGCGCGGTAAGCTGATGATTCGCAAGCGTCTTTACGTAAATTTCCCATGCCGCGCCCGATCTCCGCCACCATCCACACCGCCGCCCTCGCGAACAATCTCTCCGTCGTCCGCCGCTTTGCCGGCCCGTCCAAGGTCTGGGCGGTCGTCAAGGCCAACGCGTACGGCCACGGTCTCGCGCGCGTGTTTCCCGGCCTGCGCGGCACCGACGGCTTCGGCCTGCTCGACCTCGACGAGGCCGTGAAGCTGCGCGAGCTCGGCTGGGCCGGCCCCATCCTGCTGCTCGAAGGGTTCTTCCGGTCGACCGACATCGACGTGATCGACCGCTACAGCCTCACGACCACCGTCCACAACGACGAGCAGATGCGGATGCTGGAGACGGCGCGGCTGTCGAAGCCCGTCAACGTGCAGCTCAAGATGAACAGCGGGATGAACCGGCTCGGCTACGTGCCGGAGAAGTACCGCGCCGCGTGGGAGCGCGCCCGTGCGTGCCCCGGCATCGGCCAGATCACGTTGATGACCCATTTTTCGGACGCCGACAACGAGCGCGGCGTCGCCGAGCAGCTCGCGACGTTCGAGCGCGGCGCGGCAAGCATCGCGGGCGCGCGCAGCCTCGCGAATTCGGCGGCCGTGCTGTGGCATCCGGATACGCACTTCGACTGGGTGCGGCCGGGGATCGTGCTGTACGGCGCATCGCCGTCGGGGCTGTCGTCCGACATCGCCGATACGGGCCTGAAGCCTGCGATGACGCTCGCCTCCGAGCTGATCGCCGTGCAGACGATCGCGAAGGGGCAGGCGATCGGCTATGGCTCGACGTTCTCCGCGCAAGCGCAGATGCGCATCGGCGTCGTCGCGTGCGGCTATGCGGACGGCTATCCGCGCGTCGCACCCGAAGGCACGCCCGTGATCGTCGACGGCATCCGCACGCGGATCGTCGGCCGCGTGTCGATGGACATGATTACCGTCGACCTGACGCCGTGCCCGCAGGCCGGCGTCGGCGCGCGGGTCGAGCTGTGGGGCAACGCACTGCCGATCGACGACGTCGCGCGCCATTGCGGGACCATCGGCTATGAACTGATGTGCGCGGTCGCCGCCCGCGTACCGGTGCGCGCGGAATAAGGGCAGCACGCGTGGCCAAACAGAAAACCGTCTACGTCTGCAGCGAGTGCGGCGGACAAACCCCGAAGTGGCAGGGGCAATGCCCGTCGTGCCAGGCCTGGAACACGCTCGTCGAATCGGTCGCCGAGTCGCCGGCCGCCCATCGCTTCCAGTCGCTCGCGAAACGCGCGCCCGTGCAGCGCCTCGTCGACATCGAGGCGGCCGACGTGCCGCGCTTCTCCACCGGCATCGGCGAATTCGATCGCGTGCTGGGCGGCGGGCTGGTCCCTGGCGGCGTCGTGCTGATCGGCGGCGATCCCGGCATCGGCAAGTCGACGCTGTTGCTGCAGTCGCTCGCGGACATCGCGAGCGAGCGGCGCGCACTCTATATCAGCGGCGAGGAATCGGCCGCGCAGATCGCGTTGCGCGCGCAACGGCTCGCACTGCTCGACGGCGGCGCGCCGGCGGCCGAGCTGAAGCTGCTCGCCGAGATCCAGCTCGAGAAGATCCAGGCCGCGATCGACGCGGAACGGCCGGACGTCGCCGTCATCGACTCGATCCAGACCGTCTATTCCGAAGCGCTGACATCGGCGCCCGGCTCGGTCGCGCAGGTGCGCGAGTGCGCGGCGCAGCTCACGCGCATCGCGAAGCAGTCCGGCACCGCGATCATCATGGTCGGGCACGTGACGAAGGAGGGCAACCTCGCGGGCCCGCGCGTGCTCGAGCATATCGTCGACACGGTGCTGTACTTCGAGGGCGACACCCATTCGTCGTTCCGGCTCGTGCGCGCGTTCAAGAACCGCTTCGGCGCGGTCAACGAGCTCGGCGTGTTCGCGATGACCGAGCGCGGGCTGCGTGGCGTCGCGAACCCGTCCGCGCTGTTCCTGTCGCAGCACGAGCAGGTCGTGCCGGGTTCCTGCGTGCTCGTCACGCAGGAGGGAACGCGCCCGCTGCTCGTCGAGATCCAGGCGCTCGTCGATACGGCCCACGTGCCGAACCCGCGCCGGCTCGCGGTCGGCCTCGAGCAGAACCGGCTCGCGATGCTGCTCGCGGTGCTGCACCGGCATGCGGGCATCGCGTGTTTCGACCAGGACGTGTTCCTGAACGCGGTGGGCGGCGTGAAGATCACCGAGCCGGCCGCCGACCTGGCGGTGCTGCTCGCGATCCATTCGTCGATGCGCAACAAGGCGCTGCCGAAGGGCCTGATCGTGTTCGGCGAAGTGGGGCTGGCGGGCGAGATCCGGCCATCCCCACGCGGCCAGGAACGCCTGCGCGAGGCGGCGAAGCTCGGTTTCACCGCCGCGCTGATCCCGAAGGCGAATGCACCGAAACAGCCGATCGAAGGACTGAACGTGATGGCCGTCGAGCGGATCGAGCAGGCGATCGACCGTGTGCGCGATCTCGAATAGCCGTGGCTGGCCAGCGCCGCCGTGCATTGGCCACGGTGATCTGTCGCGTAATTGAATGTAATGAATATGTAGGCTGATGTAACCCGCCGGACATCGCTTTTCCCTATCCTTTGCCGGATTGTCGAACCGCGCAATGCGAAGGGAACCTATGTTTAAACAGTATGGGGAAGCGCCGAGCGGACGCAGTTACAACCTGCGCGGCTGCCGTGTGTCGGAGCCGATCGTTCAGCCGTGGGGCGGCGGATGCCGGATCGTCGAATGGATCGACGACGAAGGGCGCCTGGCGCGCCGGGTCGTGTCCGAGGACGTGACGGAAGCGGAGGTCGCCGCGGCGATCCGCCGGCCGACCGAAGGGCGGCGTCACCTGATGGGCGATGACGAGCAGATGCCGCGCGATACGTTGCCGCGGCGTTGAGCGGATGGCGCGGCCGGCACACGGCCGACGCGATCACGTCGAACGCAACAATGACAAAGAGGCCGGGCCCGGGCGCCCGGCCTTGTCGTTTCCGCGCCCGGTGCGGCCGGGCGGGTTCGCCGGTCGTCGATCGTAGACCGTGGATCGTGCCGAGGACGTCCGGCCGCCGCTGAAACGACCGGCCGACGGCGCGCCGGGCGCGTTCAGCCGATCTGCTCGAGTTCTTCCTGCACGGCGAGCCAGTCCGCCTCGACCGTTTCGAGCCGGGCATTGACCTCGCCCAGCTTGCGGATCGCTTCGGTCAGTTCCGTCTTGCGCGCGGCTTCGTAGCTCGCCGGATCGGCGACGAATGCGTCGAGGCGCGCCTTCTCCGCGTGCAGCGTTTCCATTTCCCTTTCGAGCTTCGTGATGCGGTTCTGCAGCGGTTTCTTCAGCTGCGACAGCCGCTGGCGCTCCTCGGCCGCCTGACGCTTCTGATCCTTGCGGTTGATGCCCGGATCCGTGCCCGCTGCTGCGGCGCTGTCGGCCTTCGCGGCCGCGCGTTGCTCGGCCGCATGCTGCAGCAGCCAGTCGCGGTAATCGTCGAGGTCGCCGTCGAACGGCTGCAGCCGGTGCTTCGCGACGAGCATGAACTGGTCGGTGGTCGCGCGCAGCAGGTGGCGGTCGTGCGAGACGAGGATCAGCGTGCCTTCGAACTGCGCGAGCGCCATCGTCAGCGCGTGACGCGTCTCGAGGTCGAGGTGGTTGGTCGGCTCGTCGAGCAGCAGCAGGTTCGGTTTCTGCCAGATGATCAGCGCAAGCGCGAGCCGCGCCTTCTCGCCGCCCGAGAACGGGCCGACCGGGCTCGTCGCCATGTCGCCGGAGAAATTGAAGCCGCCGAGGAAGTCGCGCAGTTCCTGCTCGCGCGTATCGGGGGCGAGCCGTGCGAGATGCGCGAGCGGCGAATCGTCCTCGCGCAGGGTTTCGAGCTGGTGCTGCGCGAAATAGCCGATCGTCAGCCCCTTGCCGTCGCGCACGTGGCCCGACAGCGGCGCGAGCGTGCCGGCCAGCGTCTTTATCAGCGTCGACTTGCCCTGGCCGTTCGCGCCGAGCAGGCCGATGCGCTGGCCGTTCTGGATCGACAGCGCCACGCGTTCGACGATCGGGATGTCCGTGCCGTCCTCGGCGTGGTAGCCGCAGCGGACGTCTTCCATCACCATCATCGGGTTCGGCGCGGCGTCGGGCGTGCGGAATTCGAACGTGAACGGCGACGCGATGTGCGCGGGCGCGATCAGCTCCATCTTCTCGAGCGCCTTCATCCGGCTTTGCGCCTGCTTGGCCTTGGTCGCCTTGGCCTTGAAGCGGTCGACGAAGCTCTGCAGGTGCTCGATCGTCTTCTGCTGCTTTTCGTACGCGCTTTGCTGCAGCGCCAGCTGCTGCGCCCGCAGCACTTCGAACTGCGAGTAATTGCCGCCGTAGCGCTTCACCTGGCGATTTTCCAGATGCAGCGTGACGTTGCAGATCGAGTCGAGGAATTCGCGGTCGTGCGAGATCACGACGAGCGTGCCGGCGTAGCGGTGCAGCCAGTCTTCGAGCCAGACGATCGCGTCGAGGTCGAGGTGGTTGGTCGGTTCGTCGAGCAGCAGCAGGTCGGAGCGGCACATCAGCGCCTGCGCGAGGTTCAGCCGCATGCGCCAGCCGCCGGAGAAGCTGGCGACCGATTCGCGCGTCTGCGCGAGCGTGAAGCCGAGGCCGAGCAGCAACGCTTCGGCGCGCGCGGGGGCCGTATAGCCGTCGGCGTCGGCGAACGCCGCGTGCGCGTCGGCTTCGGCCGCGCCGTCGTGCGCGGCCGAGGCGGCGGCGATACGCGCCTCGATCTCGCGCAGCGCGGTGTCGCCGTCGAGCGTGTAGTCGAGCGCGGAGCGGTCGACGGCGGGCGTTTCCTGCGACACGTGGGCGATCCGCCACGACGGCGGCATCGCGAAATCGCCGCCGTCGGAATGCAGCTCGCCGCGCAGGACCGAGAAGAGCGTCGATTTGCCGGCGCCGTTCGCGCCGATCAGGCCGGCTTTCTCGCCGGGATTGAGCACGAACGAGGCCGACTCGAACAGCGGCTTGGTGCCGCGCGCAAGGCTGAACTGATTGAAACGGATCACGGCGGGAATGACTGACCAAAACCGCTATTCTAGACTGCGCGCGCGTCGCCCCGGATATCGGCCGTTCGGCAGGTGCCGCAACGGCGCGATTTCGCCTAGACTCCACGTCGATACGGTTTCGTAAAAGGAGTGCCCGATGTCCACCCTGTATTCGTTCAGCGCAGAGACGCTCGCCGGTGCGCCGGCGTCGCTCGACGCGTATCGCGGCAAGGTGCTGCTGATCGTCAATACCGCGAGCGAGTGCGGTTTCACGCCGCAGTATGCGGGCCTGCAGAAGCTGTATGACCAGTACGCGGCCCGCGGTTTCTTCGTGCTCGGCTTCCCGTGCAACCAGTTCGGCAAGCAGGAGCCGGGCGACGCCACGCAGATCGGCGCGTTCTGCGAGCGCAACTACGGCGTCACGTTCCCGATGTTCGCGAAGATCGACGTGAAGGGCGACCACGCGCATCCGCTGTACCGCTACCTGACCGACGAGGCGCCCGGCATCCTCGGCCTCAAGGCGATCAAGTGGAATTTCACGAAATTCCTGATCGACCGCGACGGGCGGATCGTCAAGCGCTACGCGCCGTCGACGAAGCCCGAGGAAATCGCCGCGGATATCGACAAGCTGCTTTGACGGTTCGATGCGGCGAGCGGGCGGTTCGGATCGAGCCTGCCTGGGCGTGGCGCCGGGGCATGCCGTGCGAAAGCATGCGCCGCCGGGCGGCGGCGCGGGGCCGGCGCTCGCGCAACCGCTACAGGATCGGCGCGAACAGGCGCGCGACGTGCATTGCGATACGCCGCCACGCGGGCGAGTGCCGATACTCGTTCGCATCGACTTCGTAGGCCAGCGCGAAATCGGCGTCGAGCATCGCTTCGACTTCGGCGGCGAACGCGCGGTCGACGGTCAGCACCATGATTTCGAAGTTCAGCCGGAACGAACGGTTGTCGAGATTCGCGCTGCCGATGGCGGCCGCGACGCGGTCGATCAGCAGCACTTTCTGATGCAGGAAGCCGGGCCGGTAGCGAAACACCTTGACGCCAGCGTCGACGAGATCGCGCGCATAGAGCTTCGACGCTTCGAACACCACGTAGTGATCGCGCCGGCTCGGAATCAGGATGCGCACGTCGACGCCGCGCATCACCGCGAGCTTCAGCGCGGCGATCACCGCTTCGTCGGGCACGAGATACGGCGTCGTGATCCAGATCCGCTCGCGCGCGGCGTTGATCGCCTCGACGAAGAACAGCGAGCCGGTTTCCTGCTTGTCGGCCGGCCCCATCGGCACGGCGAGGCAATGCATCGCGTCGTCGGGCAGCGTCTCCGGCGGCGCGGCGAGCGGCGGCAGCGTCTGCGTGGCCCAGTGCCAGTCTTCGGCGAACACGTACTGGATGCTGGCCACCACCGGGCCGCGAATCTCGATATGGGTGTCGCGCCACGGCGACAGGCGCCGGTTCGCACCGAGATATTCGATACCGACGTTGAGGCCGCCGACGAACGCGCGATTGCCGTCGACGACGACGATCTTGCGATGGTTGCGGAAGTTGAGCTGGAAGCGGTTGACGAACTTGCGGTGGGTCGCGAACGGATGGACCTCGACGCCGCCGCGGCGCAGCGTGTCGACGTAACCGCGCGGCAGGTCGAAGCTGCCGATGCTGTCGTACAGCAGGTAGCAGCGCACGCCGGCCGCCGTGCGGGCGAGCAGCGCGTCGCGCAGCATCTGGCCGAGCGCGTCGTCTCGCACGATGAAGAACTGGACGATCACGTAGTCGCGCGCGGCGTCGATCGCCGACAGGATCGCCGAGAAGGTTGCGTCGCCGTTCACGAGCGTGCGCACCGCATTGCCGCCGACGAACGGCATTCCACCCAGCCGCGTGAGCGCGAGCACGGCGGCCCGGCCGATCGCGTCGGCGGCCTGCCCGTCGGTTGCGTCCGCAGCGAGCCATGGCGCGCGCGGTGCGTGCGTGCGCAGCGCTTCCATCTCGTGGCGTCGTGCATCGACGTAGCCGGAGAACTTGCTGCGGCCGAGGAACAGGTACGGGATGAGCGTCAGGTACGGCATCGCGGCGAGCGACACGGCCCATGCGATCGCGCCTTGCGACGTGCGGGTATTCATGAGCGCATGACACGCCGCGATGATCCCGAGCACATGGATGGCCAGGACCAGGGTGCCGAGATGTAGCCAGTCGAGGGTCATGGGCGCGTGACGGACTCCTGAAGTCGTGCGGCGCGACGGCCGCGTACGCGCATCTTACCCAACCGTGCGGGACAGCGGTGTGCCGTACCGCACGGTTCGGTCGCGGCGCGCCGTCAGGCCTTGCGCGGCAGGTCCGACGCCTGGATCAGGAACACGGCGTCGTCGCCCGCGCTGGTGGGCAGCCACGTGAGCTCGAGGCCGCCGAACGCGGCTTCGACGTGCTCGCGCTCGTTGCCGATCTCGACGACGAGCACGCCGTCGTCGTGCAGCCAGTTGTGCGCTTGCCCGATGATGCGCCGCACGATGTCCATCCCGTCGTCGCCGCCCGCGAGCGCCATTTCCGGCTCGTGCCGGTACTCGGGCGGGAGGGCCGCCATCGACGTCGCGTTCACGTACGGCGGGTTCGTCAGGATCACGTCGTAGCGCGTGTCGGGTTCGGCGCGGAACGCGGGCAGCGGCGTATAGAGGTCGCCGCGATGCAGGGTGATGCGATCGTCGAGGCCGTAGTCGCGCACGTTGATCTCGGCGACTTCGAGTGCCTTCTCGGACAGGTCGACCGCGTCGATCTCGGCATTCGGGAACGCGCTGGCCGCGAGGATCGCGAGGCAGCCGGAGCCGGTGCACAGCTCGAGCACCGCGCCGACCTGCTCGGGATCGGCGACATACGGCTGCAGCCCGTCGTCGAGCAGTTCGCCGATGAACGAGCGCGGCACGATCACGCGCTCGTCGACGTAGAAGCGGTGGCCATGCATCCACGCTTCATGCGTGAGATACGCGGCCGGCACGCGGTCGGTCGCGCGCCGTTCGATCACCGCGAGCACGGCCGAGATTTCGTCGGGCAGCAGGCGGGCATCGAGGAACGGCTCGAGCGTGTCGAGCGGCAGGTCGAGCGTGTGGAGTACGAGGTAGGCGGCTTCGTCGTATGCGTTGTCCGAGCCGTGGCCGAACGCGAGCTTCGCCTTCGAGAAGCGCGTGACCGCATAGCGCAGCAGGTCGCGAACAGTTGCAAAAGGTGTCGTCATGCGAGGCTCCGTCAGGCGATCAGTTGTTCGAGCACGCGGCGGTACACGTTCTTCAGCGGGTCGACGAAGCGCACGTCGATGTGCTCGTCGATCTTGTGGATGCTGCCGTTCGGCGGACCGAACTCGATCACCTGCGGGCAGATGCGCGCGATGAAGCGCCCGTCGGACGTGCCGCCCGTCGTCGACAGCTCGGTCGTGAGGCCGGTCTCGGCGCGGATCGCGTTCTCCAGCGCGTTCGACAGGTCGCCGCGCGGCGTGAGGAACGGCAGGCCGCTCACCGACCACTTCAGCGAATATTCGAGGCCGTGCTTGTCGAGGATCGCATGCACGCGCGCCTGCAGGCCCTCGACGGTGCTCGCCGTCGAAAAGCGGAAATTGAACATCAGGTCCGCGTGGCCGGGGATCACGTTGGTCGCACCGGTGCCGGCGTGCAGGTTCGACACCTGCCAGGTGGTCGGCGGGAAGTATTCGTTGCCTTCGTCCCACTGTTCGGCGGCGAGCTCGGCGAGCGCCGGCGCGAGCAGGTGGATCGGGTTCTTCGCGAGGTGAGGGTAGGCGATGTGGCCCTGCACGCCCTTGACGATCAGTTCGCCCGACATCGAGCCGCGGCGGCCGTTCTTCACGACGTCGCCGAGTTCGGTGGTCGACGTCGGCTCGCCGACGATGCAGTAGTCGAGACGTTCGCCGCGCGCTTCGAGCAGCTCGACGACTTTCACGGTGCCGTCGGTGGCCGGGCCTTCCTCGTCGCTCGTGATCAGGAACGCGATCGCGCCGCGGTGGCCGGGGTGGGCCGCGACGAATTCCTCGGACGCGACGACGAACGCCGCGAGCGACGTCTTCATGTCGGCCGCGCCGCGGCCGTACAGCTTGCCGTCACGATGCGCGGGAATGAACGGCGGCGAGGTCCACTGCTCGAGCGGGCCGGTCGGCACGACGTCGGTGTGGCCCGCGAACGCGAGCAGCTTGCCGTCGCGGCCGTCGGCGCCGCGCTTGACGGCCCACAGGTTGGTCACGCCGTGCGACGCGATGGTTTCGCATTCGAAGCCGAGCGCGGCGAGGCGCTCGGTCATGATCTGCTGGCAATGCTGGTCGTCGGGCGTGACGGACGCGCGGGCGATCAGCTGTTCGGTAAGGGCTAGGGTGGCGGACATGGTTCGGACCACTTTCGATAAAAAATGCCGGCGCGGTGGCCGGCAGCGATGAGGCGTCGTGTGCAGCGTGGGCGCCGCGCGGGCCGCCCTAGGCGGCAAACAGCGCCGCGTACTGATCGGCCACGAAGCCGAGCGATTTCACGCGGCCGTTGACGACGAGCACGGGGCGCTTGATGACCGACGGCTTGTGGATCATCAGCGCAACCGCGCCGGACTTCGTTTCCGCGGCCGCCTTCATGGCGTCGTCCAGGCCGCGCCACGTCGTGCCGCGCTTGTTCACGAGCGCGTCGAGCGATACGTCCTTCAGCCAGTCTTCGACCAGCGGTGCGCTGACGCCGAGCTTCTTGAAGTCGTGGAACTCGAACGCGACGCCGTGATCGTCGAGCCACACGCGGGCCTTCTTCACGGTGTCGCAGTTCGGAATGCCGTAGACGACCACGGTGCGCGGCTTCGCCATCAGTCGCCTCGCAGCAGCTCGTTCAGACCGACCTTCGCGCGGGTCTTCGCGTCGACCTTCTTCACGATCACCGCGCAGTACAGGCTGTGCGAGCCGTCCTTCGACGGCAGGTTGCCGGCGACGACGACCGAGCCGGCCGGGATGCGGCCGTAGCTGACTTCGCCCGTTTCGCGATCGTAGATCTTGGTGCTCTGGCCGAGGTACACGCCCATCGAGATCACCGAGTTCTCCTCGACGATCACGCCTTCGACGACTTCCGAGCGCGCGCCGATGAAGCAGTTGTCTTCGATGATGACCGGGTTGGCCTGCAGCGGCTCGAGCACGCCGCCGATGCCGACGCCGCCCGACAGGTGCACGTTCTTGCCGATCTGCGCGCACGAGCCGACCGTCGCCCACGTGTCGACCATCGTGCCTTCGTCGACGTACGCGCCGATGTTGGTGTACGACGGCATCAGCACGACGTTCTTCGCGATGAACGAGCCGCGGCGCGCGATGGCCGGCGGCACGACGCGGAAGCCGCCCGCGGCGAAGTCTTCGGCCGTGTAGTTCGCGAACTTCGACGGCACCTTGTCGTAGAACTGCGAGTAGCCGCCCGCCGGCATCGGTGCGTTGTCCTCCAGGCGGAACGACAGCAGCACGGCCTTCTTCAGCCACTGATGGACGGTCCAGTTGCCGTCGATCTTCTCGGCGACGCGCAGTGCACCCTTGTCGAGCTGCTCGATCGCGTGCGCGACGGCTTCGCGGACGTCGGCGGGCGCGGCCTTCGGCGACAGCTCGGCGCGGTTTTCCCAGGCGGTATCGATGATTTGCTGAAGTTGTTGCGACATGTTCGTTTTCGCAGGAGATGAATGGAATTGATCGGGATGGACGTCTTACCGCGCGAGAGCCCGGCAGAAATCGACGATGCGTTGCGCGCCCTCGACGCATTCGGGGGTGCCCGCGACGAGCGCGATCCGGATGAAATCGCGGCCCGGATTCGTGCCGTGCGCATCGCGCGCGAGGTACGAGCCGGGCAGAACCGTCACATTATAGTCGGCGTACAGGCGGCGGGCGAACTCGGTGTCCGACAGGCCGGTGCGCGCGACGTTGGCCCACAGGTAGAACGCGGCGTCGGGCAGCTTCACGTCGATCACGTCGGCCAGCATCGGCGTGACCGTGCTGAACTTCTGCAGGTACAGCGCGCGGTTCTCGCGCACGTGCGCTTCGTCGTTCCACGCGGCGATGCTCGCATGCTGCCAGACCGGCGACAGCGCGGCGCCGTGGTACGTGCGGTACAGCAGGAATTTCTTCAGCAGCGCGGCGTCGCCGGCGACGAAGCCCGAGCGCATGCCCGGCACGTTCGAGCGCTTCGACAGGCTCGACAGCATCACGAGCCGCTCGAAGCCGCGGCCGAGGCGGTGCGCGGCCTCGAGGCCGCCGAGCGGCGGCGCCGCTTCGTCGAAATAGATCTCCGAATAGCACTCGTCGGACGCGATCACGAAACCGTGGCGGTCGGACAGCGCGAACAGCTCGCGCCAGTCGTCGAGCGTCAGCACGGCGCCCGTCGGGTTGCCCGGCGAGCACACGTACAGCAGCTGGGTGCGCGCCCACACTTCAGCGGGCACGGCCGCGTAGTCGCACGCGAAGTTGCGCGTCGGGTCGCTGTTCGCGAAATAGGGTTCGGCACCGGCCAGCAGCGCCGCGCCTTCGTAAATTTGATAGAACGGATTCGGACAGAGTACGATCGCCTTCTTGCCATCCGCGCGCGGGCGCGCGTCGATCACCGTCTGCGCGAGCGAGAACAGCGCCTCGCGCGACCCCGACACCGGCAGCACCTGCGTGGCCGGGTCGATTGCCGGCAGCCCGTAGCGGCGTTCGAGCCAGTGTGCGATCGACGTGCGCAGCGCGTCCGAGCCGGCCGTGGCCGGGTACGACGCGAGACCGTCGAGCGCGGCCACCACGGTGTCGCGGATCAGCGCCGGCGTCGGGTGCTTGGGCTCGCCGATGCCGAAGCTGATCGGTTTCAGGTCGCCGGAAGGCGTCACGTCCTTGAACAGGGCGCGCAGCTTTTCGAAGGGATAGGGCTGGAGCGAGTCGAGTCGAGGGTTCACGGGCGAAGCGGCCATCGCGGCCGGTTGGAGCGAAAGGGCGAAAGGGGCGGCGCGGGTGCCGCACGGCTGCGAGCGGGCGCCGACGGCGCGCGGCTCGCAACGGATGATTATAACGTGACGCAATGCGGTCGCGGCCCGCCGGAACGGCGGCCGGGCCGCTCGAATAAAGGGTAGCGAATCAAATGAATAACGCGGTACGCGGCAGCCTGCCGACGCTGGCCATCCTGATCGGCGCGTCGGTATGGGGCCTGATCTGGTATCCGCTGCGGATTCTCGCGTCGCTCGGGCTCACCGGCACGCTGGCGAGCGCGCTGACGAGCGCGGTCGCGTTCCTGTTCGTGGTCGTCGTGCGGCACCGCACGATCGCCACGCTGCGCTGGCACTGGGTGCTGCCGGGCATCGCGATCACGGCGGGCGTGACCAACCTCGGTTTCGTGTGGGGCACGATCCACGGCGAAGTGCTGCGCGTGATGCTGCTGTTCTACCTGACCCCGGCATGGACCGCGATCTACGCGCATTTCCTGCTGCGCGAGCGGCTGACCTGGGCCGGCGCGGCGCTCGCGGCGCTGTCGATCGGCGGCGCGATGCTGATGCTGTGGTCGCCGCAGCTCGGCGTGCCGCTGCCGGCCAACCCGGCCGAATGGGCGGGGCTCGCGGCCGGCCTGAGTTTCGCGATGAGCAACGTGCTCGTGATCAAGGCGAGCCGCGAGCTGCCGGAGATGCGCGCCGAGATGCGCACGGCGACGCTGTTCGGCGGCGCGGCGGTGTTCGGCGCGGTCGCGTCGCTGTTCGAGGGGCTGCCGGCCGCGCCGGCGGGAAGCCAGCTCGGCGTCGCGGCAGCGATCATCGCCGCGATCGGCGTGACGATGGCCGCCAACAACCTGCTCGTGCAATACGGGCTCGCGCGCGTGCCGGCGAACCGCGCGTCGATCATCATGCTGTTCGAGATCGTGATCACCGCGCTGTCGGCGTGGGTGTTCGCGAGCGAACTGCCGAGCGCGCGAGAGTGGGCGGGCGGCGCGTGCATCGTGCTGGCGACGCTGCTGTCGAGCCGGGTCCATCGTGCCGCGCCGGCATCGGGCAAACCCGGCGACGGGCGGGACGGCGCACGCGCGATGGTATGATGGAAGCCGTTTGCGGGGCCCAACGCTTGAGATGCGCGCGGCCCCGCTTTTGAATTCCGGGGCGCATCGCGCGCACGGGCCGTCCGGCCCCGCGCGTCGCGGCCCCGTCCGTTTCACCTCTTCTTCACATCCGATACCGCCGTGCGTCTGAGCTCGATCAAACTCGCTGGCTTCAAATCCTTTGTCGATCCCACGCATTTCCAGGTTCCGGGCCAGCTTGTCGGCGTGGTGGGCCCGAACGGGTGCGGCAAGTCCAACATCATCGATGCCGTGCGCTGGGTGCTCGGCGAGTCGCGCGCGTCCGAGCTGCGCGGCGAGTCGATGCAGGACGTGATCTTCAACGGCTCGACCGCCCGCAAGCCCGGCAGCCGGGCCAGCGTCGAACTGATCTTCGACAACTCCGACGGCCGCGCGGCCGGGCAGTGGGGCCAGTACGGCGAGATTGCCGTGAAGCGCGTGCTGACGCGCGACGGCACGTCGAGCTACTACATCAACAACCTGCCGGCGCGCCGCCGCGACATCCAGGACATCTTCCTCGGCACGGGCCTCGGGCCCCGCGCGTACGCGATCATCGGGCAGGGCATGATCGCGCGGATCATCGAGGCGAAGCCGGAAGAGCTGCGCGTGTTCCTCGAGGAAGCCGCGGGCGTGTCGAAGTACAAGGAGCGCCGCCGCGAGACCGAGAACCGCCTGCACGACACGCGCGAGAACCTGACGCGCGTCGAGGACATCGTCCGCGAGCTCGGCGCGAACCTCGAGAAGCTCGAGGCGCAGGCCGTCGTCGCGACCAAGTACAAGGAACTCGTCGCCGACGGCGAGGAGAAGCAGCGCCTGTTGTGGCTGCTGCGCAAGAACGAGGCCGCCGGCGAGCAGCAGAAGCAGCAGCGCGCGATCGAACAGGCGCAGATCGACCTCGAGGCGCAGACGGCGAAACTGCGCGAGGTCGAATCGCAGCTCGAGACGCTGCGGGTCGCGCATTACTCGGCGAGCGACGCGATGCAGGGCGCGCAGGGCGCGCTCTACGAGGCCAACGCCGAAGTGAGCCGCCTCGAGGCCGAGATCAAGTTCATCGTCGAATCGCGCAACCGCGTGCAGGCGCAGATCGCCGCGCTGAACGCGCAGCGCGAGCAATGGCGCGCGCAGGCCGAGAAGGCGCAGGACGAGCTCGAGGAAGCCGAGGAAGCGCGCGCGATGGCCGACGAGAAGGCCGCGCTCGCCGAAGACAACGCGGCCGCGAAACACGACGCGCTGCCGGCGCTCGAGGCGAAATGGCGCGATGCGCAGGCGCAGCTCAACGACGAGCGCGCGCGGATCGCGCAGACCGAACAGTCGCTGAAGCTCGAGGCCGCGCACCAGCGCAATGCCGACCAGCAGCTCCAGCAGCTTCAACAGCGCCACGAGCGCCTGAAGTCCGAGGCGGGCGGGCTCGACGCGCCCGACGAAGCGCAGCTCGAGGAACTGCGCATGCAGCTCGCCGAGCAGGAAGAAATCCTCGCCGAAGCCCAGGCGCGCCTCGCCGATGCGCAGGAAACGGTACCGCGTCTCGACGGCGAGCGCCGCGCGGCCCAGGAGCGCGTGCAGGCCGAAAGCGCGCAGATCCACCAGCTCGAGGCGCGGCTCGCCGCGCTCAAGCAGCTGCAGGAGAACGTGCAGACCGAAGGCAAGATCCAGCCGTGGCTCGACAAGCACGAGCTCGGCGCGCTGCCGCGTCTCTGGAAGAAGCTGCACGTCGAGGCCGGCTGGGAAGCGGCGCTCGAGGCCGTGCTGCGCGAGCGGCTGGCCGCGCTCGAAGTGTCGAATCTCGACTGGGTGAAGGCGTTCGCGACCGATGCGCCGCCCGCGAAGCTCGCGTTCTACGCGCCGCCCGTGGCCGGCGAGCCGCCGGCCGCCGCGGCCGGGCTGCGCCCGGTGCTGTCGCTCGTGCGCATCGACGATGCAGGCATCCGCGCGGTGCTGAACGACTGGCTCGGCAACGTGTACGTCGCCGACGACGTCGCGCAGGCACTCGCGACGCGCGCGCAACTGCCGGCCGGCGGCGCGTTCGTCGTGAAGGCCGGCCACATCGTCACGCGTGTCGGCGTGCAGCTGTACGCGGCCGATTCGGAGCAGGCCGGGATGCTGGCCCGCCAGCAGGAGATCGAAAACCTGACGCGCCAGGTGCGCGCGCAGGCGCTGCTGGCCGACGAGGCCCGCACGGCGGCGGTGCGCGCGGAAGCCGCGCACACGCAGGCCACGCAGGCGCTCGGCGACGTGCGCGCGCAGGCCGAACGCGCGACCCAGCGCGTGCATGCATTGCAGATGGACGTGCTGAAGCTCGCCCAGGCGCATGAACGCTACACGCAGCGCAGCACGCAGATCCGCGAGGAACTCGAGGAGATCGGCGCGCAGATCGACGAGCAGCGCGCACTGCGCGCGGAATCGGAAGCGAACTTCGAGCGCTTCGACGGCGAACTCGCGGAACTGCAGGCGCGCTTCGAGGACAACCAGCTCGCGTTCGAGGCGCTCGACGAATCGCTGACGCAGGCGCGCCAGGAAGCGCGCGACCTCGAGCGCGGCGCGAACGACGCGCGCTTCGCCGCGCGCAACGCGGTCACGCGGATCGACGAACTGAAGCGCAGCATCCAGGTCGCGCACGAGCAGAGCGAGCGCGTCGCCGCGTCGCTGGAAGACGCGCGCGCCGAACTCGAAACGATCAACGAGCAGACCGCGCACACGGGCCTGCAGGACGCGCTCGAAATTCGCGCGGTGAAGGAAGAGGCGCTGCAGGCCGCGCGGATCGAACTCGACGACCTGACTGCGAAGCTGCGCGCGTCGGACGAGCAGCGTCTCGTCGCCGAGCGTTCGCTGCAGCCGCTGCGCGACCGCATCACCGAGCTGCAGCTGAAGGAGCAGGCCGCGCGCCTGTCCGTCGAGCAGTTTGCCGAGCAGCTCGCGGCGGCCGAGGTCGACGAGGAAGCGCTGCGCGAGAAGCTGACGCCGGACCTGAAACCGTCGTACCTGCAGGGCGAGGTCACGCGCCTGAACAACGCGATCAACGCGCTGGGTCCGGTCAACATGGCCGCGCTCGACGAGCTGAAGGCCGCGAGCGAGCGCAAGGTGTTCCTCGATGCGCAGTCGGCCGACCTGACCGACGCGATCACGACGCTCGAGGATGCGATCCACAAGATCGACCAGGAAACCCGCACGCTGCTGCAGGGTACCTTCGACGAGGTCAACCGTCACTTCAGCGACCTGTTCCCGCGCCTGTTCGGCGGCGGCCAGGCGAAGCTGATCATGACGGGCGACGAAATCCTCGATGCAGGCGTGCAGGTAATGGCGCAGCCGCCGGGCAAGAAGAACGCGACCATCCACCTGCTGTCGGGCGGCGAAAAGGCGCTGACCGCCACCGCACTGGTGTTCGCGATGTTCCAGTTGAACCCGGCGCCGTTCTGTCTGCTCGACGAGGTCGACGCGCCGCTCGACGACGCGAACACCGAGCGTTTCGCGAATCTCGTGCGCGCGATGTCCGACAAGACGCAGTTCCTCTTCATCTCGCACAACAAGATCGCGATGGAGATGGCGCAGCAACTGATCGGCGTGACGATGCAGGAGCAGGGCGTGTCGCGGATCGTCGCGGTGGACATGGAAACCGCCGCGGGTTTTGCCCAGAATTGACGTTTGAAGAAACCGGACCGCGTTCGCGCGGCGCATGGGCGCCCGTTCGCGGTTCCGACGAACAAGAATTGCTGATGGAGCGTGCATGGACGAGTTGACACTCGGTTTGATCGGCGCGGGCGCCGTCGTGGTGGGCGGCGTCGTGGTCTACAACGCGTGGCAGGGCGCGAAGGTGCGGCGCAGGATGCCGCGCCCGATGCCGGAAGAGGCGGTCGAGGCGATGAATCGCCCCGAGCGCGACGAAGAGCTGCCGTTCATCGAGCCGGTGCGCCAGCCCGCACGCCGCGAGCCCGCGGCGCCGGCACCGGCCGCCGCCGCCGCGAGCGCGCCGGTCGAAGCCGCGCGCGTCGAGCCGACCTTCGGCGGCGTGGCGCCTGCCGACACGCCGGCCGACCTGCAGGCCGAAGCCACCGGGGGCGACGCGCCGTCGGGGTCGACCGAGTCGGCCGAGCAGGCCGTCGACGATGCAGCCGCCGCCGCGCAGGAAGCGCCGGCCGCCGCCGCATCGCACGAACCGGCCGAACCCGTGCTGCCGGCCGCCACGACGATTTCGTCGGCGCCGCCCGCGATCGTCGACCGCCGGATCGACTGCATCGTGCCGATTCGCCTCGGCGCGCCGCTGCCGGGCGACAAGATCCTGCCGGCCGCGCAGCGGCTGCGCCGCGCGGGCAGCAAGCCCGTGCATATCGAAGGCAAGCCGGAAGGCGGCCAATGGGAGCTGCTGCAGAACGGCGTGCGCTATGAAGAGTTGCGCGCGGCCGCGCAGCTCGCGAACCGCAGCGGCGCGCTGAACGAGCTCGAATTCTCCGAGTTCGTGACGGGCGTCCAGCAGTTCGCCGACACGATCGACGGCGCACCGGAATTCCCCGACATGATGGAGACGGTCGCGATGGCGCGCGAGCTCGACGGCTTTGCCGCGCAGTGCGACGCACAGTTGTCGATCAACGTGATGTCGGACGGCGCGCCGTGGTCGGCGAACTACGTGCAGGCCGTCGCGTCCCAGGACGGGTTGCTGCTGTCGCGCGACGGCACGCGGTTCGTGAAGCTCGACGCGAAGCAGAACCCCGTGTTCATGCTGCAGTTCGGCGACACGAACTTCCTGCGCGACGACCTGACCTACAAGGGCGGCAACATGATCACGCTGGTGCTCGACGTGCCGGTCGCCGAAGAGGACATCCTGCCGTTCCGGCTGATGTGCGATTACGCGAAGTCGCTGTCCGAGCGGATCGGCGCGCGGGTCGTCGACGATTCGCGCCGGCCGCTGCCGGAATCGACGCTCGTCGCGATCGACCAGCAACTGATGAAGCTGTACGCGAAGCTCGAGGAAGCGGGCATCCCGGCCGGTTCGCCGGTCACGCGCCGTCTCTTCAGCCAGTAACGCGTTGCACGGGCGGCGGCCTGACGTGCCGTCGCCCGTCGGTCGCTGCTGCTGCAGTGCACACACCCCGCCTGGGTGTGCTGCAGCGGGCCTGCGCGGCACGCATCGCGCGCCCCCGTCGCGGCGTCAAACTGAGATAATCGGACATCCGATTTTTCAGAACGAATCTGCCGCCAGCATGGCCCGAACCCAAGCCGAACCGCCAGCCAGCCAGCCCGACGCGCGTGCCGCGTGGCTGCGCGACCAACTCGAGCGGGCGAATTACGCCTATTACGTGCTCGACCAGCCGGACCTGCCCGACGCCGAATACGATCGGCTGTTCGGCGAGCTGCAGCAACTCGAAACCGATCATCCCGAACTCGTGACGCCCGATTCGCCGACGCAGCGCGTCGGAGGCGAAGTGGCGGGCGGTTTCACGCCGGTCGTCCACGACGCGCCGATGCTGTCGCTGAACAACGGTTTCGCCGACGAGGACATCGTCGCATTCGACAAGCGCGTCGCCGATGCGCTCGACAAGACGACTGATCTCGCCGGCTCGGTGACGGACCCGGTCGAATACGCGTGCGAGCTGAAGTTCGACGGGCTTGCGATCTCGCTGCGCTACGAGCAGGGCATGTTCGTGCAGGCGTCGACGCGCGGCGACGGCACGACCGGCGAGGACGTGACCGAGAACGTCCGCACGATCCGCTCGATCCCGCTGAAGCTGAAGGGCAAGCACGTGCCGGCCGTGCTCGACGTGCGCGGCGAGGTGCTGATGTTCAAGCGTGATTTCGCACGCCTGAACGAACGCCAGCGCGCGGCCGAGCAGCGCGAATTCGCGAACCCGCGCAATGCGGCGGCCGGCAGCCTGCGCCAGCTCGACCCGAAGATCACCGCGCAGCGTCCGCTGTCGTTCTTCGCGTACGGGGTCGGCAGGCTCGACGGGATGCCGATGCCGGACACGCACAGCGCGCTGCTCGACTGGTACGAGACGCTCGGCCTGCCGGTGAACCGCGAACGCGCGGTCGTGCAGGGCGCCGACGGCCTGCTCGGCTTCTTCCGCAAGGTCGGCGAGAAGCGCGAGTCGCTGCCGTACGACATCGACGGCGTCGTCTACAAGGTGAACCGGCGCGACGAGCAGGACCGCCTCGGCTTCGTGTCGCGCGCGCCGCGCTTCGCGCTCGCGCACAAGTTCCCGGCGCAGGAAGCGCTGACGAAGCTCGTCGCGATCGACGTGCAGGTCGGCCGCACGGGCGCGATCACGCCGGTCGCGCGGCTCGAACCCGTGTTCGTCGGCGGCGCGACGGTGACCAACGCGACGCTGCACAACGAGGACGAAGTGCGCCGCAAGGACATCCGGATCGGCGATACCGTGATCGTGCGGCGTGCGGGCGATGTGATCCCCGAGGTCGTCGGTGCGTTGCTCGAGCGCCGGCCGGATGACGCGGCCGAGTTCGTGATGCCGACCGAGTGCCCGGTGTGCGGCTCGAAGATCGAGCGCCTGCCGGACGAGGCGATCGCGCGCTGCACGGGCGGGCTGTTCTGTCCGGCGCAGCGCAAGCAGGCGCTGTGGCACTTCGCGCAGCGCCGCGCGCTCGACATCGACGGGCTCGGCGAGAAGATCATCGATCAGCTCGTCGAACTGAATCTCGTGCGCACGCCGGCCGACCTGTTCAATCTCGGTTTCGCGACGCTCGCTGAACTCGACCGGTTCGCCGAGAAGTCCGCGCAGAATCTGCTCGACTCGCTGGAGAAGGCGAAGCACACGACGCTCGCGCGCTTCATCTACGGGCTCGGGATCCGCCATGTCGGCGAATCGACCGCGAAGGATCTCGCGAAGCATTTCGGGTCGCTGACCCCGATCATGGACGCGTCGATCGAGGAACTGCTCGAAGTGAACGACGTCGGGCCGATCGTGGCCGAGTCGATTCACCAGTTCTTCGCGGAAGAGCACAACCGCACGGTGATCGAGCAATTGCGCGCGCCCGGCAAGGTCACGTGGCCCGAAGGCCCGCCCGCGCCGAAGGCGCCGCAGGGCGTGCTCGCCGGCAAGACGGTCGTGCTGACGGGCACGCTGCCGAACCTCACGCGCGACGCGGCGAAGGAGATGCTCGAAGCGGCCGGCGCGAAAGTCGCGGGCTCGGTATCGAAGAAGACGGATTATGTGGTCGCGGGCGCCGACGCCGGCAGCAAGCTCGCGAAGGCCGAGGAACTCGGCATCCCCGTGCTGGACGAAGACGGACTGCACCAACTCCTGGAGGGCAACACGCCATGATTCGCGAGATCCTGAAGATGGGCGATCCGCGCCTGCTCGAAGTCGCCAAGCCGGTCGAGCGGTTCGACACCCCCGAGCTGCACGAGATCGTCGCGGACATGTTCGAGACGATGCATCACGCGAACGGCGCGGGGCTTGCCGCGCCGCAGATCGGCGTCGGGCTGCAGATCATCATCTTCGGCTTCGGCAGCAACAACCGTTATCCGGACGCACCGCCGGTGCCCGAGACCGTGCTGATCAACCCGAAGCTCGAGTACATGCCGCCGGACATGGAAGAGGGCTGGGAAGGCTGCCTGTCGGTGCCGGGCATGCGCGGCGTCGTCAGCCGCTACGCGAAGGTGCGTTACAGCGGCTTCGACCAGTTCGGCGCGAAGCTCGACCGTGTCGCGGAAGGCTTCCATGCGCGGGTCGTCCAGCACGAATACGATCACCTGATCGGCAAGCTGTATCCGATGCGGATCACCGACTTCACGCGCTTCGGCTTCACCGAGGTGCTGTTCCCGGGGCTCGATCCGGCAGCCGACGACTGACCTTGATGCGGCTGCGCGCGCCGTGTTGCGCGTGGTTTCGTACCGGACACGAAAAAGCCCGCTTGCGCGGGCTTGTTTCATGGTGCGGCACGCAGCGCGTGCCCGCTGTCAGAACGACTCGTCGGCCGACAGGTAGCGCCATTGCCCCTGCGGCAGCGCGCCGAGCATCACGCGGCCCATCCGCACGCGCTTCAGGCCGATCACTTCGAGACCGACCAGTTCGCACATGCGGCGGATCTGGCGCTTCTTGCCTTCACGCAGCACGAAACGCAGCTGTTCGCCATTCTGCCAACTCACCATCGCCGGCTTCAGCGGGACGCCGTCGAGTTCGAGGCCGTGGCGCAGCTTCGCGAGCGATTCCGCGGGGAAGTGCTGGTCGATGTCGATCAGCCGTTCGCCGAAGCGCACGCGCACCAGATACTCCTTGTCGATGTCCGACTGCTCGCCGATCAGCTGCTTCGCGATCACGCCATTCTGCGTCAGTACGAGCAGGCCGGTGGAGTCGATGTCGAGCCGGCCGGCCGGCGCGAGCGCGTGCAGGTGCTGCGGCGAGAAGCGCAGCGGCGAGCGGTCGCCGCTCCACTGGTTGGCGCGCGTGATCAGCACCGATGCCGGCTCATAGCCGTCTTCCGCCTGACCCGACACATAGCCGACCGGCTTGTGCAGCAGGATCGTCACCTGCGCGGCCTGCGCGGCGCTCGCGCGCTCGTCGATCTCGATCTTCTGGTCCGGGCGGACCTTGGTGCCGAGCGTGTCGATGCGTTCGCCGTCGACGAGCACCCAGCCCTTTTCGATCCATTCGTCGGCTTCGCGGCGCGAGCACAGGCCGAGTTCGGACATGCGCTTCGACAGGCGCATCAGGCCGGTTTCGTCGCCGTGGTCGACGTCGGCCGCCGCGCGCTTGACCGGTTGCGCGGTCTTGACCGCACCGAACGAGCGGCGTTCGCCGTCGCGTGCGGGGCGCGTCGGGCGTTCGCCGAAGCTGCGCTTCGCGCCTTCGCCGGATGCCTTGTCGCGATAGGACGGGCGTTTGCCTTCATCGGCGCCTGCGCGGCGCGGGCGGGCGTCGTCATCACGACGCGGCGGGCGATCGGACGACGTGCGACGGTCGCCGAAGCTGCGTTTTGCGCCTTCGCTGGATGCGTTGTCGCGATAGGGCGCACGTGCGCCGCCTTCGCCACCCGCGCGACGCGGACGTGCATCGTCATCACGGCGCGGCGGACGATCCGACGACGTGCGACGGTCGCCGAAACTGCGCTTTGCGCCTTCGGCGGATGCGTTGTCGCGATAGGGCGCACGCGGGCCGCCTTCGCCACCCGCGCGACGCGGACGTGCATCGTCGTCACGACGGGGCGGACGATCGGACGACGTGCGACGGTCGCCGAAACTGCGCTTTGCGCCTTCGCCGGATGCGTTGTCGCGATACGGCGCGCGCGTGCCGCGTTCGGCACCGCCCTCACGCGGCGCACGCTTGGCCGGTGCGCGATCCGCGCCCGGGCGCTCGGCGCCTGCCGCGCCGCGCGGCTTGAACGAGCGTTCGCCGGCGGCGGCCGGCGCGGCCTTCTTCGGGCGCGCCGGCTTGTCGCCTGCGGGTAGCGCGGCGGGGCGCACCGCCTTGCGGGCGACGAGGCTGCCGGAGCGGACAGGGGCGCGGGTCGGCGACGCCGGCTTCGGATTCTTGACGGTTAATTTGGTGCGCATAAACGCTGGGATTCATTCAGACTGCGATCGCGCGCAGCAATTCGGTTTCGAGCTGGATCTGCAGGCGGTTGTCGGACAGGCCGGCACCGTCGAGCAGGAAGATGTCCTCGACGCGTTCGCCGAGCGTATTGATCCGCGCCGCGTGGACGCCGACCTGATGCTCGGCCAGGACGCGCGCGATCGAATAGAGAAGGCCCGGCCGGTCGTTGGCGGACACGGACAGGATGTAGTACTGGCCGCGCTCGTCGGCCCGGAGGTCGACGCGCGGCGTGATCGGAAACGTCCGCGACAACCGCGACAGGCGGCCCTTGGACGGCTCCGGCAGCGACGCGGTTTCGGCCAGGCGCGCCGCGAGTTGCTGTTCGACGAGATTCGCGATGTCGCGGTAGCGCACGTCGCGTTCGGTCTGCGTGACGATGAAGTTGTCGAGCGCATAGCCGTGCCGCGTCGTGCTGACACGTGCATCGAGCACCGACAGCCCGTTGCGGTCGAAGTACGCGCAGATGCCCGCGAACAGGTCGGGGCGATCCTTCACGTACACGAGCACCTGCAGCGCGTCGCCGATCGGCGACGGCCGCGCGCGCACGATCGCGGTTTCGGCGTTCACGTGCCGGTACAGCACGCGCGTCTGCCATGCGATGTCGGCCGCGTCGTGACGCAGGAAGAAGCCGACGTCGAGCTGGTCCCACAGCGCGCGGTGCGCGTCGTCGGGCACGGTCTCTAGGCGCAGCAGCGCGAGCGCCTGCTCCTGCCGCGACTTCAGTTCCGAATGCGCGTCGGGGTTCGCTCCGCCGAGCACCGCGAGCGTGATGCGGTACAGGTCCTCGAGCAGCTTGCCCTTCCAAGTGTTCCACACCTTCGGGCTCGTGCCGCGGATATCGGCGACGGTCAGCAGGTAGAGTGCGGTGAGGTAGCGCTCGTTGCCGACGACTTCGGCGAAGCGCTTGATGACTTCCGGGTCGCTCGTGTCCTGCTTCTGCGCGACCTGGCTCATCGTCAGGTGATGCTGGACGAGCCACACGATCAGCGACGCGTCGTCGCCGGTGATCCCGTGCTCGCGGCAGAAGCGCCGCGCGTCGGCCATCCCGAGCGTCGAGTGGTCGCCGCCGCGGCCTTTCGCGATGTCGTGGAACAGCGCCGCGACGTACAGCACCCATGGGCGCTCGAAGTTGCCGATCAGCTGGCTGCAGAACGGGTACTCGTGCGCATGCTCGGCCACCGCGAAGCGGCGGATGTTGCGCAACACCATCAGGATGTGCTGGTCGACCGTGTACACGTGGTACAGGTCGTGCTGCATCTGGCCGACGATGCGGCGGAAATTCAGCAGGTAGCGGCCGAGCACGCTCGTCTGGTTCATCAGCCGGAACGCATGCGTGATGCCTTCGGGCTGCTGCAGGATCTGCATGAACGTGCGGCGGTTCTGCGGATCGCGCCGCCACGTGTGGTTCATGATCTCGCGCGAGTTGTAGAGCGCGCGCAGCGTGCGGGCGGACAGGCCCTTCACGCCGCGGGTCGCCTCGTACAGCAGGAACGCCTCGAGGATCGCGTCGGGATGGCGTTCGAACACGCCGTTGTCGACGATCTCGAGCATGCCCTGCTTCTCGACGAAGCGATCGGGCGACAGCACGCGCGTGATGCCGCTCGTCGCGGGGAACAGCTGCGCCTCGATGTTCTGGATCAGGATCGTCGCCAGCTGCGTGACCGCTTTCGCGGCCCAGTAGTAGCGGCGCATCAGCTGCTCGCTCGCGCGTTTGGCCTGCGTCGGCCGGTAGCCGAAGCTCTCGGCGGCCTGCGTCTGCAGGTCGAACACGAGCATGTCCTGGCGGCGTCCGGCGATCACGTGCAGGCGCGCGCGCAGCGTCTTCAGGAATCCTTCGTTGCGGCGCAGCTCGCGCGCCTCGCGATCGGTGATGAGGCCGCGCGTGTCGAGCTCGCGCCAGCTGCTGCCGAAGCCGGCCGCGCGCGCGATCCACAGGATTGTCTGCAGGTCGCGCAGCCCGCCGGGGCTCTCCTTCACGTTCGGCTCGAGGCTGTACGGCGTGTCCTGGAACTTCGCGTGGCGCTGACGCATCTCGAGCACCTTCGCGGTGAAGAAGGCGCGCGCGTCGAGCGCCTCGTGATACCGCACGGTGAAGCGCTCGAACAGCGCGGTGCTGCCGACGATGCGGCGCGCTTCGAGCAGCGAGGTCTGCACGGTGACGTCCTGCGACGCCTCCTCGATGCATTGCTCGACCGTGCGCACGCTGCTGCCGATCTCGAGGCCGAGATCCCACGCCATCCCGATGAAGCGCTCGATCCGCGCGTCGAGCGCCGGGTCGTGCGCATCGGGCAGCAGCACCAGGATGTCGACGTCGGAGTGGGGCGCGAGCTCGCCGCGCCCGTAGCCGCCGACGGCGACGAGCGCGAGCGTCGCGGGCAGCCCGCAGTCGTCCCACACGCGCTTGAGCGCATCGTCGGTGAGTCTCGACAGCGCGTGCATCAGCGACGTGACGTTCGTCGCGCTGCGAAAGCGCTCGAGCAGGTCGGCCTTGGCGGCCTTGAATTCGGCGCGCCGCGACAGCGCTGCGGGCGAGGGGGCGGCGTGAGCGCTCATGGGCGGCCGTTCAGGTCAGCAGGTGAGGGGTGGGCGGGGCGGGCGCGACGGCGCTCAGACCGCGGCGGCCGGTTGCGCGAACACCGGGCGTGCCGGCGTGCCGGCGGACACGGTCAGCACCTCGTAGCCGGTTTCGGTGACGAGCACCGTGTGCTCCCATTGCGCGGACAGGCTACGATCGCGCGTCTTGACCGTCCACTGGTCGGGCATCGTGCGGATGTCGCGCTTGCCGGCGTTGATCATCGGCTCGATCGTGAAGATCATCCCGGCCTTCAGTTCGATGCCGGTGCCCGGGCGCCCGTAGTGGACGACCTGCGGATCCTCGTGGAACACCGTGCCGATGCCGTGGCCGCAGTATTCGCGCACGACGCTGTAGCCCTGCGCTTCGGCGTGCTTCTGGATCGCGTAGCCGATGTCGCCAAGGTGCGCGCCGGGCTTGACCTGGTCGATGCCGAGCCACATGCACTCGTAGGTGGTCTGCACGAGGCGCTTCGCGAGGATCGAGCCTTCGCCGACGATGAACATCCGGCTGGTGTCGCCGAAGTAGCCGTTCTTGATCACGGTGATGTCGATGTTCAGCGCGTCGCCGTTCTTGATCACCTTCTCGCCGGGAATGCCGTGGCAGATCACGTCGTTGACCGAGATGCAGGTGGCCTTCGGGTACGGCGGATAGCCGGGCGGCTGGTAATTCAGCGGCGCGGGGATCGTGCCCTGCTCGTTGAGCATGAATTCGTGACAGAGCCGGTCGAGTTCGGCGGTCGTGATGCCCGCGACGACGTGCGGCGTGATGAAGTCGAGCACTTCGCTCGCGAGACGGCAGGCGACGCGCATCTCGGCGATGTCGTGTTCGTTTTTGAGCGTAATAGCCATCGAGGTATGCCTGGAATGCGGTGAATTGACGGATTATCGCACCTTATGGCGGGCCTCGCAGCCCCTGCCGGCGGTGCCGGTGCGGGTTTTCGCGGATTGTCCGGCCGGCTGCCCCGCGGCAGGCGAAAGTGGCGGGCGACTTGAGAGCCGACAAATCGGCGTGCTATACTCTTTGGCTAAGTCGACATCCAAATGCCGAACATGCCCCGATGTGGGGTGGTATCGCGACGGCATCAGGATGAAAGGCTTGCGGCACGGGCAGTTTCGCACGTGCCGAATCGCAAGCCGGCGCAACCAGGGTGCCGGCCGCGCGGAACGCGCGGCGGTACGGCAGCCGGCTTAAGACCCAACCCTCGTGGAGAATTTACATGGCAGTCACGATGCGCCAAATGCTGGAAGCGGGTGTCCACTTCGGTCACCAGACGCGCTTCTGGAACCCGAAGATGGCCCCGTTCATTTTCGGTCACCGCAACAAGATTCACATCATCAACCTCGAAAAGACGCTGCCGATGTTCACGGACGCACAGAAGTACGTGCGCCAGCTGGCAGCGAACCGCGGCACGATCCTGTTCGTCGGCACGAAGCGCCAGTCGCGTGACACGATCGCCCAGGAAGCGCAACGTGCGGGCATGCCGTACGTCAACGCACGCTGGCTCGGCGGCATGATGACCAACTTCAAGACGCTGAAGGTATCGATCAAGCGCCTGAAGGACATGGAAGCGGCAGTCGAGGCGGGCGAGCTCGAGAAGATGAGCAAGAAGGAAGCGCTGCTGTTCGAACGCGAAATCGCCAAGCTGCAGAAGTCGATCGGCGGCGTGAAGGACATGGGCGGCATTCCGGACGCAATCTTCGTCGTCGACGTCGGCTACCACAAGATCGCCGTCACGGAAGCGAACAAGCTGGGCGTGCCGGTCATCGCCGTGGTCGACACGAACCACTCGCCGGAAGGTGTGGACTACGTGATCCCGGGCAACGACGACTCGAGCAAGGCAGTCGCGCTGTACGCTGAAGGCGTGGCCGACGCGATCCTGGAAGGCCGTGCGAACGCGGTCAACGAAGTGGTCCAGGCAGCGCGTGGCGACGACGAGTACGTCGAGGAAAACGCGTAACTGGCCCCGAGCCGGCGCAAAAAGGGGGCTCTCAACAGGCCCCCTTTTTTTAAGCTTGTGCGCCGGACCTGATCGCGCCGAATCGGCGCGGGTCCGGAAACGATTTTCGGCCGTTCGCGTCCAAGCGGGCGGCGTTGTGAATACAGACTCAAGGAGCGAATGATGGCGGCAATTACCGCAAGCATGGTGGCAGAACTGCGCGCAAAGACCGACGCACCGATGATGGAGTGCAAGAAGGCGCTGACGGAAGCCGACGGCGACCTGGCCAAGGCTGAAGAGCTGCTGCGCGTCAAGCTCGGCAACAAGGCGAGCAAGGCGGCATCGCGCGTGACGGCAGAAGGCGTCGTCGCATCGTTCGTCGGCGGCAACGCAGGCGCGCTGGTCGAGCTGAACTGCGAAACCGACTTCGTCGCGAAGAACGACGACTTCCTCGCATTCTCGAAGACGGTTGCAGAACTCGTCGCGACGCAAAACCCGGCCGACGTGGCAGCGCTGTCGGCACTGCCGCTCGACGGTTCGACGGTCGACGCAGTCCGCCTGGCCCTGATCGGCAAGATCGGCGAGAACGTCTCGATCCGCCGTTTCGTCCGTTTCGAAACCGCGAACAAGATCGCAACGTACCTGCACGGCGCGCGTATCGGCGTGATCGTCGAGTACACGGGTGCGGAAGAGCAGGTCGGCAAGGACGTCGCGATGCACATCGCCGCGATGAAGCCGGTCGCCCTGTCGTCGGCCGACGTGCCGGCGGAACTGATCGAGACGGAACGCCGCGTCGCCGAGCAGAAGGCTGCCGAATCGGGCAAGCCGGCTGAAATCGTCGCGAAGATGGTCGACGGCAGCGTCCAGAAGTACCTGAAGGAAGTGTCGCTGCTGAACCAGACGTTCGTGAAGAACGACAAGCAGACGATCGAGCAGATGCTGAAGGCAGCGAACGCGACCGTGCAGAAGTTCGCGCTGTTCGTCGTCGGCGAAGGCATCGAGAAGCGCCAGGACGACTTCGCCGCCGAAGTGGCCGCGCAAGTCGCAGCAGCAAAGCAGCAGTAAGCAGTCAGGCAGTATCCGCGGCGGGCGTCCGCTCCGCCGCGGCCGGCGGCGCCGCCGGCCGGCCGGGAAACCCGGTCCGGTCGCCGGCGCTTGCCCGAATCAGTATTTCGCCCCTACAGTTCGTGGTTGTCATCCTCTCGTCGCTCGGAAGCCCCTATGTCCAATGCCTATAAACGCGTCCTCCTCAAACTCTCCGGCGAAGCGCTGATGGGCGACGATGCCTTCGGCATCAATCGCGCGACGATCGAACGGATGGTGGCGGATATCGCCGAAGTCGTGGGTCTCGGTACGCAACTCGCGGTCGTGATCGGCGGCGGTAACATTTTCCGCGGTGTCGCGGGCGGTGCGGCCGGCATGGACCGCGCGACGGCCGACTACATGGGGATGCTGGCGACGATGATGAACGCGCTGGCGCTGCAGGACGCGATGCGCCACGCCGGCATCGTCGCGCGCGTGCAGTCCGCGCTGCGCATGGATCAGGTCGTCGAGCCGTACATCCGGCCGCGCGCGATCCGCCAGCTCGAGGAGGGCAAGGTCGTGATCTTCGCGGCCGGCACGGGCAACCCGTTCTTCACGACGGACACGGCCGCCGCGCTGCGCGGTTCGGAAGTGGGCGCCGAGGTCGTTTTGAAGGCGACCAAGGTCGATGGCGTATATTCTGCCGATCCGAAGAAGGATCCGTCGGCCACGCGCTACACGACGATCAGCTTCGACGAGGCGATCAGCCGCAATCTGCAGGTGATGGACGCGACGGCCTTCGCGCTGTGCCGCGACCAGAAGCTGCCGATCCGCGTGTTTTCGATCAACAAGCCGGGCGCGCTCAAGCGCATCGTGCTGGGCGAGGACGAAGGTACGCTCGTCCACGTGTAAACTCCCGCGGATGCGGGCAAGCGGCGCGGGTCGCCGGCCGTGGTGCGTGGCGCACCGGGCGCGGCCCGCGTTCATTGAAGGTTGGAAGGTTCGGAGGTTGAAATGAGTGTCGCTGATGTCAAGAAGGGCGTAGAGCAGAAGATGCAGCGCTCGATCGAAGCGTTCAAGAACGATCTGGCGAAGATCCGTACGGGCCGTGCGCATACCGGTCTGCTCGATCACGTGCAGGTCGACTACTACGGTTCGATGGTGCCGATCTCGCAGGTTGCGAACCTGACGCTCGTCGACGCACGCACGATCGGCGTGCAGCCGTGGGAAAAGAACATGGTCGCGAAGGTCGAGAAGGCCATCCGCGAAGCCGATCTGGGCCTGAACCCGGCCACGGCCGGCGACCTGATCCGCGTGCCGATGCCCGCGCTGACGGAAGAGCGCCGCCGCGAGCTGACCAAGGTGGTCAAGAGCGAAGGCGAAACGGCCAAGGTCGCGATCCGCAACCTGCGCCGCGACGCGAACGAAGCGCTCAAGAAGCTCGTGAAGGACAAGGAAATCTCGGAAGACGACGAGCGCCGTGCGAGCGACGACGTGCAGAAGCTGACCGACAAGCACGTCGCCGAAGTCGACAAGCTCGTGCAGAGCAAGGAAGCCGAGATCATGACGGTCTGACGACCGTCCTCGCGCGCCGCCTTCTTCCCGCAACTGTCTCAACGGCCATGACCTATACCAGCTCTACCGTTCGCGTGCCTGACGTCGGCGCCGTGCCGCGTCATATCGCGATCATCATGGACGGCAACGGCCGTTGGGCGACCGAACGCCGCTTGCCGCGCGTCGCGGGGCACACCCGCGGCGTCGACGCCGTGCGGTCGGTGGTCGAAGGCTGCGCGCGCGCCGGCGTCGAATACCTGACGCTGTTCGCGTTCAGTTCGGAGAACTGGCGCCGGCCGAACGACGAAGTGTCGTTCCTGATGCGGCTGTTCATCACCGCGCTCGAGCGCGAGATCGGCAAGCTGCATGCGAACGGGATCCGCCTGCGCGTCGTGGGCGATCTCGAGCGTTTCGAGCCGCGCATCCGCGAACTGATCCGCCGCGCCGAAACCAAGACGGCGCGCAACACCCGCCTGACCCTGACGATCGCCGCGAACTACGGCGGCCGCTGGGACATCCTGCAGGCGACGAAGAAACTCGTCGAGCAGGCCGTGCGCGAGGGCCGCGAGGTCGAGGTGACCGAAGACGCGTTCGCGCCGCACCTGGCGATGGCCTATGCGCCGGAGCCCGATCTCTTCATCCGCACCGGCGGCGAGCAGCGCGTCAGCAATTTCCTGCTGTGGCAGCTCGCGTACGCCGAATTCTATTTCACCGACAAATACTGGCCGGATTTCGACGGCGCGGCGCTGGCCGACGCGATCGCGTCGTATACCGAGCGCGAGCGCCGTTTCGGGCGCACCAGCGCGCAGCTCGAACCGCAATCGCAGAACGCCGATTCCCTTTCATGCTGAAGACCCGTGTGATCACGGCGGTCGTGATGCTGGCCGTGTTGCTGCCGGTGACGCTGTTCGCGCCGCTCGCGGCCTTCGGCGCGCTGATCGGCGTCGTGCTCGTGTTCGCCGCGTGGGAATGGGCGCGCCTGCTGAAGCTCGGCGCGGCCGGTTCGGTCGTTTATGCGATCGTCGCCGCGCTGGCGCTCGCGGCGACCGCGCCGCTCGGCGTCGAGGCCGCTTCGTCCCGTCCCCTTTTCATGGCGGCCGGCGTGTTCTGGCTGCTGGTCGGCCCGTTCTCGCTGCGGCGCAAGCCGGAACTCGCGGGCGGCGTGTGGCGGCCGTTCCTGCTCGCGGCCGGGCTCGTGGTGTTCGCGGCCTGCTGGCACGCGGTCGTCGCGGCGCGTGCGCAGGGCGTTCCGTTCGTGCTCTCGCTGCTGCTGGTCGTGTGGCTGGCCGATATTGGTGCATATTTCGCGGGCAAGGCCTTCGGAAAGCGTAAACTGGCCGTTACGATCAGTCCCGGGAAGAGCTGGGAAGGCGCGATCGGCGGCTGGCTCGCCGTGATGGTCGTCGCGGGAGCCGCGATGGCCGCGCACTGGTTCGAGCCGACCCTGTTTTCCGCATTCGCGACGCGCTACGGGATGCCCGGCGCGTGGGCCGCGCTGACGCTGCTGGTCGCGTACAGCGTGATCGGCGACCTGTTCGAGTCGCTGCTCAAGCGTCAGGCGGGCGTGAAGGATTCGAGCGGTCTGCTGCCCGGTCACGGCGGCGTGCTCGACCGCGTCGACGCGCTGCTGCCGGTGCTGCCGCTCGCAATGCTGCTGCTTGGTTAAACCACTATTTCTGTTATGCAAAAACGTCTGACACTGCTCGGTTCCACGGGCTCGATCGGAGACAGCACGCTCGACGTGGTCGCCCGCCATCCCGAGCGTTTCTCGGTCTATGCGTTGACCGCGCACCGCAATGGCGACAAGCTCGTCGAGCAGTGCCTGCGCTTCGCACCCGAAGTCGCGGTGGTCGGCGATGCGAACACGGCAGCGCACGTCGAGGCGAAGCTGCGCGCGGCGGGCAACAAGACCACGGTGCTGTACGGGCCGCAGGCGCTCGTCGACGTGTCGAACAGCGACGGCTGCGACACGGTCGTCGCGGCGATCGTCGGCGCGGCCGGCCTCGCGCCGAGCCTGGCGGCCGCGCGCGCCGGCAAGCGCATCCTGCTCGCGAACAAGGAATCGCTCGTGATGTCGGGCGCGATCTTCATGGACGCCGTGCGCGACCATGGCGCGATCCTGCTGCCGGTCGACAGCGAACACAACGCGATCTTCCAGTGCATGCCGCGCGACGCGAACGAGCACGGCGGGATCTCGAAGATCATCCTGACCGCGTCGGGCGGCCCGTTCCGCACGCGCGAGCCGGCCACGCTCGTCGACGTGACGCCGGACGAGGCCTGCAAGCATCCGAACTGGGTGATGGGCCGCAAGATTTCCGTCGATTCCGCGACGATGATGAACAAGGGCCTCGAAGTGATCGAGGCGCACTGGATCTTCGGCCTGCCGGGCGACCGGATCGACGTGCTGATCCACCCGCAGAGCGTGATCCATTCGCTCGTGTCGTACCGCGACGGCTCGGTGCTCGCGCAGCTCGGCAACCCCGACATGCGTACGCCGATCGCGCACGCGCTGGCGTTCCCGGAGCGCGTCGACGCCGGTGTCGAGCAGCTCGACCTCGCGCAGATCGCCCAGCTGTCGTTCGAGAAGCCCGACTACACGCGCTTCCCGTGCCTCGCGCTCGCGCTGAAGGCGCTCGAGGAGGGCGGCATCGCGAGCGCCGCGTTGAACGCGGCGAACGAAATCGCGGTCGAAGCGTTTCTCGAGCGCCGGATCGGCTTCATGGCGATCGCGGCGACGGTCGACGCGGTGCTCAACGCACTGCCGAACCGCAACCCGAACGGGCTCGACGACGTCCTTGCGGCGGATGCCGAGGCACGCCGCCTCGCTGCCGAGATCATTGCGAAAGCGCCTGCGCCACGCGTGGAGCGCACTGTCTGAATGAGGTGCTCATGAACGTGCTGGTCGAACTGATCGCGTTTGCGGTGGCGATCGGGGTGCTGGTCGTCGTGCATGAGTACGGACATTATCGCGTCGCGCGCTGGTGCGGCGTGAAGGTGCTGCGTTTCTCGATCGGCTTCGGCCAGCCCGTCGCGCGCTGGGTCAGCCGCAAGACGGGCACCGAATGGACGCTCTCCGCGCTGCCGCTCGGCGGCTACGTGAAGATGCTCGACGAGCGCGAGCCGGGGGCGGGCGTCAAACCCGAGGAGCTCGGCCAGGCGTTCAATCGGCAATCGGTGTTCAAGCGCATCGCGATCGTCGCCGCCGGCCCGATCGCGAACTTCCTGTTGGCAATCGTCCTGTTTTCCGCCGTATTCGCAACCGGCGTGACCGAGCCGGCCGCGGTGCTCGCGCCGCCGGCCGCCGGCACGGCGGCCGCCCGCGCGGGCTTCGACGGCAGCGAGACGATCGTATCGATCCGCGACGTGCGCGTAGGCGACGCGCAGGGCGGCGACGCCGTGCCGGTGCGCTCGTGGTCGGACCTGCGCTGGAAGCTGCTGGCGGCCGCGTTCGATCATCGCGAGGTCGTGCTCGGCGCGCGCGACGGCGGCGCGGCGACGTTCGACTTCCGCGTCGACCTGCGCAATGTTCCCGAAAGCGCGCTCGACGACGATTTCATGCTGCACCTGGGCTTCGAGACCGGCGGCGGCGCGCTGTCGGTGGCGTCGGTGCAGCCCGGCAGCGCGGCCGAGCAGGCGGGCCTGAAGGCCGGCGACAAGCTGCTCGCGCTCGACGGCAAGCCCATCGGCGGCGCCACGCGCTTCATCGACGCGGTGAAGCACCATGCGGGCCAGGCGGTCGAACTGCAGATCGAGCGCGGCGGTGCCTCCCGGACGGTGTCGATCGTGCCGCAGGCGCAGCGCGACGACGAAACGGGGCAGCAGGTCGGCCGCATCGGCGCGGCGCTGTCGATGCACACGCCGTCGGTCGACGTCCGCTACGGGCCGATCGAGAGTCTGCGCCTCGGCGCGCACCGCACGTGGGACATCGCCGTTTACTCGCTGAGGATGTTCGGGCGGATGATCACGGGCGATGCTTCGCTGAAGAACCTGTCCGGCCCGGTGACGATTGCGGACTACGCGGGCAAGAGCGCGCGGCTCGGTCCGTCGGCCTTCCTGTCGTTCCTCGCCCTTGTCAGCATTAGCCTCGGGGTGCTGAACTTGCTGCCGATTCCCGTTTTGGACGGGGGGCATCTGTTATATTATCTGGTTGAAGCCGCGACCGGGAAAGCCGTATCGGAGCGCTGGCAGCTGATTCTGCAAAGAGCCGGGTTGATCTGCATCGTCGCGTTGTCGGCGATCGCGCTGTTCAACGACCTGGCTCGGTTAATCCATTTCTGAAGCGTCAGGCGGCGGCCAGTCGGCCGCCGCCTGATTTGATGCAGCTAAATATTGGGGATGCACGTTGTTCAAACCTCATCGCTTTGTACCTAAGACAGTTGCAGCGGCCGCGCTCGCCGCGCACGGCCTCGCGGCGCATGCAGCGGCACCGTTCGTGGTGCAAGACATCAAGATCGAGGGGTTGCAGCGCGTCGAAGCCGGTTCGGTGTTCGCCTACCTGCCGATCAAGCAGGGCGATACCTTCACCGACGACAAGGCATCCGAAGCAATCCGCGCGCTGTACGCGACGGGCTTCTTCAACGACGTGCGTATCGCCACCCAGGGCAACGTCGTGATCGTGCAGGTGCAGGAGCGTCCGGCCATCGCGTCGATCGACTTCACCGGCACGAAGGAATTCGACAAGGACAACCTGACGAAGGCGCTGCGCGCGGTGGGTCTGGCCGACGGCCGCTACTACGACAAGGCGCTCGTCGACAAGGCGGAGCAGGAGCTCAAGCGTCAGTACCTGACGCGCGGCTTCTATGCGGCCGAGGTCAAGACGACGATCACGCCGGTCGACGCGAACCGCGTGTCGATCCTGTTCGCGGTCGCCGAAGGCCCGAGCGCGAAGATCCGCCAGATCAACTTCATCGGCAACAAGGCGTTCAGCACCAGCACGCTGCGCGACGAAATGCAGCTGTCGACGCCGAACTGGTTCTCCTGGTACACGAAGAACGACCTGTACTCGAAGGAAAAGCTCACGGGCGACCTCGAGGCCGTGCGCTCGTACTACCTGAACCGCGGCTACCTCGAGTTCAACATCGAATCGACGCAGGTGTCGATCTCGCCCGACAAGAAGGACATGTACCTGACGGTCACGCTGCACGAAGGCGAGCCGTACACGGTGTCGGGCATCAAGCTGTCGGGCAACCTGCTCGATCGCGAAGCCGAACTGAACAAGCTGATCAAGATCAAGCCGGGCGATCGCTTCTCGGCCGAAAAGCTGCAGCAAACGACGAAGTCGATCGTCGACAAGCTCGGTGAATACGGCTACGCATTCGCGACCGTCAACGCGCAGCCGGACATCGACCAGGCGAACCACAAGGTGAACCTGAACCTCGTCGTCGATCCGAGCCGCCGCGTGTACGTGCGCCGCATCAACGTGGTCGGCAACACGCGCACGCGCGACGAAGTCGTGCGCCGCGAAATGCGCCAGCTCGAAAGCTCGTGGTTCGATTCGAACCGCCTCGCGCTGTCGAAGGACCGCGTGAACCGTCTCGGCTATTTCACCAACGTCGACGTGACGACGGTGCCGGTCGAAGGCACGAACGACCAGGTCGACGTGAACGTGAAGGTCGACGAAAAGCCGACCGGCGCGATCACGCTGGGCGCGGGCTTCTCGTCGACGGACAAGGTGGTGCTGTCGGCCGGCGTGTCGCAGGACAACGTGTTCGGCTCGGGCACGAGCCTGTCGGTGAACGTCAACACCGCGAAGAGCTACCGCACGCTGACCGTCACGCAGGTCGACCCGTACTTCACGGTCGACGGCATCAAGCGGATCACCGACGTCTACTACCGCACGTACCAGCCGCTTTACTACTCGACGAGCTCGAGCTTCCGGATCATCAGCGCGGGCGGCAACCTGAAGTTCGGCATTCCGTTCTCGGAAGTCGACACCGTCTACTTCGGCGCGGGCTTCGAGCAGAACCGTCTCGATACTGACGACAACACACCGGCGAGCTACAAGGCGTATGTCAACGAGTTCGGCCGCGTGTCGAACACGGTGCCGCTGACCGTCGCATGGTCGCGCGACGCGCGTGACAGCGCGCTGATCCCGAGCCGCGGCTACTTCACGCAGGCGAACGTCGAATACGGCGTGCCGGTCGGCAAGATCCAGTACTACAAGGCCGACCTGCAGGCGCAGTACTACTATTCGTTCTCGCGCGGCTTCATCCTGGGCCTGAACCTGCAAGGCGGCTACGGTAACGGCATCGGCAACCCGTACCCGATCTTCAAGAACTACTACGCGGGCGGTATCGGCTCCGTGCGTGGCTACGAGCCGAGCTCGCTGGGCCCGCGCGACACGAAGACGAACGACCCGATCGGCGGTTCGAAGATGGTGGTCGGCAACATCGAGCTGACGTTCCCGCTGCCGGGCACCGGCTACGACCGCACGCTGCGCGTGTTCACGTTCCTCGACGGCGGTAACGTGTGGGGCAACGCGCCGGGCGGCACGAGTACCGGCGCGAACGGCCTGCGTTACGGCTACGGTGTGGGTCTCGCGTGGATCTCGCCGATCGGCCCGCTGAAGCTGAGCCTCGGCTTCCCGCTGCAGAAGCACGAAGGCGACCAGTACCAGAAATTCCAGTTCCAGATCGGGACGGCGTTCTGATCGAACGCATGACAACAGTAACGAGAGGGTAATTTTGCTAACCGGTAAGTTTTCGAAACGAGTGATGTGTGCGCTGACCGTTGCGCTGGCCTTGGGCACGGCGACGGCGCATGCTCAGGACGTCGCCCGCATCGCGGCGGTCAATTCGGATCGGATCCTGCGCGAGTCGGCGCCCGCCAAGGCGGCGCAGACGAAGCTCGAAGCCGAGTTCGCGAAGCGCGACAAGGATCTGCAGGACCTCGCGGCGCGCCTGAAGTCGATGTCCGATTCGCTGGACAAGAACGGTGCGTCGCTGTCGGCGGCCGATCGCGCGCAGAAGCAGCGCGATCTCGCGCAGCTCGACACCGACTTCCAGCGCAAGCAGCGCGAGTTTCGCGAAGACCTGAACCAGCGCCGCAACGAGGAGCTCGCGGCCGTGCTGGAGCGTGCGAACAAGGTCATCAAGCAGATCGCCGAGCAGCAGAATTACGACCTGATCGTGCAGGAAGCCGTGTACGTCAGCCCGCGCATCGACATCACCGACAAGGTGCTCAAGGCGCTCGCGTCCGGCTCGACGAACTGAACGGAGCAGACGACGAATGGCATTGACGCTTGAGGCACTCGTAACGCGGTTCGGCGGCGAGATCGCCGGCGACGCCCAGTGCAAGGTGGGCGGCCTCGCGCCGCTCGACCAGGCAGGCCCTCAGCAACTCGCGTTTCTCGCGAACCCGAAGTACCTGTCGCAGGTCGAGACGACCCGCGCCGGCGCGGTGCTGATCGCGCCGAAGGATCTCGAAAAGCTGGGCGCGGCCGCGAGCGGCCGCAACTTCATCGTGACGCCGAATCCGTACGCGTACTTCGCGCGCGTCGCGCAGATGTTCATCGATCTCGCCACGCCGCCGCGCGCGGCCGGCGTGCATCCGAGCGCGACGATCGATCCGGCCGCGCAGGTCGCCGCGACCGCGGTGATCGGCCCGCACGTGACGGTCGAGGCCGGCGCGGTGATCGAAGACGACGTGCAACTCGACGCGAACGTGTTCGTCGGCCGCGGCACGACGATCGGCGCCGGCTCGCACCTGTATCCGAACGCGTCGGTGTACCACGGCTGCCAGATCGGCCCGCGCGCGATCATCCACGCGGGTGCCGTGATCGGTTCCGACGGCTTCGGCTTCGCGCCGGATTTCGTCGGCGACGGCGACGCGCGCACCGGCAGCTGGGTCAAGATTCCGCAGGTCGGTGGCGTGTCGATCGGCCCGGACGTCGAGATCGGCGCGAACACGACGATCGACCGCGGCGCGATGGCGGACACCGTCATCGAAGAATGCGTGAAGATCGACAACCAGGTGCAGATCGCCCACAACTGCCGGATCGGCGCCTACACGGTGATCGCCGGCAAGGCGGGCATCGCGGGCAGCACGACGATCGGCCGCCACTGCATGATCGGTGGCGCGGCGGGGATCGCCGGCCACGTGACGCTTGGCGACTATGTCATCATCACGGCGAATTCGGGCGTGTCGAAGTCGCTGCCGAAGGCCGGCATCTACACGAGCGCGTTCCCGGCCGTCGACCACGGCGAATGGAACCGGAGCGCCGCGCTCGTGCGCAACCTCGACAAGCTGCGCGACCGCATCAAGGCGCTCGAAACCGCGCTGGCCGCCCAGGGCGGCACGCACGCCTGACCGACACCATGCGAGACCACGAACCGGGCACGGCCAGCGCATCCGGCCCGGTTTGCCAGACTGGGCCGCACGGCGGCCCGCTTCAGCCTTTGCATCACCACCGCGCAGCCTCTGCGTGAGACGAACCATCATGAGCACTGAAAAAATCAATCTCGACATCCACAAGATCCTCACGCTGCTGCCGCATCGCTATCCGATTCTGCTCGTCGATCGCGTGCTCGAACTCGAGCCGCACAAGGGGATCAAAGCGCTGAAGAACGTGTCGATCAACGAGCCGTTCTTCCAGGGGCACTTCCCGAAGCGGCCGGTGATGCCGGGAGTGCTGATCCTCGAGGCGCTCGCTCAGGCGGCCGCGCTGCTGACGTTCTCGGAAGAGCAGCCGAAGGATCCGGAAAACACGCTGTACTACTTCGTCGGGATCGACGGCGCGCGCTTCAAGCGCGTGGTCGAACCGGGCGACCAGCTGATTCTGAACGTGACGTTCGAACGTTACATCCGCGGCATCTGGAAGTTCAAGGCAGTGGCGGAAGTGGACGGCAAGGTGGCGGCGGAAGCCGAACTGATGTGCACGGTCAAGACGGCCGACGCGGCGCCCTGAGCGACGCGGCACGCATGGGTAACGTAACGCGGGCAACGCGACACATCACATCGAGAGGCAACGGCGCATGACCAGGATTCATCCTACCGCGATCGTCGAACCGGGCGCACAGATCGACGAGTCCGTCGAGATCGGGCCGTACGCGATCGTCGGGCCGCACGTCACGATCGGCGCGCGCACGACGATCGGCTCGCACAGCGTGATCGAAGGTCACACGACGCTCGGCGAGGACAACCGCATCGGCCATTACGCGTCGGTGGGCGGCCGTCCGCAGGACATGAAGTACAAGGACGAGCCGACGAAGCTCGTGATCGGCAACCGCAACACGATCCGCGAATTCACGACGATCCACACCGGCACCGTGCAGGACGTCGGCGTGACGACGCTCGGCGACGACAACTGGATCATGGCCTATGTGCACATCGGCCATGACTGCCGCGTCGGCAACAACGTGATCCTGTCGAGCAACGCGCAGATGGCCGGTCACGTCGAGATCGGCGACTTTGCGATCGTCGGCGGGATGTCCGGTGTGCACCAGTTCGTGCGCATCGGCGCGCACTCGATGCTGGGCGGCGCCTCGGCGCTCGTGCAGGACGTGCCGCCGTTCGTGATCGCGGCCGGCAACAAGGCCGAGCCGCACGGCATCAACGTCGAAGGCCTGCGCCGGCGCGGTTTCTCGCCCGACGCGATCTCGGCGCTGCGCAGCGCGTACCGCCTGCTGTACAAGAACGGCCTGTCGCTCGAGGAAGCGAAGGTGCAGTTGCGCGAGCTGGCGGCCGCGGGCGGCGAAGGCGACGCAGCGGTCACCGCGCTCGTCGAGTTCATCGACGCGTCCCAACGCGGCATCATCCGCTAAGCGATGTCGCTCCCGACCAATCAGCTCCGGCTCGCGATGGTGGCCGGCGAGCCGTCGGGCGACCTGCTCGCGGCGTCGCTGCTCGGCGGGCTTCAGGCGCGGCTGCCCGCATCGACCCGCTACTACGGGATCGGCGGGCAGCGGATGCTCGCGCACGGCTTCGACTCGCACTGGCAGATGGACAAGCTGACGGTGCGCGGCTACGTCGAGGCGCTGGGCCAGATTCCCGAGATCCTGCGGATTCGCGGCGAGCTGAAGCGCCAGCTGCTCGCGGAGCGGCCCGACGCCTTCATCGGCGTCGACGCGCCCGATTTCAACTTCAGCGTGGAGCAGGCCGCGCGCGACGCGGGCATCCCGTCGATCCACTTCGTGTGCCCGTCGATCTGGGCGTGGCGCGGCGGCCGGATCAAGAAGATCGCGAAGTCCGTCGACCACATGCTGTGCCTGTTCCCGTTCGAACCGGCGATCCTCGACAAGGCAGGCGTCGCGTCGACGTATGTCGGCCACCCGCTGGCCGACGAGATTCCGCTCGAGCCCGACACGCACGGCGCGCGCATCGCGCTCGGCCTGCCGGCCGAGGGCCCCGTGATCGCGGTGCTGCCGGGCAGCCGGCGCTCGGAGATCGGGCTGATCGGCCCGACGTTCTTCGCCGCGATGGCGCTGATGCAGCAGCGCGAGCCCGGCGTGCGGTTCGTGATGCCGGCGGCGACGCCCGCGCTGCGCGAACTGCTGCAGCCGCTCGTCGACGCCCATCCGCAACTCGCGCTGACGATCACCGACGGCCGCTCGCAGGTTGCGATGACGGCCGCCGACGCGATCCTCGTGAAGAGCGGCACCGTCACGCTGGAAGCCGCGCTGCTGAAAAAGCCGATGGTGATCTCGTACAAGGTGCCCTGGCTGACCGGACAGATCATGCGCCGGCAGGGCTATCTGCCGTACGTCGGCTTGCCGAACATCCTGGCGGGGCGCTTCGTCGTGCCCGAGCTGCTGCAGCATTTCGCGACGCCCGAGGCGCTCGCCGATGCGACGCTCACGCAGCTGCGCGACGACGCGAACCGCCGCACGCTGACCGAAGTGTTTACCGAAATGCATCTCTCGCTGCGGCAGAACACGGCCGCGAAGGCAGCCGAAGCGGTCGTGCGCGTACTCGAGCAACGCAAGGGGCGCGCATGACGGCAGCTCGTGCACCACGCCGCCGCGCGTCGACCGACGTGCAGGGCGGCTTCGACTTCAGCCGGCCCGACGAGATCGTCTGCGGCGTCGACGAAGCGGGCCGCGGCCCGCTCGCGGGGCCGGTGGTCGCCGCCGCGGTGATCCTCGATCCCGCGCAGCCGATCGACGGGCTCGACGATTCGAAGGCGCTGTCCGCGAAAAAGCGCGACGCGCTGTACGACCTGATCGTCGCGCGCTCGCGTGCGTATTGCGTCGCGTCGGCCAGCGTCGACGAGATCGACACGCTCAACATCCTGCACGCGACGATGCTCGCGATGAAGCGGGCCGTCGAAGGCCTGTCGGTGCTGCCGACGCTCGCGCAGATCGACGGCAACCGCTGCCCGACGCTGATGGTGCGTGCCGAGGCGATCGTCAGCGGCGACGCGCTCGTGCCGAGCATCTCGGCCGCGTCGATCCTCGCGAAGGTCGCGCGTGACCGCATGCTCGTCGAGCTGCACGAACGCTTCCCGGTGTACGGGTTCAACGTGCATGCGGGCTACGGCACCGAGAAACATCTCGCCGCGCTGCGCGAGCACGGCCCGTGCGAAGCGCATCGGCGCTCGTTCGCACCCGTGCGCGCGGCACTCGACCTGATTCGATGAAAAGCATTACTTCCCGCGACAACCCGCTGTACAAGCGCCTGAAGGCGCTTGCGGGTTCGACGTCCCAGCAGCGCCGCGGCGGCCAGGCGCTGCTCGAAGGTTTTCACCTCGCCAGCGCGTATCTCGATACGGGCGCGATACCCGAGCTGTGCGTCGCCACCGAAGGCGCGCTCGCGCACGACGAAGCGCAGGCGATCATCGCGCGCGTCGACGTGCAGCGGGTCGTCACGCTGCCCGATGCGCTGTTCGGACAACTGTCGAACGTGGTGAGCGGCGTCGGTTTCCTGCTGCTCGTCGATCGTCCCGCGCAGCCGCTGCCGGAGCGTGTCACGCACACGTCGGTCGTGCTCGACGGCGTGCAGGACGCCGGCAACGTCGGCTCGATCCTGCGCAGCGCGGCCGCGGCCGGTGTGCGGCACGTGTTCTGCGCGCCGGGCACCGCCTATGCGTGGTCGTCGAAGGTGCTGCGCTCGGGAATGGGCGCGCACTTCCTGCTGTCGATCCACGAGGATGTCGAGGCCGGCGCGCTCGCCGAACGCCTCGACGTGCCGGTCGCGCTGACCGATTCGCACGGCGCGCAGGCGATCTACGACTGCGACCTGGCCGGTCCCGTCGCATGGGTGTTCGGCAACGAGGGCGCCGGCGTGTCGGCGTTCTGGCGCGACGTGGCCACGCATCGCGTGACGATCCCGCAGCCGGGCGGCATGGAGTCGCTGAATGTGGCGGCTGCGGCGGCGGTGTGCCTGTTCGAGCAGGTGCGGCAGCAGCGTCGCGCATGACTTGATGACGTGACGCGCGGCGTTGGCCGCGCGGTATCCCGCACCACGAAACAAGGCCGCGTTCGACGCGGCCTTGTTGCTTCTGGCGACGGCGGCCCGGCGGCCGCCCGTGCGCCGGTCGTCAGTACGACTGCCGGTCGAGGCGGATTTCCTGCAGGATCGTCGTCGCGATCTCCTCGATCGACTTGTGCGTCGACGACAGCCACTTGATCCCTTCGCGGCGCATCATCGCCTCGGCCTCGTTGATCTCGTAGCGGCAATTCTCGGGCGCCGCGTACTTGCTGCCGGGGCGGCGCTCGTTGCGGATCTCCGACAGGCGCTGCGGATCGATCGACAGCCCGAACAGCTTGTCGCGATGCGGCGACAGCGCCGACGGCAGCTTGCCGCGCTCGAAGTCTTCCGGAATCAGCGGATAGTTGGCGGCCTTCACGCCGTACTGCATCGCGAGATACAGGCTCGTCGGCGTCTTGCCGCTGCGCGACACGCCGACCAGGATCACGTCGGCTTCCGACAGGTTGCGGTTCGACTGGCCGTCGTCGTGCGCGAGCGAGAAGTTGATCGCCTCGATCCGCGTCTTGTATTCCTCGGTGTCGGCGTTCTGGTGGCCGCGGCCCATCGCGTGGCTCGACTTCAGCTCCAGTTCCTGCTCGAGCGGCTCGACGAAGCGCTGGAACATGTCCAGCACGAGCGCGTTCGAGCGCTTGACGATGTCGTTCGACTCGCTGTCGACGAGCGTCGTGAACACGATCGCGCGGCGGCCGTCGTGCACCGCGGCTTCGTTGATCTTCTCGACGGTCGAAAAGGCCTTGTCGAGCGAGTCGACGAACGGCACGCGCACGAGCCGGAATTTCTGGTCGAACTGGGAGAGGATCGAGTGCGCGAAGGTTTCGGCAGTGATCCCGGTGCCGTCGGAGACGATGAAAACGGTAGGCAGCATGAATCTGGGCGTCGAGCGTGAAGGGCGGTTGCGCGGGCGGCTGGAGGTCCGCCTCCAGGCACAGTGACAAGGTCGCGCCACATCCGGCAGCCGGCACGGTAGAATAGCGGCAACCTGTTGGATAAGCAATTGCGGGGGCGGGGTGCGAACGGCACGCCAGACTTGCCGCGAACGTTCCAGAACTCCCGGCAAGTTCGGCGATTCGTCTGAATATATCGCCCTTCTGCCGGGATTTTTGCAAATCGGGTCGGAAGATTTCCCGCCTGCGATTGTTTCTCCAACAGGTTGCGCAAGACGCGCCGCGCCTTTTTGCAAGCGCCCGCGTCCGAGCCCACTTGCGCAATCGAGCATTTTTTTCACACTTAGGGGCTTGTATGACTAACGCAGCAAACGTCGCAAAGGACCAGGCGTATGTAATCCCGTTCGAGCAGTTGCGGATGACCGATGTGGAGATCGTGGGCGGCAAGAATGCGTCGCTCGGCGAGATGATCAGCCAGCTTTCCGAAGCAGGCGTTCGCGTACCCACCGGTTTCGCCACGACCGCGCTCGCATTCCGCGATTTCCTCAAGCACAACGATCTGACCGATCGCATCGCCAAGCGTCTCGAGTCGCTCGACATCGACGACGTGAAGGCGCTCGCCGAAGCCGGTGCCGAAATCCGCAAGTGGATCGTCGACGCGCCGCTGCAGGCACGTCTCGAGGAGGAAATCCGCGCACAGTTCGAAATCCTGAAGAACGGCTCGCCGGGCGAGCTGTCGTTCGCCGTGCGTTCGTCCGCGACCGCGGAAGACCTGCCCGACGCGTCGTTCGCCGGCCAGCAGGAGTCGTACCTGAACGTCGTCGGCATCGACGACGTGCTCGACCGCATGAAGCACGTGTTCGCGTCGCTGTACAACGACCGCGCGATCTCGTATCGCGTGCACAAGGGTTTCACGCACGCTGAAGTCGCGCTGTCGGCCGGTGTGCAGCGCATGGTCCGCTCGGACGTCGGCGCGGCCGGCGTGATGTTCACGATCGACACCGAATCGGGCTTCAAGGACGCCGTGTTCATCACGTCGAGCTACGGCCTGGGCGAAACCGTCGTGCAGGGCGCCGTGAACCCGGACGAGTTCTACGTGTTCAAGACGACGCTCGCACAGGACAAGTACCCGATCATCCGCCGCTCGATCGGCTCGAAGCTGATCAAGATGGAATTCACGCAGCCGGGCGAGCCGGGCCGCGTGAAGACGGTCGACGTGCCGCACGAGCAGCGCAACCGCTACTCGATCACCGACGAAGACGTGATCGAACTCGCGAAGTACGCGGTCATCATCGAGAAGCACTACCAGCGTCCGATGGACATCGAGTGGGGCAAGGACGGCCGCGACGGCAAGATCTTCATCCTGCAGGCGCGTCCGGAAACGGTGAAGAGCCAGGCGAGCGGCAAGGCCGAGCAGCGCTTCAAGCTGAAGGGCCAGTCGCAGGTGCTGGCAACGGGCCGCGCGATCGGCCAGAAGATCGGCGCGGGCCCCGTGCGCGTGATCCAGGACCCGTCGGAAATGGAACGCGTGCAGCCGGGCGACGTGCTGGTGGCGGACATGACCGACCCGAACTGGGAGCCGGTGATGAAGCGTGCGGCGGCGATCGTCACGAACCGTGGCGGCCGCACCTGCCACGCGGCGATCATCGCGCGTGAGCTCGGCGTGCCGGCAGTCGTCGGCTGCGGCGACGCGACCGACGTGCTGAAGGACGGCGCGCTCGTCACGGTGTCGTGCGCGGAAGGCGACGAAGGCAAGATCTACGACGGGCTGCTCGAGACGGAAGTCACGGAAGTACAGCGCGGCGAACTGCCGGAAATCCCGGTCAAGATCATGATGAACGTCGGCAACCCGCAGCTCGCGTTCGACTTCTCGCAACTGCCGAACGGTGGTGTTGGCCTCGCGCGTCTCGAGTTCATCATCAACAACAACATCGGCGTGCACCCGAAGGCGATCCTCGAGTACCCGAACATCGACCAGGACCTGAAGAAGGCGGTCGAGAGCGTCGCGCGCGGTCACGCGTCGCCGCGCCAGTTCTACGTCGACAAGCTGACGGAAGGCGTCGCGACGATCGCCGCGGCGTTCTATCCGAAGCCCGTGATCGTGCGTCTGTCCGACTTCAAGTCGAACGAGTACAAGAAGCTGATCGGCGGTTCGCGCTACGAGCCGGACGAGGAAAACCCGATGCTGGGCTTCCGCGGCGCGTCGCGTTACATCGCCGAAGACTTCGCGCAGGCGTTCGAGATGGAATGCCGTGCACTGAAGCGCGTGCGCGACGAGATGGGCCTGACCAACGTCGAGATCATGGTGCCGTTCGTGCGTACCGTGAAGCAGGCGGAGCGTGTCGTCGGCCTGCTCGAGAAGTTCGGCCTGAAGCGCGGCGAGAACGGCCTGCGCCTCGTGATGATGTGCGAAGTCCCGACCAACGCGATCCTCGCCGAAGAGTTCCTCGAGCACTTCGACGGTTTCTCGATCGGTTCGAACGACCTCACGCAGCTCACGCTCGGCCTCGACCGTGACTCGGGCATGGAACTGCTGGCCGTCGACTTCGACGAACGCGACCCGGCCGTCAAGTTCCTGCTCAAGCGCGCGATCGATACCTGCCGCAAGATGGGCAAGTACGTCGGTATCTGCGGCCAGGGCCCGTCCGATCACCCGGACTTCGCGCAATGGCTGACCGACGAAGGCATCGTGTCGATCTCGCTGAACCCGGACACGATCATCGATACGTGGCAGGCGCTCGCCAACCGGAAGTAACGGTCGGTAACGCTTATTCGGCGCAAGCGCGGTACGCCGCGCTTGCGTTGAAGGCAAAATGCAAGGTTCGTGTTATAAACACCCCGGTAAGCGCCGGGGTGTTTTTTTTCGTCGGTACGCGCCGCGTTGCGTCATGCGTGTCGACCGCGACCCACGGGCGGGCGCGCAGCGAATATAGTGAGCAGCGGGGACGTTTTTCGGGAGACCACAATGATGTCGGGGCATCTGTTCTGGTGGGTCGGGGTCGGCGTGCTGGTCGTCGCCGAATTACTGACCGGCACGTTCTATCTGCTGATGATCGCGCTCGGCTTTCTCGCGGGCGCGCTGCTGCAGCTCGCCGGTTTCGCGCCGCACGTGCAGTTCGGTGCGGCCGCCGTGGTCGCGATCGTCGCGATGATCGTGCTGCGCCGCTCGGGGCTCGGGCGCAAGCAGAAGCGCGACACGTCGACGAATCCGGACGTCAATCTCGATATCGGCGCGACCGTCACGGTCGACGCGTGGCACGACCGCCGCGCGCGTGTGCAGTATCGCGGCGCCGACTGGGACGTCGAACTCGCGGCCGGCGAGCGCGACGATGCACGCGTGTATCAGGTGCGTGCCGTGCGCGGCAACAGTCTCGTCGTCATCGCGAAACCCGCGGGCTGATCGTCCACTGATACAACAAGGAGGGAATATTTCATGGATTCGCTGATCATCTGGGTCGTCCTGCTCGTCATCGCCATCGTGATCGTGTCGAAGACGGTGAAGATCGTGCCGCAGCAGCATGCGTGGGTGCTCGAACGCTTCGGGCGCTATCACGCGACGCTGTCGCCCGGTCTCAATATCGTGCTGCCGTTCGTCGACCGGATCGCCTACCGGCACGTGCTGAAGGAAATCCCGCTCGACGTGCCGAGCCAGGTCTGCATCACGCGCGACAACACGCAGTTGCAGGTCGACGGCGTGCTGTACTTCCAGGTGACCGATCCGATGAAGGCGTCGTACGGGTCGAGCAACTTCGTGCTCGCGATCACGCAGCTCGCGCAGACGACGCTGCGCTCGGTGGTCGGCAAGCTCGAACTCGACAAGACCTTCGAGGAGCGCGACTTCATCAACCACAACATCGTGTCGGCGCTCGACCAGGCCGCCGCGAACTGGGGCGTGAAGGTGCTGCGCTACGAGATCAAGGACCTGACGCCGCCGAAGGAGATCCTCCATGCGATGCAGGCGCAGATCACCGCCGAGCGGGAAAAGCGCGCGCTGATCGCTGCTTCCGAAGGTCGCAAGCAGGAGCAGATCAACCTCGCGTCGGGCGCGCGCGAAGCGGCGATCCAGAAGTCGGAAGGCGAGCGGCAGGCCGCGATCAACCAGGCGCAGGGCGAGGCGGCCGCGATTCTCGCGGTGGCCGAGGCGAACGCGCAGGCGATCCAGAAGATCGCGAACGCGATCCAGTCGCAAGGCGGGATGGATGCCGTGAACCTGAAGGTCGCCGAGCAGTACGTCGGCGCGTTCTCGAACCTCGCGAAACAGGGCAATACGCTGATCGTGCCGGCGAACTTGTCGGATCTCGGCACCGCGATCGCGTCGGCGCTGACGATCGTCAAGAACGCGGCACCGGCGGCGAGCGGGCGGGGCTGAGCGGCACGCGCGGGTTACGCGTGCCGGCGATCGCCGGCGAGCGTCGCCGGGTGTGCGCCGCTCGTGCGCCCGTCGTGTGCCCGGTATGTGCCGGTCATGTGCTCGTTATGTGCTCGTTATGTGCCCGGCATGCGGCGAATCGTCGCGCGACCTCGGGCGCGATCGCGCCCGCATGTCAGCAGTACAGGCTGCGCAGCGGTTCGTCCCGGAACGCGAGCGGCGGTCCGGCAGCCGCTCATGCGCTTCGCACCGCACACAGCAACACGGCCCGCTTCGAGCGGGCCGTGTCGTTTGCGAGGCTGGCTTTCCCGAGCGTCAGGTGCCGGCGCGCATGATGCGCGCCTTTTCGCGTTCCCAGTCGCGCTTCTTCTCGGTTTCGCGCTTGTCGTGCAGCTTCTTGCCCTTCGCGAGCGCGATGTCGCATTTCACGCGACCGCCCTTGTAGTGGAAGTTCAGCGGCACGAGCGTGTAGCCACGCTGCTCGACCTTGCCGATCAGTTTCTTGATTTCGTCACGGTGCAGCAGCAGCTTGCGCGTGCGGACCGGATCGGGCTTGATGTGCGTTGAGGCTTCGGGCAGCGGGCTGATGTGGGTACCGATCAGGAAGATCTCGGCGTTCTTCACCACGACGTAGCCTTCCTTGATCTGGCCGCGCCCGGCGCGCAGCGCCTTGACTTCCCAGCCCTCGAGCACGAGCCCCGCCTCGTAGCGTTCCTCGATGTGATAATCGAAGTGCGCTTTCCTGTTGTCGATGATGCTCATGAAAGGATCGGGCCAACTCGTTTAAAATCACGATTTTAGCAAAGCAGGGCGGGAATCGCCCGGCTTGCGTTCTCACCTCGAGCGATGCCGCGCGATTTATGGCAGATGTCCAGAAAACCGTATTGATCCGTCATTCGGCGGAACAGATGTTCGACCTCGTCACCGACGTGGCCGATTACCCCAATTTCCTGCCCTGGTGCGGTGGCGTCGAGATTCGCCGTCAGGACGACAGCGGTATGGAAGCGCGCATCGACATCAACTTCAAGGGCATCAAGCAGCATTTCGCGACGCGCAACACGCAGCAGCGCCCGACGCGGATCGACATGGAGTTCGCGGACGGCCCGTTCCGGAAGTTCACGGGCTCGTGGCGCTTCATCCCGCTGCGCGCCGATGCATGCAAGATCGAATTCGCGCTGCACTACGAGTTCTCGAGCATCCTGCTCGAGAAGATCATCGGGCCGGTGTTCAGCCATATCGCGAACACGTTCGTCGATTCGTTCGTCAAGCGCGCCGACCAGCGCTACGGGAAGGGGTGACGCGATGCTGTCGATCGAAGTCTGCTACGCGCTGCCGGATCGCCAGACGCTGATTCCGGTGTCGCTGCCCGAAGGCGCGACCGTGCGCGCGGCGATCGACGCGAGCGGCGTGCTCGCGCTGCACCCGGAAATCGACCTCGCGCCCACGAAAACCGGCATATTCGGCAAGCTCGCGCCGCTCGACGCGCCGCTCGCCGACCACGACCGCGTCGAGATCTACCGCCCGTTGATCGTCGATCCGAAGCTCGCGCGTCAGCGGCGCGTCGACAAGACCCGCCGCGAGGGCTCCGTCGAGGGCCGCAAGTGGATGCACAAGGACGCGCGCTGACGCGTCGCGTCGGCGTTGCTGCATCTTCTCCGTTCCGATTCGTCAGACCAGGCGCGGCGGCGCTCAGTGCGCCGTGACGTTCGCGTTCACGGCCGCGCTGCCGGGCGTGTTGCCGCCCGCATGCGTGTCGTTGTGCCGGCGCACCGACCCGTAGACGCCCGCCAGCAGCAGGGCGAGCGCCACGATCTCGAGTACGCGCGGCATCCGCTGATCGTAGACGAACGCATAGAGCATCGCGAACACGGTTTCGAACACGATCAGCTGGCCGGACAGCGTGAGCGGCAGCCGCTTCGACGCCGCGTTCCACAGTCCGTTGCCGAGCCACGACGCGCCGATCGCAAGCACGAGGTTCAGCAGCCAGAACAGGTGCCAGCGCGATGCCGGAACGGCGGCCTGCACCGTGCCGGCCGGCAGCGCGAGGATCGCGAGCCAGCAGAGGCCGCCGATCAGCCCCGTCACGACACCCCACAGCACCGACCACTCGTTGCCGCCGAAATGAGGGTGGCGCTGCAGGTAGCGCGTGTTCGCGACCGCGTACCAGGTCCAGCTCGCGAGTGCGCCGCTTGCGCACGCGATGCCCGCGAGCTTCTGGCCGAGCGTCGTCGCCTGCGCGGCTTCCGACGTGAAGAGGTCGATGTTGATGCAGACGATGCCGGCGATCACCAGCGCGAGCGGGGCGGCGAGGCGCCGCAGCGGCATCGCGCCGTGGTCGCCGAGGCCCGCGAGCGTGACGGTCACGGGCAGCACGCCGACGATCAGCGAGCTGGGTGCGATGCCGATCAGGTGCACGGCACCGGACAGCAGCATGTAGTACGCAACGTTGCCGATCAGCGCGAGCTTCGCGAGCGCGACGAGGTCCTCGCGGGTCAGCCGGGCGAGCAGCGAGCGGGCGGCCGGCAGGGCCGCCGCCAGCGACACGAGGCCGTACATCGCATAGCGGCCCGCGCTCAGCAGCAGCGGCGAGAAGTCGGTCATCAGCCGCGGCACGAGAAAGACCATGCCCCACAACGCGCCCGCGAGGACGCCATACACCACACCGCGCTGCATCGACTGCTCCGAACGAAAGACTGACGAGCGCGCATCTTAACGACGGCTGCGCGACCGCGTCTTGTTCATTCCTGCACTCGGGAGCGGGGTGTGGCAGGGACCGGCTGCAAGCGCCGCCGCGCCCCGGTCCTGTTTAACCGGTGGCTGCGGCGGGTCGCGTTGCCCTTCGACGATCAACCGATCAGCGCTCGACCGGCTCGGCCGCCGCCGCACTGTTGCCCGCCGCGGCTGCCCCCGCGGGGCGGCGCACGGCGCGCAGCTTGCCGCTGTTGCCGCCGCCGCAGTAGAAGAGGTCGCGGCCGTCGGACTCCAGCCCCGACACGCCGACGCCGGGCGGCATGTCGACCTGTTCGAGCACTTGCCCGGTGCGCGGGTCGATCCGCCGCAACTCGCTCTCGTCCGCTTCCCAGGTGCCGTGCCACAGCTCGCCGTCGACCCACGTCACGCCGGTGACGAAGCGGTTCGATTCGATCGTGCGCAGCACGGCGCCCGATTGCGGATCCACCTGATGAATCTTGCGTTCGCGGTACTGGCCGACCCACAGCGTGCCTTCCGCCCAGGCCAGCCCCGAATCGGCGCCGCCGCCGGGCGCGGGGATCGTCGCGAGCACGCGGCCGGAGTCGGGATCGATCTTCTCGATACGGTCCTCGACGATCTGGAACAGGTGGCGCCCGTCGAACGCGGTGCCTGCGTGCGCGGCGACGTCGAGTGCGCGCACGGTCGTGCCGCGTTCCGGGTCGAGCGCGTTCAGCTTGTCGCCGGACGCGAACCACACGTGCCGCCCGTCGAACGTGACGCCGTGTACGCCGTCGACGCCCGGAAACGGGCCGTATTCGCGGAGGATGTCTGCGGTGGAGCGTTTCATGTTTGTCACCTCGTCGTTGGTATCCCCATCCTAGTCGCCCGGCAGCGGCGCGGGGAGTAACAAGGTCGTCGCGAATCCGGGCAGCGGCGGCGTCATCCAGCGGCGCGCGCGACCGCGGCCGACCGCCTGCACCTTGTCCGCTTCGGTGAGCGCATCGAGCGCGCGCTGCACGGTGCGCTGGTTCACGCCGAGTGCGAGCGCCAGCGCGGAGCTCGACCACGCCTCGCCGTCCGCGAGCAGCGCGAGCACGGCCGCGTGGCGGTCGTCGACCGGACGCGCGAGCACGACGGCCTCGTGCGGGCCGAGCGGTTCGAGCGCGAAGCCGCTCGGCGTCGCAGTGATGTTCGCGAGCGGCCGCAGCACCGCGCGCAAGCGGCCGATCTCGACGCGCAGGCGGGCGCGATGCGATTCGTCCGCATGTCTCGCGCGAAACGCCGCGGCGACGAGCGTGTTTCTCGACACGTCGCCGGGCCACGCCTCGCCCAGTGCGCGGGCGAGCACGAACAGCACCGGGCGGCGTGCGAGCGACACGGTCGTGCGCGCGTCGCGCACCGCGTGGCGGCATGCATCGACGACCAGCGCGTTCGATGCCAGCAGCGCCTCGACCTCGTCGAGCAGCACGAGCCGCGACGCACCGCGCGCGATGAGTCGCGCGGCCGGCGTATCGAGCATGCGGGCGGCCGTGTCGACTTCGGCCGTCAGCGCGGCGATGCCGGCGTCCCGTGCGGCCGCGCGCGCACGGGCGAGCGCCAGGCGCGCCGCGTGCGGGCGGATGCGGCGCATCGCGATGCCGGCCGCGATCAGTTCATGAGCTGCGCGCGATGCGGCGGGCAGCGGTGCGGGATCGAGGCTCGCGAGCCGCTGTTCGGCATCCCCGACGTGCCCGATCAGCAGCAGCCGGCGCACGCCGAGATAGCGCGCATGCGCGGCGTTCGTGCGGTCGCCGTGTGCGTCGAGCGTCGCGCAGGCGGCGTCGAGGGCGCGCGACGGCCAGCCGAGGTCGCGTGACGCCAGCGCGATCTCGGCCTCCGCGACGACGCAGCGCGCCCGCGCGACGGCTTCCTTCGCGCCGAACGCGCGAGCCGCGCTGCGCACGAGCGCGCGTGCGCGCTCGAAATCGCCGAGCTGGGCCATCGCGATGCCGCGCAACGCGAGCGCCGGCGCGTCGTCGCGCAACGCGACGCGGTTCAGCGCGCCGAGCGGGTCGCCCGCCGCGAGCGCCCGCGCGGCGGCCGTGATCAGCGAATCCATCCGAATCCCGACACAGTTGTCACTCCCTCCGGTTCGACGCCCGGTCCTAATCTAGCACCAGGCACACGGCAGATGCGCCGTGCCCGGATATCCATCGAAAGGAGGAACCCGTAATGACGAACCATCTCACCGGAACGCGCGCCGAATGGCTGGCTGCGCGCCGCGCGCTGCTCGATGCGGAAAAGGCGCTGACCCGGCAGGGCGACGAACTCGCGCGGCGGCGCCAGGCGCTGCCGTGGGTGCGCGTCGACAAGGCCTACCGGTTCGACACCGAACGCGGCCCGGCGACGCTCGACGATCTGTTCGGCGGCCGCTCGCAACTGCTCGTCTATCACTTCATGTTCGGCCCCGACTACAAGGCCGGCTGCCCGTCGTGCTCGGCGCTCGCCGACGGCTTCGACGGTTTCGCGGTCCACCTCGCGAACCACGACGTGACGCTCGCGGCGGTGTCGCGCGCGCCGCTTGCGAAGCTGCTGGCATACCGGCAGCGGATGGGCTGGCACTTTCCGTGGGCGTCATCGGACGGCGGCGAGTTCAACTTCGACTTCAACGTGTCGTTCACCGAAGCGCAGCAGCGCGCCGGCGACGTCGAATACAACTATGCGCGGGCCGGCCACGCGATGGACATGGACCCGCCGCCCGCCGCGCTCGCCCAGTTCGCGGCGACGTGCGGCACCGACGCCGCGACGTACGCGCGCGACCGGCCGGGGATGAGCGCGTTCGTGCGCGAGGACGGCATCGTCTATCACACGTATTCGACGTACGCGCGCGGGCTCGACGGGCTGTGGGGGATGTACCAGTGGCTCGATCGCGCGCCGCTCGGGCGCAACGAGACGGGCGTGTGGTGGCGCCGTCATGACGAGTATGCACGCGGTTGAGCACGGCCCGGCGAGCCGCGGGAGCGGGCGATGAGCACGGCGACGAAACGGGCTGTTGCTGCTGACGCGGGCGGCGGCCGGCGGGTGTTCGGCGCCGCGCTCGTCGCGGTATGGGCCGCCGCGATCTGGGCGACGCTCGCGCAGCACGCATCGATGGACGCGATGGGCGGCATGCCGATGGCCGGCGGCTGGACGCTGTCGGCCGGGTGGCTCAGGCCGTGCGGATGGCAGGCTGGGCGCGCGTTCGCCGCATTCGCCGGGATGTGGGGCGCGATGACGGTGACGATGATGCTGCCGGTGCTGGCGCCGGTGCTCTGGCGATGTCGGCAACGTCTCGGCGCGGCGGACGACGCGCGTGCGGCATGGTTCGTCGCGGTCGCGGGCACCGCGTATTTCTCCGTGTGGATGGCGCTCGGCGCGCTGGTGTTTCCGGTCGGCACTGCATGGGCGGCGGCCGCCGCGCGGCTGCCCGCGCTCGCCGCCACGGTGCCGTTCGCGGCTGGCGCGATCGTGCTCGGCGCGGGCGTGCTGCAGTTTTCCGGCTGGAAGGCGCGCCGGCTCGCTTGCTGCCGGCATGCGCCGGACGACGCATGCGCGCCGCGGGCGGCAGCCCGGGCTGCGGTCGCGTGGCGGTACGGCGTGCGTACCGCGCTACGGTGCGGTGCCTGCTGCGGGAACCTGATGGCCGTCGCACTGGCGGCCGGCATGATGGACCTGCGCGTGATGGCCGTCGTGACCGTGGCGGTCGCCGCCGAGCGGCTGGCGCCGGCCGGCGTTCGCGTCGCGCGGATCGTCGGCGGGGTCGCGATCGGCGCCGGCGCGGCGATGATCGCGTGGGCCGCGGCCGGGCTGGCCTAGCGGCGCCCGGGGCTGCCGGCGCGCGTCGAACGGGGCCGGCGCAGGCGCCGTCGGCAGGTCCGGCGTCGTGCGGCAACGGCGGGCGATCGGCCCGATTCCGGCCGGCTGCGCGAATGGGCCGATGCGGGGGGGAAACGAAAGGCGATCGAAAACGAACCGAACGGCGATCCGAACGATTCGGCCCCCGGGCGCCTGAAGGCGGCTAACCCGTTGTTCGTGTTGTGAAAATTCGCAGCGCTTCGCGTATAATTCGCTTTTGCGCCCATAGGATTTGCCATGCGTCTGATCCAAAAAGCACTCACTTTCGATGATGTGCTCCTCGTTCCCGCCTTTTCCGACGTTCTCCCGCGCGACACCAGCCTGAAGACCAAGCTGACCCGCAACATCTCCCTGAACATGCCGCTCGTGTCCGCCGCGATGGACACGGTCACCGAAGGTCGCCTCGCGATCGCGATGGCGCAGCAGGGTGGTGTGGGCATCGTCCACAAGAACCTCACGCCGGCCGAGCAGGCTCGCGAAGTCGCGAAGGTCAAGCGTTTCGAATCGGGCGTCGTGCGCGACCCGATCACGGTTCCGCCGCAGATGAAGGTGCGCGACGTGATCGCGCTGTCGCGTCAGCATGGCATCTCGGGCTTCCCGGTCGTCGAAGGCCCGCAGCTCGTCGGTATCGTCACGAACCGCGACCTGCGTTTCGAAACGCGCCTCGACGAGCCGATCAAGTCGATCATGACGCCGCGCGAGCGCCTCGTCACGGTCAAGGAAGGCACGCCGCTCGCCGAAGCGAAGGCGCTAATGCACAGCCACCGCCTCGAGCGCGTGCTGGTCGTCAACGACGCGTTCGAACTGCGCGGCCTGATGACCGTCAAGGACATCACGAAGCAGACCGAGCACCCGGACGCGTGCAAGGACGAGCACGGCAAGCTGCGCGCAGGCGCGGCGGTCGGCGTCGGCCCGGACAACGAAGAGCGCGTCGAGCTGCTGGTGCAGGCCGGCGTCGACGTGATCGTCGTCGATACCGCGCACGGTCACAGCAAGGGCGTGCTCGAGCGCGTGCGCTGGGTCAAGCAGAACTTCCCGCACGTCGAGGTGATCGGCGGCAACATCGCGACGGCTGCCGCCGCGAAGGCGCTGGTCGAATACGGTGCGGACGCGGTCAAGGTCGGTATCGGCCCGGGCTCGATCTGCACGACGCGGATCGTCGCCGGTGTCGGCGTGCCGCAGATCAGCGCGATCGCGAACGTCGCGGAAGCGCTGAAGGGCACCGGCGTGCCGTGCATCGCCGACGGCGGCGTGCGCTTCTCGGGCGACGTGTCGAAAGCTCTCGCGGCCGGCGCGAACGCGGTGATGATGGGCAGCATGTTCGCAGGCACCGAAGAGGCGCCGGGTGACGTGTTCCTGTATCAGGGCCGCCAGTACAAGTCGTACCGCGGCATGGGCTCGGTCGGCGCGATGAAGGACGGCGCGGCAGACCGCTACTTCCAGGACAACTCGGCGAACATCGACAAGCTCGTGCCGGAAGGCATCGAAGGCCGTGTCGCGTACAAGGGTTCGGTCAACGCGATCCTGTTCCAGCTGGTCGGCGGCGTGCGCGCGAGCATGGGCTACTGCGGCTGCCGCACGATCGACGAGCTGCATGACAAGGCCGAATTCGTCCAGATCACCGCGGCGGGCATGCGCGAGTCGCACGTGCACGACGTGCAGATCACGAAGGAAGCACCGAACTACCACGTGGACTGATCGCCGATGAAACCGCTGCTGCGAGCCGTGCTGATCGTCGATGCCGTGCTGCTGCTGGCGTTCGGCGTGCTGTTCGTGCTGACGCCCTGGCAGGCGCTGTTCAACGCGCTGCAGCTGGCGAACATCCAGCCGGCGATGCTCGGCCAGGCGTTCGGCATCGCGCTGCTCGGCCTCGCGTGGCTCGCGTTTCATGCGGCGCTCAACGGTGATCTCACCGCGCCCGTTGCACGTGCGGTCGGCCATGTGAACTGGCTGATCGGCGTGCTGGCGGTCGTGTGGTCGTTCGGCACCGGCAACGGTCCCGCACTCGCGGCCGCCGGCCGCGTGCTGTCGGCGATGGCCGGGGGCGCGCTGATCTTGCTGGGCCTCGGCGGCGTGCGGCTGGCATCGACCGTGCGGCGGCGCGAGAAGGCGGAAAGGGGGGAACGGGCGCAGGCGCCCGACGCTCGGGACGCGAAGCGCCCGGCCGAACCGGCGCCGGCCTCCGCCTCGCGGCAGCGGGTCGAACCGGTCGTCAGCCGTCCGGCGGCGCCCTCGGCGCCGGTCGCGGCCACCACGTCGGCCGCATCCGACCGCGCGTCAGGCAGCGTCGCATTCGACGCCCGCCCGCCGTTGCAGGATTGACCGGCTATGCGTCGAGCGAGCCGCCTGCCGCCCGACGCCGCTGTCCATGCTTTTGACGCAGCGCTTCGTGCGCTGCTTTTCTTATTCTCTTCATCCCGTCCGCAGCCATGCACGACAAAATCCTGATTCTCGACTTCGGTTCGCAAGTCACCCAACTGATCGCGCGCCGCGTGCGCGAAGCGCACGTCTACTGCGAAATCCACCCGAACGACGTGTCCGACGACTTCGTCCGCGAGTTCGCGCCGAAGGCGGTGATCCTGTCGGGCAGCCACGCGAGCACGTACGAAGACCACCAGCTGCGCGCGCCGCAGGCCGTGTGGGATCTCGGCGTGCCGGTGCTCGGCATTTGCTACGGCATGCAGACGATGGCCGTGCAGCTCGGCGGCAAGGTCGAGTGGAGCGACCATCGCGAATTCGGCTATGCGGAAATGCGCGCGCACGGCCATACGCGCCTGCTCGACGGCATCGAGGATTTCAAGACGGACGAAGGCCACGGGATGCTGAAGGTCTGGATGAGCCACGGCGACAAGGTTGCCGAGCTGCCGCCGGGCTTCGCGCTGATGGCGTCGACGCCGAGCTGCCCGATCGCCGGCATGGCCGACGAGGCGCGAGGCTACTACGCGGTGCAGTTCCACCCGGAAGTCACGCACACGGTGAAGGGCCGCCAGATCATCGAACGCTTCGTGCTGCAGATCGCCGGCGCGAAGCCCGACTGGATCATGAAGAACCACATCGAGGAAGCCGTCGCGAAGATTCGCGAGCAGGTCGGTGACGAGGAAGTGATTCTCGGCCTGTCGGGCGGCGTCGATTCGAGCGTCGCGGCCGCGCTGATCCACCGCGCGATCGGCGACCAGCTGACCTGCGTGTTCGTCGACCACGGCCTGCTGCGCCTGAACGAAGGCCAGATGGTGCTCGACATGTTCGAGGGCCGCCTGCATGCGAAGGTCGTGCACGTCGACGCATCCGAGCAGTTCCTCGGCCACCTGGCCGGCGTGACCGATCCGGAAGCGAAGCGCAAGATCATCGGCCGCGAGTTCGTCGAGGTGTTCCAGGCCGAGGCGAAGAAGCTGTCGAAGGCGAAGTGGCTCGCACAGGGCACGATCTACCCTGACGTGGTCGAATCGGGCGGCACGAAGACCAAGAAGGCGACGACGATCAAGAGCCACCACAACGTCGGCGGCCTGCCGGAAACGCTCGGCCTGAAGCTGCTCGAGCCGCTGCGCGACCTGTTCAAGGACGAAGTGCGCGAACTCGGCGTCGCGCTCGGCCTGCCGCCGGAGATGGTGTACCGCCATCCGTTCCCGGGCCCGGGCCTCGGCGTGCGGATTCTCGGCGAAGTGAAGCGCGAATACGCGGACCTGCTGCGTCGCGCGGATGCGATCTTCATCGAGGAGTTGCGCGGCACGACCGCCACCGCGCAGGACGCGGCAGCGGGCCTGTGCGGCGAGGCCGACGTCGGCAAGACCTGGTACGACCTGACGAGCCAGGCGTTCGCGGTGTTCCTGCCGGTGAAGTCGGTCGGCGTGATGGGCGATGGCCGCACGTACGACTACGTGACGTCGCTGCGCGCGGTGCAGACCACCGACTTCATGACCGCGCACTGGGCGCACCTGCCGTACGCGCTGCTCGGCCGTGCGTCGAACCGAATCATCAACGAGGTGCGCGGGATCAACCGCGTGGTGTACGACATCTCGGGCAAGCCGCCGGCGACGATCGAGTGGGAGTGAGCGTCGGCGTCGAGGCGTGCGCCTCGATGACCGATAGCGGCATCGGATGATGCGCAACGCCCGGCAGGGGAACCTGCCGGGCGTTGTCGTTTGTGCGGTTGGCGGCCGTGATTCGATGGCCGCCGGCGCGCAGTGTTTTCCTTGCCTGCATGCCGGGTCCGGGCACCGAGGTGCGGGACAGCCCGGCCACTACAAGCGACGCGTCTGCATGTCGCGCACTAGGGCAGCCGACGACCGCCGGCATCGATCATCCTGATCGAGCCCGAAGTCTGCCCCTGTCCTTGTCGAATGCTGAATTCGATGATGTCCTCGTAGAGTTCCCGTTGTCCGGCGGGCAGGACCGGCAGCAACGTCTCGCGCCGCTTGTCCGCATCGAACATCGATTCCACGAGCCATCCCGTCAGATAGAGCGCCGCCACGCAGCCGCCCGCCGTCGCAACATTGCCGTGGCACACGAGCGGCTGGTCCGGCACATGCAGCCCGCGATCCGTCAGCCCGTGTCGCGCGTCGGGGTGCGTCGTTGCGCGACGGTCCGGCAAAAGCCCGAGCCGCTCCAGGACGAAGGCGCCCGCGCAGATCGATCCGATGTATTGGCGCGCCGGATCGAGATCGAACGACGGCAGGAAATCCGGGCTCGCGAGCGCGGCCGGGATGCCCAGCCTGCCGCTCGAGAACAGCACGGCGTCGGCGCGATTGGCTTCCTCGAGCGGGCCGTGCACGGGGATGGCCAGACCATGCGCGGAACGCAACAGCGGCTGCGCGCCGAGAATCCGGACACGCCAGTCCGTGGTATTGCGGCCGAGGATGTCCCACATCAGGAACAGGTCGATGTCGGTGAACTGGTCGAATGCGACGAGAGCGATGTCTTTCAACGTGAACTCCGTGAGTCGTGGCGCCTTGCAGGAAGCGGTGGCGGCCGTGATAGAGTTCGCAGCCTATCTGCCCATGCCGCGCCATACACAGCCTGTATGGCGATACCGATGCGCACACTGACTCGAAACGACTGGATCGCCGCGGGCTTCGACGCCCTCGACGGGGAAGGGTATGCGGGGATTTCGGCCGAGCGTCTCGCACGACGGCTGAACGTGACCCGCGGCTCGTTCCATCACCACTTCCGGAATCGGGAGGACTTCGTCAGGACGTTGCTGACCGCGTGGGAGGACGATTACACCGCACGCATGCTCGCCTACGCGGCGGACGGCCGCGGCGCGGCCGACACGCTGACGCGCTACCTGCGCATCGCGGCGGAGAAGCGACCGGGGCGCGAAGTGGCGATCCGCGCCTGGGCATTGCAGGACGCGCTGGTCGCGGAATTCCAGCAGCGCGTCGATGCCACGCGTCTCGCATTCGCGCTCGAGATGTCCCGTCGGTGGGTTCGCATGCCGGGCGAAGCCGAGATCGTCGGGCAGATCGCGCACCTGTGTCTGATCGGCGGCCAGCAGGCCGGACTGCGGCGCGATGCGGAGCGGTTCAACCACTTCATGCAGCGTGCGTTCGCGGTCGCCGAGCGCATCCTGCCACGCCGACGCGCGTAGCGGTGCGATGCCCGTGCTGCACGGATGGCTCGCGTATCGCAGAGTAGAAGGCGGGCGGGTGCTCCGTTGTAGCGTCGGTGGAAAGCGCGGCTTTCGATGCAGCGCAAAGGCGATGTCACGCGCTGTCCCGATCCTGCTCAGTCTGGCTTGCCGCCGCGATAACGAAGGTGAATCAGCGGATAAGGGCGCCCTTGTCCATCGCGCGCCGATCGTCCGCAGCGCTCGAATCCGAGCCGTTCGTAGAATCCCGCCGCCGCTTCGTTCTGCTCGTTGACGTCTGTCGACAGGTCGGGATGGCGTCGGAGGGCCGCTTCGACCAGCCGCCGCCCGACACCCGCGCCGTGGTGCGCGGGATCGACGAACAGCGCTTCCATGTGACTGCCGTCGAGCAGCATGAAGTCGACCGGACGATCGTGCTCGTCGACGGCCAGATCGAGCTTCGCCGACGGTCAGTTCGCGGGATGGCCGGATGCGGGCACGTCGTGCGCTGCGGCGCCCGCATCCGTCTCGTCTGCGCCGAGTTCCGCCAGAAACGGCCACGGATAGATGCCGCGCGCGTGACCGTCGCCGAACAGCAGGCGGATGCCGTAACCGGCCGCTTCCACGCCGTCCAGCGTCAGGTCGGGTGGCGCGTCGACCTGCCCGCCATCGAGTCGGATCTTCCGGCATGCGGCGCATGGGCAAGCGCTGCGCAAGCGCGCATAGCCGATGTGCTGCGTGTCGGCGTCCGGCCAGCACAGCGTCAATGCGCGGGCCGCATGATCGAGCAGGATCTCGGTCGGCGGCGTCATCGTGCATCTTCCCCGATCTGCGCGATCGCGATCCGCACGGCCTTGCGTACTTCGGGATCGCGATCGTCGAGCGCGTCGTGCAGCGCGGGAAGCGTCGCGGGATCGCGCAGTTCGCCGAGCGCGAGCGCGGCCTCCTTGCGCAGGTTGCTGATCGCGTGCGACAGCAGCGCGGCGACGGCCTGCGCCGCGGCGGCGTCGCGCAATTGCCCGAGTGCGCGCACCGCACGCAAGCGCACTTGCCAGTAATCGTCGTCGAGCGAGGCGACGAGCGGTGCGCGCGCGGCCGCGACACGCAGCTTGCCGAGCGTCGCGGCCGCTTCCTCGCGGACCTGCCATTCGGCGTCGCGCAGCGCCGCCAGCAAGGCGGTGACGACGGCCGTGTCGGCGGACGCCGCGAATCCGACCGCGCCGACCGCGATACGCCGTACGTCCGCATGCGTGTCGGTCGTGGCGATGCGTGCGAGCGGCGCCAGCGCGCGGGCGTCCTTGAGCCAGCCGAGCGCGGCGACGGCCTCGGCGCGCACGGCCGACGCCGGCGCGTCGAGTGCGCGCAGCGCCGGCGCGAACGCGTCGGGGTCGCGCAGTTCACGCAGCGCGCGCAGCACGGCGCCGCGCACGAACGGTTCGGCGTGCTCGACCCAGCGGCACAGCGCGGCGCCGGATGCGACGTCCTTCAGTTCGGACAGGCTGTGTGCGGCGGTCGCGCGCACGTCGTCGTCCGGATCGAGCAGCGCGCGGCACAGCGCGTCGACGACGTCGGGCTGCTCCCAGGCGGCGAGCACACGCGCGGCTTCGCCGCGCACGTCGGCGGACGGATCGTCGCGCAGCGCGGCTACGAAGATCGGCACGAGATCGGGATCCTCGAGATCGGCGAGTTCGAGCAGCGCGATCCGGCGCACCGATGCATCGGGTGCGGCAACGCGCGCGACGAGCGCGGCATGGTCGGAAGCAGGTTTCATGTGTCGTGAGTCCGGTAGTGGGGAAGCGGCGCGCCAGGTCAGCGCAGCAGGTACGGGATGTCGACCTTGACCGCGCCGGTCGGGCAGTCGCGTTCGCACGGCATGCAGTACCAGCATTCGTCGAACTGCATGTAGGCCTTGCCCTTGGTCACGTCGATTGCGAGCAGGTCGAGCGGGCACACGTCGACGCAGACGGTGCAGCCCTTGTCGGCGATGCAGCGGTCCTCGTCGATCGTCACGGGCGCGCTGCTGCGCAGGAAGATGTCGTGCGGGGTATGGGGCACGGTAAGGCTCCTCGGAGTCAGAGGGCGGCCGCGTGTGCGGCCGGTTCGCGGATGCGCAGGTGCGCGTAGGCGCTGCGTTCGTCGTCGGCGAGCGGCACGACGTAGGGTTCGACCGGTCGTTTCTCGCTGCGCATCGTGCCGTCGGCACCCTTGCGCAGCCACGTGTGGCAGAACCACTCGGCATCGTTGCGATGCGGAAAGTCGACGCGATGGTGGTACAGCCCCCAGCGGCTCTCGGTGCGGAACAGCGACGCGCGCGCGGCTATTTCGGCGCAGTCGCGGATCGCGCGCACTTCGGCCGCGCGCATCAGTTCATGCGGGTGGCTCGCCTTGATTTCTTCGATATCCTCAGTAATGCCGTCAAAACGTTGCAGCCCGATCTCCATCTTGCGCGTCACCTTCGGCGGTTGCAGGTAATCGTTCACCATGCGGCGCAGCTTGTATTCGACCTGCGCCGGCGCGAGGCCGCGCTCGCGCGTGAGCGGCGCAAGCACGCGGGCGCGTTCGGCGGCGACCTGTTCGTCGTCCACCGGCGCGTGAGCGCGGCCGGCCACGTAGTCGGCCGCGTTCTGTCCGGCGAACCAGCCGTAGGTGAATGCGCCGAGCATGTAGTTGTGCGGGACCGCCGCCATGTCGCCGGCCGCGTAGAGCCCCGGCACGGTCGTTTCCGCGCGGGCGTTCACGTAGACGCCGGATGCGCTGTGGCCGCTGCAGAAGCCGATCTCGGAGATGTGCATCTCGACCATCTGGCGCCGGTAGTCGGTGCCGCGCCCCGCGTGAAAGCGGCCGCGGCTCGGCCGCTCGTTGGTGTGCAGGATCTGCTCGATGGTCTGGATCGTTTCTTCCGCGAGATGGTCGAGCTTCAGGAACACCGGGCCGTTGCCGCTTTGCAGTTCCTGGTAGAACTCCCACATCATCTGGCCGCTCCAGTAGTCGCACTCGATGAAGCGCTCGCCCTTGCCGTTCGCGGTGAAGCCGCCGAGCGGGCCCGTCACGTATGCGCAGGCCGGGCCGTTGTAGTCCTTGATCAGCGGATTGATCTGGAAGCACTCGAGGTTCGCGAGCGCCGCGCCCGCGTGGTACGCCATCGCGTAGCCGTCGCCCGCATTGGTCGGGTTCTCGTAGGTGCCCATCAGGTAGCCGGACGCCGGCAGGCCGAGCCGGCCGGCCGCGCCGCAGCACAGGATCACGGCCTTCGCGCGGATCACGTGGAACTCGGCCGTGCGGCAGTCGAAGCCGAGCACGCCGCTCGCGCGGCCCTGCGCGTCGGTCAGCACGCGCGTCGCGACGGTCCGGTTCGTGATCGCGATGCGCGCGCGCTTCAGCTGCCGGTACAGCACCTTCTTGATGTCGTGGCCTTCCGGCATCGGCAGCACGTACGAACCCATGTGGTGGACCTTCTTCACCGCGTAGTCACCGGTGCCGTCCTTCTCGAACTTCACGCCCCAGCGGTCGAGCTGCTCGATCGTCGCAAAGCTGTGCGTCGCATACGCGTACACGGCTTCCTGATCGACGATCCCGTCGTTGGCGATCGTGATCTCGCGCGTGTACTGCTCGGGTGTCGCGTGGCCCGGGATCACCGCGTTGTTCAGCCCGTCCATCCCCATCGAGATCGCGCCGCTGCGCTTCACGTTGGCCTTCTCCAGCAGCAGCACGCGCAGCGACGGGTCGCGCTCCTTCGCCTTGATCGCCGCCATCGGGCCGGCCGTGCCGCCGCCGACCACGACGATGTCGTATTCGAGTACATGGGTATTCATTGAGGATTCCTTGCAGGTTGGCGGGTCTTCTGCCGGTCGATGCGCAGCCGGTACTGGAAGGCGTCGCCGCGGAAGTACAGGTGTTCGTAGTCGATCGGCGTGCCCGACGCGTCGTGCGTCAGGCGCTCGATCCGCAGCACGGGGCTGCTTTCCTCGACGCGCAGCGCGTCGACGATTTCATCGTCGGCGAGGATCGCGTCGATCGACACGTCGGCGTGGCCGAGCGGCACGCCGCAGTCGTTCTCGAGGATCAGGAAGATGTCGCGGGTCGCGAGATCGGCGCCGGCGAGCCGCTTGCCGAGCGCCTCGGGCACCCACGTCTGCTCGAGCGACACCGGCTCGCGGTTCAGCAGCCGCACGCGGTGGATCTCGATGAGCGGCGCGCCTTCCGGCACGTTCAGCTTCGTCGCGAGGTGCCGATCGGCCTTCACGGTGCGAAAGCTGCGCAGCTGGTTGACGATCTCGTAGCCCATCGACGACATCGCCTCGGCGAAGCCCTGAAGCGACGTCACGTTCTGGAACGCCTTCGGCTTCGACACGAACGTGCCCTTGCCGTGCAGCTTGAACAGCAGGCCTTCCTTCTGCAGGTCGCCGAGTGCCTGGCGCACCGTGATGCGACTCACGTCGAACATCGCGCAGAGTTCGTGCTCGGACGGCATCCGGCTGTGTGGTGCATAGGTGCCGTCGAGGATGCGCGTGCGCAGCGTGTCCTTGATCTGCACGTAGAGCGGCGCCGCCGACAGCGGCACGACGTTGGGTGGGGTCATCGGTCAACTTGTTATGACAAGATGGCTCGAGTGTAGTGAGCGCGCTCGCGCGCCCCAACCAACTATTTCTGATTTCGACTTTCCGATTCCGGAAAAGCGGGGCGGCGGCGACCCGCGCGAAAATAAAAAAACAGGGCGCGACACGGCCCGCGCAAACGGCGCCGAATCCGCGCGGAGCCTGCTGCGGCGCAGCACAGCGGCAAGTCGCGGCGATCGGCACGCATGCGCGCCGATTCGGCCCCTAAAAAACACAATATCGAGCATGCGTTCGAAGGGCCTGTCATACGCACGTCACCCTGCTAGAATTCGGCTGCCGCATTTGTTCCGATTGACTGATGAGATTGCTTGACGCACTGGTCGAACAACGCATTGCCGCCGCCGCCGCGCGGGGCGAGTTCGACGATTTGCCGGGTACCGGCGCGCCGCAGGCGCTGGATGACGACCTGCTCGTACCCGAGGAGGTGCGGGTGGCCAACCGTATCCTGAAGAATGCGGGCTTCGTGCCGCCGGCCGTCGAGCAACTGCGCGCGCTGCGCAACCTGCAGGACGAACTGCAGGCGGTCAGCGACCGCGCCGCGCGCTGCCGGCTGCAGGCGAAGATCCTCGCCCTCGACATGGCGCTCGAATCGCTGCGCGGCGGCCCGATGGTGATGCCGCGCGACTATTGCCGGCGCATCGCGGAACGTCTGTGCGAGCGCGGGCTCGACGACGCGCCCGCCGAAGCGGGGCCGATGTGAGCGCCGACGCGCTGCCCGACGCGGCAGCCGGACCGGCTGTCGTTCCCGATGCTCCCGTTCCCGAAGCCGCGCCGGTGTCGGCGCGCGACCTGCATTTCATGCGGCTCGCGCAGGCTGCCGCCGAAGAGGCGCGCGCGGCCGGCGAAGTGCCGGTCGGCGCGGTGCTCGTGCGCGGCGACGAAGTGATCGCACGCGGCTTCAACCATCCGATCGGCGGGCACGACCCGTCGGCCCACGCGGAAATGGCCGCGCTGCGCATGGCCGCGCAGCATCTGCAGAATTACCGAATGCCCGGCTGCGAGCTGTACGTGACGCTCGAGCCGTGCCTGATGTGCGCGGGCGCGATCATGCACGCGCGCATCGCGCGGGTCGTCTACGGCGCCGCCGACCCGAAGACGGGCGCGTGCGGCAGCGTGATCGACGCGTTCGCGAATCCGCAGCTCAATCACCATACCGACGTGACCGGCGGCGTGCTCGCCGACGAGTGCGGCGCCGCGCTGAAATCGTTCTTCGCGGAGCGCCGTCGCGCGCTGCGGGAGGCACGACTCGCCCGCGACGCCGCATCCGGCGCGTCATAGCGCGCCCGCCGTGCCCGTCGCCCGGAGCGGGCGGGCCGCGCAGTTCCGTGAACCGGAGACGGTTCGGACCCTCTAAGCAGGTTTGACGATCCCGATATCTTTCGCCATGTCCTTCCAGCCCGCCGCGTCCTACACCATCCGCCTGCTGGCGCCGTCCGGTTATCCGCACGACCCCGATGCGATCAACCGCGCGCTCGAGCGCTTGAGCGGCGCGCAGCAGCGCATCGAGAACATCGAGGCGACGCAGCGTCGCTTTCAGCGCTTCGGCGGCACCGACGGCGAGCGGGCCGGCGACCTGAACCGTCTCGCGGATCCGGAGCGCGCGCTGCCGGATATCGCGCTCGCGGTGCGCGGCGGCTACGGCGCCGCGCGCATCCTGCACGGGCTCGACTATCGCGGGCTCGAGCGTCGGCTGCGCGACCAGCCGATCGCGCTCGTCGGCCACAGCGACTTCACCGCGATCCAGCTCGCGCTGTACGCGAAGGCGCGCATCAAGACCTTCGGCGGCCCGATGCTGTCGGCCGACTTCGGCGCGGAAACGCCGAGCGATTTCACGATGCAGCACTTCTGGCGGACGCTGTCGCAGCCGACCACGACGATCGTCACCGAGGCGCCGCAAGTGCAGACCGTGAACGTGACGGGGACGCTGTGGGGCGGCAACCTCGCGATCCTCACGTCGCTCGTCGGCACGCCGTACATGCCCGACATCGAGGGCGGCATCCTGTTCATCGAGGACGTGAACGAGCAGCCGTTCCGGATCGAACGGATGATCTACCAGCTGCACCTGTCGGGGCTGCTCGCGCGCCAGCAGGCGCTCGTGCTCGGCCAGTTCACGGGCGCGCGGCCGTTCGAGTACGACAACGGCTACGACATGCAGGCGATGATCGACCAGATGCGCGCGGTGATCGGCATTCCGGTCGTCACTGGGCTGCAGTTCGGTCACGTGCCCGACCTGCTGACGCTGCCGTTCGGCGCGCAGGCGCAGCTCGTCGCGAATGCGCACGGTTTCCGGCTCACGCTGTCGGACTATCCGCATCTCGGCTGAGGCCGGCAGGGACCATCGAAAGGCGGGGTTTCCCGCCTTTTTCTTTAAGTAAATGTGCAACTAACGGTCGGAAATTTCCATCGCCGCCGATCGGGTTGGTGTCATGGCGCGCACCATTTTTGTCAACAAAATGGCCGGGAGGGTATACACCGTGAGCCGCCATGGGCAAACGCGAGAGGCTTGTCGTGCCTGGATATCGGGCACAGCGCACCGCTCTGGCACAGGCCGATGCACACCGATTGTGCGCATTCTCCGAAAAGAATTGTTGACAATCTTTATGTCCGTCCTAGGATGAGGACCATCACACGATGCAGAACATGAACGACTCCGCTACCCATCCGTCCGGCGCCGCCGGTCCCGAAGCGATCGCCGAGCGGATCCGCACCGCGATCCTCGAGCATCGGCTCGCGCCCGGCGCGAAGCTGACGGAGGCGCAGCTCTGCGACGTGTTCGGCGTGAAGCGTGGGACGATCCGCCAGGCACTTTCGCAGCTCGCCGCCGACAAGCTGGTCGATCTCGAGCCGAACCGCGGTGCGTTCGTCGCGAGCCCGACGCTGCAGGATGTGCACGAGGTGTTCGAGATGCGCCGGATCATCGAGCTGGCCGTCGTCGAGCGGCTCGCGACGGGGCCGGGCGCGAAGCGGTTGAAGGGCGTCGCCGCGCTGATCGACAAGGAACGCAAGGCGTTCGAGCGGCACGACTTCGCGGCGTGGATCCGCCTGTCGGGCGAATTCCATACGGCGCTCGCGGCGCTGACGGGCAACGCGACGCTCTGCGAGTGCCTCGACGGGCTCGTCGCACGCTCGACGCTGATGTCGGCGCTGTACGAATCGCACGGGCGCAGCCCGTGCTCGTGCGACGACCATGACGAGATCCTGACCGCGCTGGAAGCGGGCGATTCGAAGCGGGCGGTGACGCTGATGGCGCACCACCTGCAGCATGTCGAACTGAAGATGCTGGACCGGCCCGCGCAAGGGCAGGTCGATTTGCGCGAAGTGTTCGGCGGCGCCTGAGCGGCGACGCGAACCCGGCCGCGCGCCACACGACGAGAGCAATGCAGGCCGGCGGTTCGTGCCGCCGGCCGCCAGTCCGACTCCGGACGACGATCCGGAGCGATATCGATGACGGTGGAGCGGCTGCCAGGCCGCGTCAAGGAGAAGTCATGGCTCAGTTCAGTGTGGCGCACGACAGTGCGTATCCGGCGGAAGAAGGCGGCGAGGGCGGTGGCCCCGTGTTGCCGGACGGTTACAGCGAACGTTTGTACAACGAAGATTTGGCACCACTAAAGAATCAGACGTGGGGCTCGTACAATATCTTCGCGTTCTGGATGTCGGACGTGCACAGCGTCGGCGGCTACGTGTTCGCGGGCAGCCTGTTCGCGCTCGGGCTGACGAGCTGGCAGGTGCTGATCGCGCTGATCGTCGGCATCACGATCGTGAACCGGCTGTGCAACCTCATCGCGCGGCCGAGCCAGCAGATCGGCGTGCCGTATCCGGTCGCGTGCCGCGCGACCTTCGGGGTGCTCGGCGCGAACGTACCGGCCGTGATCCGCGGGCTGATCGCGATCGCGTGGTACGGCATCCAGACCTATCTCGCGTCCAGCGCACTCGTGATCGTCGTGCTGAAGTTCTTTCCGCAATGGCTGCCGTACGCGGACGTCCACCGCTACGGCTTCCTCGGGCTGTCGGCGGTCGGCTGGGCCGGCTTCATGCTGCTGTGGGTGCTGCAGGCGCTCGTGTTCTGGAACGGGATGGAGACGATCAAGAAGTTCATCGACTTCGCGGGCCCGGCCGTCTACGTCGTGATGTTCATCCTGGCCGGCTACATGGTGTGGCGCGCGGGCTGGCGCAACATCGGCCTCAACCTCGGCGGCGTCAAGTATCACGGCGCGGAAGTGATTCCGGTGATGATCACGGCCGTGTCGCTCGTCGTGTCGTACTTCTCCGGGCCGATGCTCAATTTCGGCGACTTCTCGCGCTATTGCCGCTCGTTCGGCGACGTGAAGCGCGGCAACTTCTGGGGGCTGCCGGTCAACTTCCTCGCGTTCTCGCTCGTCACGGTGATCACCACCGCCGCGACGCTGCCGGTGTTCGGCGAACTGATCACCGACCCCGTCGAGACGGTCGGCCGCATCGACCATCCGACCGCGGTGATCCTCGGCGCGCTGACCTTCACGATCGCGACGATCGGCATCAACATCGTCGCGAACTTCGTGTCGCCCGCGTTCGACTTCTCGAACGTCGCGCCGCGGCTGATCAGCTGGCGCGCGGGCGGGATGCTCGCGGCCGTCGCGTCGATCTTCATCACGCCGTGGAACCTGTTCAACAACCCGGCCGTGATCCACTACACGCTCGACGTGCTCGGCGCGTTCATCGGCCCGTTGTACGGCGTGCTGATCGCCGACTTCTACCTCGTCAAGCGCGGCCGGCTCGTGCGCGACGACTTGTACACGATGTCGGAGCGCGGCACCTACTGGTACACCGGCGGCGTGAACCGCCGCGCGCTCGCCGCGCTGCTGCCGGCCGCGGTGATCGCCGTCGTCTGCGTGATGGTGCCGGGCTGGCAGGCCGCCGCGAACTTCTCGTGGTTCATCGGCGCGGGGCTCGGCTTCGTGTTCTACCGGCTGCTCGCGAGCACGAAGGCCTGAGGAGCGCGCGATGAAGATCAAGCTGATCAATCCGAACACGACGCAGCGGATGACCGACGCGATGGGCCGCTGCGCGCGCGAAGTCGCGGCGGCAGGCACCGAGATCGTCGCGGTGAGCCCGCCGATGGGGCCGCCGTCGATCGAAGGCTATTACGACGAAGCGCTCGCGACGCCCGGGCTGCTCGCCGAGATCGCGCAGGGCGAGCGTGACGGCTGCGATGCGTACGTGATCGCGTGTTTCGGCGATCCGGGGCTGTATGCGGCGCGCGAACTCGCGCGCGGGCCGGTGATCGGGATCGCCGAGGCGGCGATGCACGCGGCGAGCGTGCTCGCGCCGGGCTTCTCGGTCGTCACGACGCTCGCGCGCACTTGCGGGATGGCATGGCATCTCGCCGAGCGCTACGGGATGAAGCGGTTCTGCCGCAACGTGCGGGCGACCGACGTCGCGGTGCTCGAGCTCGACCGGCCCGGTTCGGCCGCGCGGCGGATCATCGTCGACGAATGCCGGCGCGCGCTCGACGAGGACGGTGCCGACGCGATCGTCCTCGGCTGTGCCGGGATGGCCGAATTCGCGCACGAGATCGAGCAGCAGATCGGCGCGCCGGTCGTGGAAGGTGTCACGGCAGCCGTCAAGTGGGCCGAGGCGCTCGTCGCGCTGCGCCTCGCGACCGCGAAGCGCGGCGACTATGCGCGGCCGCTGCCGAAGCGCTACGACGGCGAATTCGCGCATTTCAGCCCGCCGGAGGGCGCCTCGTCGGCCACGCCGGCCGCCGCCGGGGCGCGCAGCGGAAGCGCCGCACCGGAACCGGTCCCGACTTTGCCGCAACCGCACATACACGCCGTCTGACCTGCACTATCTGCGCCGCTGTATGGGCGCGTATGAACCTTTTCGCTACACTGGGCCGTCATCGCATCGGCCCGTGCGGCCGGCCTCCGGCACCCGCGCGGGTCGATGCGAACCCATTATTTCAGCACGCTTTCGCGGCACTTCGAACCCATGTCACTCGATCCCAACTATCCTCGCGACCTGATCGGCTACGGCCGCCATCCCGTGCAGGCGAACTGGCCCGGGCGCGCCCGCGTCGCCGTGCAATTCGTCCTGAACTACGAGGAGGGCGGCGAGAATTGCGTGCTGCACGGCGATCCGGGCTCCGAGCAGTTCCTGTCCGAAATCGTCGGCGCGGCCGCCTATCCGGACCGCCACATGAGCATGGAGTCGATCTACGAGTACGGTTCGCGTGCGGGCGTGTGGCGCATTCTGCGCGAATTCGAGAAGCGCGGGCTGCCGCTGACGGTGTTCGGCGTCGGCATGGCGATCGAGCGTCATCCGGAACTCGCGCGTGCCTTCGTCGAGCTCGGCCATGAGATCGCGTGCCACGGCTGGCGCTGGATCCACTACCAGAGCATGACGCCCGAGCTCGAGGCCGAGCACATGCGCCTCGGGATGGAAGCGATCGAGCGCGTGACGGGCGAGCGTCCGCTCGGCTGGTACACCGGCCGCGACAGCCCGAACACGCACCGCCTCGTCGCGGAATACGGCGGGTTCCTGTACGACTCCGACAACTACGGCGACGACCTGCCGTTCTGGATGGATGTCGAGGTGTCGGGCGGCAGCACGTCGCCGCAGCTGATCGTTCCGTACACGCTCGATACGAACGACATGCGCTTCGCGACGCCGCAGGGCTTCAACACCGGCGACCACTTCTTCGAGTACCTGCGTGACGCGTTCGACGTGCTGTACGCGGAGGGCGACGACGCGCCGAAGATGCTGTCGATCGGCATGCACTGCCGGCTGCTCGGCCGGCCGGGGCGTTTCCGCGGGCTGCAGCGTTTCCTCGATCACATCGAGAAGCACGATCGCGTATGGGTGACGCGGCGTGTCGATATCGCGCGTCATTGGCGCGCACATCATCCGTACCAGCCCAGTCATCGAAACGAAGGGAAAGCATGAAGGCGATGCGTTACACGTTGGAGCAACTGAACACGATGGCGCCGAGCGCATTCGTCGCGGCGCTGTCGGGGATCTTCGAACATTCGCCGTGGGTGGCCGAGGTCGCGGCGGGCAAGCGGCCGTTCGCGAGCATCGACGCGCTGCACGAGACGATGTCGAACGCGGTGGAGACGGGCGGCGAAGTCCGCCAGCTCGCACTGATCAATGCCCACCCGGAGCTTGCCGGCAAGGCTGCCGTGCGCGGCGAGCTGACGGCCGAGTCGACGCGCGAGCAGAGCGGCGCGGGTCTCGACCAGTGCACGCAGGAAGAGTTCGACAAGCTGCTGACGCTGAACCGCACGTATCGCGAGAAGTTCGGTTTCCCGTTCATCCTCGCGGTGCGCGGCTATGACCGGCACGGCATCATCGCGAACTTCGAGTCGCGCGTGAATCATTCGCGCACCGAGGAACTGCGCGCGAGCCTCGACCAGATCTACCGGATCGCGCGTTTCCGCCTCGACGACCTGATCGACGCCTGACACCTCACGACGGCCTGCTGCGTCGCAGCGGCCTGATCGCATCACTGAAACAAGGAAACATCATGGCTGTTCCGCTTCTCGATCCCGACGCACCCGACTTCACGCGGCGCTACGTGAACCTCGCCGACCCGCGTCTCGGTGCGCAGGCGCTCGAGGCCAGCGACGACTTCTTCGCGCCGAAGGAGCGGATGCTGAACCCCGAGCCGGCCGTTTTCATTCCCGGCAAGTACGACGACCACGGCAAGTGGATGGACGGCTGGGAGACGCGCCGCAAGCGCACGACGGGCTACGACTGGTGCATCGTCAAGCTCGCGCGTCCGGGCGTGATCAAGGGCTTCGACATCGACACGAGCCACTTCACCGGCAACTTCCCGCCGGCCGCGTCGATCGAGGCCGCGTACGTGGCCGACGGCGCGCCGACGCACGCGACCGAATGGGTCGAGATCGTGCCGTCGACGACGCTGCAAGGCAACAGCCATCACTACGTCGCGGCGAGCGACGCGCGCGCGTTCACGCACCTGCGCGTGAACATCTATCCGGACGGCGGCATCGCGCGCCTGCGCGTGTACGGCCAGCCGCAGCTCGACTGGGCCGGCGCCAGCGCGACCGAGCAGTTCGACCTCGCGGCGATGGAGAACGGCGGCTACGTGGTGGCGGCGAACAACCAGCACTTCGGCGTCGCGTCGAACCTGCTGCTGCCGGGCCGCGGCGTGAACATGGGCGACGGTTGGGAAACCCGCCGTCGCCGCGAGCCGGGCAACGACTGGGCGATCATCGCGCTCGCGCAGCCGGGCGTGATCCGCAAGATCGAAGTCGACACCGCGTTCTTCAAGGGCAACTATCCGGATCGCTGCTCGATCCAGGCCGCATACGTGTCGGGCGGCACCGACAGCTCGCTGATCACGCAGTCGATGTTCTGGCCGGTGCTGCTCGGCGAACAGAAGCTGCAGATGGACAAGCAGCACTATTTCGAACCCGAGATCGCATCGCTGGGCCCGGTGACCCACGTGCGCCTGAACATCATTCCGGACGGCGGCGTATCGCGCCTGCGTCTGTGGGGGACGCTCGACAAATGAAGACGCTCGCAATCGAACCGCTGACCAAGGAAGCTTTCGCGGCGTTCGGCGACGTGATCGAAACCGAAGGCGCGAAGCAGATTCCGATCAATCTCGGCACGACGATCCGCTTTCACGATCTTGCGAAGGTCGACGTGAGCGACGAAGACGGCCGCACGCTCGTCAACCTGTTCCGCGGCCAGCCGCGCACGCTGCCGTTCGAGGTGAAGATGCTCGAGCGCCATCCGCTCGGCAGCCAGGCGTTCGTGCCGCTGAACGACCAGCCGTATCTCGTCGTCGTCGCGCCGGCCGGCGATCTCGATCCGTCGAAGATCCGCGCGTTTGTGACGAGCGGCTGGCAGGGCGTCAATTATGCGAAGGGCGTGTGGCATCACCCGCTGATCGCGCTGGGCGGCGTCAGCGACTTCATCGTCGTCGATCGCGGCGGTGACGGGCTGAACCTGAACGAGCAGGACCTGCCGGAATCGCTGTGGCTCACCGAGGACGCGCTGGACGCTGTGACGGCCTGAGCGGCAGTTCGGCCCCGCCTGTCGAAGCAACCCGCGCGACCTGCGCGGGTTTTTTTATGCGCGCCGCGCGCGTCATGGCGCGACGAGCCGTGCGTGCTCGTACGCACGATGCGGCAGCGCGACGAACGGCGTCGCATCGGGGCGTGTCGCCGAGCCGAGCCGAGCCGTGCCGTGCATCGTCGCGTCGCGCGGCCCGGCTCGCGGACGACGTCGCGCTGACGCGGACGTGACGTTGCAGGGGCGTCGAGGCGGCCGGTCGCGTGCTATCGTGCCCGCATCGCCACCGCCCGACGTCCGGTTCCGGACGCGTTCCCCCGATGAGCCAACCTGAAAACGACCTCACGATACTGCTGCGCACGCTGCAGCCCGAACTGCATCGCGGTGCGTTCGCATTCGTCGCACTGCCGGCCGCTACGGAAATATCGTTATCCGAAACGATCGCGATCTTTCGCGAAGCGGAAGGCGTGACGGTCGTGGTCGACGAGGCGACGGCCGCGCGTCGCGGCTGGCCCGTGCTGTTCCGCGCCGCATGGATCACGCTGACCGTGCATTCGGATCTTGCCGCGGTCGGCCTGACGGCCGCGTTCGCGCGGGCATTGGGTGAGGCCGGCATCAGCTGCAACGTGATGGCCGCCGCGTATCACGATCACATCTTCGTGCCGTTCGACGACGGCCCGCGCGCGCTCGATGCGCTCGTCGCGCTGCAGCGCGACGCGATGCGCGGCTAGCGTACGACGCGCATTCCGCGCACGCAAAAAAACGGGCCCGTTGCCGGGCCCGCGAACGGAGAGGATCGCGCCGGCAATTGATAGCCGGCGCACCGCGGCTTACTTGACCGCGCCACCCTCGAACCAGGCTGCGAGCTTCACGCGCTCGTCGTCGGTCATGTGCGTGACGTTGCCGATCGGCATCGCCTTCAGGCGCACGGCCTGTTCGTAGATGCGTTGCGCGTTCTTCGACACTTCGTCCGGCGTGTCGAACATCACGCCGGCGGGCGCGCTGCCCATCAGCGTGGGCTTGGCCGAGTGGCACTCGACGCAGCGCTGCTGCAGGATCGGCATGACGTCGTTGATCACGATCTTCGGTGCGTTCGCCGCTTGTGCTTCCGGTGCGACCGGCTTCGGCATCGTCCACACCAGCGCGCCCGACAGCAGCGCGACGCCGCCGATCGGCAGGTACCACAGCTGCTTGCCGCGGTGACGCATCACGAAGAACTGACGGATCAGCGCGCCGGCCAGCATGATGAGCACGAGCACGACCCAGTTGAACTTGTTCGTGTACGTCATCGCATAGTGGTTCGACAGCATCGCGAACACGACCGGCAGCGTGAAGTACGTGTTGTGCACCGAGCGCTGCTTGCCGCGCTTGCCGTAGATCGGGTTCGGCTCCTCGCCCTTGAGCATCTTGTCGACCATCTTGCGCTGGCCGGGGATGATCACGAAGAACACGTTCGCCGACATGATCGTCGCGAGCATCGCGCCGACGATCAGGTATGCCGCACGGCCCGAGAAGATGTGGCACGCGAGGTACGCGGCGACGACGACGTAGAGGCCGACGCAGATGCCCAGCACGCGATCGTTGGTGCCGAGGATGCGGCACAGCGTGTCGTAGACGATCCAGCCGGCCGCGAGAAAGCCGAGCGCGGACGCGACGGCGACCACCGGGCCCATGTCGAGCACGCTCTTGTCGATCAGGTAGGTGTTCGGCGCGAGCAGGTACAGCACGAAGAACAGCGAGAAGCCCGACAGCCAGGTCGTGTACGACGGCCACTTCGACCAGTGCAGGTCATCCGGCATTTCGGGCGGGGCGACCGTGTACTTCTGCATGTTGTAGAAACCGCCGCCATGGACGTGCCACAGTTCGCCGAACACGCCGCGCTTGCGCTGGTTCGCGTCGGTCGGCGGTTTCAGGCTGTTGTCGAGCGCGACGAAATAGAAGGACTCGCCGATCCACGCAATGGCGACGATGACGTGCAGCCATCGCAGCGCGAGGTTCAGCCAGTCGGTGATGAAGCCTTCCATGAAACTCCTCCAGACTCAGATCGTTGTCTTTGATGCGGGCGCCGATGCGTGTGTCAGCTGCCGCGATAGGTGCTGTACGACCACGGCGACACGAGCAGCGGCACGTGGTAGTGCGATGCGGTGTCGGCGATGCCGAAGCGCAGCACGACGCGGTCGACGAAGCGCGGTTCGGGCACCTTCACGCCGAGCGACGCGAAGTAGTCGCCGGCATGGAACACGAGTTCGTATTCGCCGGCGGCGAGCGCGGCACCTTCGAGCAGGGGTTCGTCGCAGCGGCCGTCGCTATTGGTCAGCACGGTCTTGATCGCGCGGCGCGATTCGCCGTCCAGCGCGTAGAGGTCCACCTTGATGGCGGCGCCGGGACGGCCGTGCGCCGTATCGAGTACGTGGGTAGTGAGCTTTCCCATTCGCAATTGTCCTTGTGTGAATGCGAGGTTCGGCGGCGACTCGATCCATGACTGTGCGGCGGATCGAGGCTCCACGTCACGTGGCTACATACCCGTCGGCGAGATTGAAGCGAGCGCCGTGCAGGCATTGTAAAAAGGTTCCCCGCGCAAATACGGGCGCGATATCAAAGATAATGCGCCGCGCATGAACCGCTGTCGACGGCGGGAAAAAACCCGCCGCGCCGCGCGCGGCGGGCCGCTGCACGGCCCACGCGCGTACCATATCGAAACCGTGAAGCGCAGTATTCGGCGTCGCGCATTGTGCGGCGCGCGCGCATCGGCGATCCTCCCGCCGTGCGCGTCGGCCCGGCGGCCGGGGCGCACCCCGAAGACGGCGAGCACGCCGGGTAACCGGGCCAGGGCGTTCGAACGGACGCAGGCACCGGGGCGTGCCGCGAATCAGCGTTCGAACGGCTTTGCGACCGCCCGAAAGGGCTGACCGACGCGGAGAACGCATGAATCCCGAGCAGCACCCCGGCGCGCACGCACGCGCGCCGCACCCATCCTCATCCCGCCCGACGACCCTGCTGGTCAAACACGCCGACGTGCTCGTGACCATGGACGACACGCGCCGCGAACTGCGCGACGCGGGGCTCTATATCGAAGACAACCGGATCGTCGCGGTCGGCCCGAGCGCCGAGTTGCCCGATACTGCGGACGAAGTGCTCGACCTGCGCGGCCACCTCGTGATCCCGGGGCTCGTGAACACGCACCATCACATGTACCAGAGCCTCACGCGCGCGGTGCCGGCCGCGCAGAACGCGGAGCTGTTCGGCTGGCTCACGAACCTGTACCGGATCTGGGCGCACCTGACGCCCGAGATGATCGAGGTGTCGACGCTGACCGCGATGGCCGAGCTGCTGCAGTCAGGCTGCACGACGTCGAGCGACCATCTGTACATCTATCCGAACGGCAGCCGGCTCGACGACAGCATCGGCGCCGCGCAGCGGATCGGCATGCGCTTTCACGCGAGCCGCGGCGCGATGAGCGTCGGCCAGCGCGACGGCGGGCTGCCGCCCGATTCGGTCGTCGAGCGCGAGCCCGACATCCTGCGCGATGCGCAGCGCCTGATCGAGACCTATCACGACGACGGCCGCTACGCGATGCTGCGGGTGGTCGTCGCGCCGTGCTCGCCGTTCTCGGTGAGCCGCGGCCTGATGCGCGACGCGGCCGTGCTGGCGCGCGACTACGGCGTGTCGCTCCACACGCACCTGGCCGAGAACGTCAACGACATCGCGTACAGCCGCGAGAAGTTCGGGATGACGCCTGCCGAATACGCGGAAGATCTCGGCTGGGTCGGCCACGACGTGTGGCACGCGCACTGCGTGCAGCTCGACGATGCGGGGATCGGCCTGTTCGCGCGCACCGGCACCGGCGTCGCGCACTGTCCGTGTTCGAACATGCGGCTCGCGTCGGGCATCGCGCCGGTGCGGAAGATGCGTCTGGCGGGCGTGCCGGTCGGCCTCGGTGTCGACGGTTCCGCGTCGAACGACGGCGCGCAGATGGTCGCGGAAGTGCGGCAGGCGCTGCTGCTGCAGCGGGTCGGTTTCGGGCCCGATGCGATGACCGCGCGCGAAGCGCTCGAGATCGCGACGCTGGGCGGCGCGAAGGTGCTGAACCGCGATGACATCGGCGCGCTGAAGCCCGGCATGGCCGCGGACTTCGCCGCGTTCGACCTGCGCCAGCCGCTGTTCGCGGGCGCGCTGCACGATCCGGTCGCGGCGCTCGTGTTCTGCGCGCCGTCGCAGACGGCGTACACGGTGGTGAACGGGAAGGTGGTGGTGCGGGAAGGGCGGCTCGCGACGCTCGACCTGCCGCCCGTCATCGAGCGCCACAACGCGCTGGCGCAGGCACTCGTGGAGGCGTCGCGCTGACCGCGTCGACGTGAGGTGAAGGCCGCGCCCGCACGCCGCGGATCGGGCGCGCGGCCGTGGCTACGGCTGAGGCTGAGGCTGAGGCTGAGGCTGAGGCTGAGGCTGAAGCCGCCAAGCGCCGCGCCGCGCGTCACCCCGGCCCACCCCGCAACGGCGTGGCCGGCGCGCGCGTCGCATGCGCTTACGCCTCGATCAGCGTGCGGGTCGCTTCGGCGACGAGGCTGCGCAGCCAGCGCACTTCGTCGGAGTAGTGGCAGCGTTCGTGCCACAGCTGGTAATACTGCATCGGCGGGAAGTCGAGCGGTGCCGGCACGACCGACAGCGGCAGGAACTTCGCGTAGTGATCGGCGAACAGGCGCGTCGTCGTGAAGATCAGGTCGGACTTCACCAGCACGTACGGTGCGAGGTTGAAGTACGGCAGCGTGACGACCACGTGACGCTTGAGCCGTTCGCGTGCGAGATGCACGTCGATCGCGCCGCGCTGGCCGACCGAGTACGGCGTCGGCGCGAGATGCGGCGCGTTCAGGTACTGGTCGAGCGTGAGCCCGCCGCGCTTCGCGAACGGGTGCGTGTTGCTCATCAGGCAGACGATTTCGTCGACGAACAGGTTCGACAGGTGCAGCTGCTCGGGCGGCTCGGGCCAGTTGCCGACGACGATGTCGAGCTTGCCGTCTTCCAGCGCGAGCTCGTAATCGAACGCGGGGCCGAGCGAATGGAACTCGAGCGTCGCGTTCGGCGCCGCCTGGCGGAAGCGTTCGACGACGGTCGGCACGAACAGCACGTTCAGGTAGTCGGGGCAGCCGATCCGGTAGCAGCGGATCGACGTGGCCGGGTCGAAATTGTGCTGCTGGAACTTGATGCGCTCGATTTCACGCAGTGCGTTCTGCACCGGCTCGAGCAGGCGCAGCCCGTATTCGGTCGGGACCATGCCGGACTTGCCGCGCACCAGCAGCGGGTCGCCGGTGATGTCGCGCAGGCGCCGCAGCGCGGCGCTGATCGCCGGTTGCGACTGGTTCAGTTTGACGGCCGCGCGCGTGACGCTGCGCTCCATCAACAAGGTGTGCAAGACGCGCAAGAGGTACGTGTCGATCGCCTCGCGTTGCTGACTCATGATTTCTCCGGTTTATATGGCTGGGCTGATCGATGGGGGAGGTGGGTATATGGTTTTTAATATGAACTAAAGTCAGCGTCAAGAGATGGATACCCGCAGACACCCGTCGCCGGGCCTCGCCAAGCGGACTGAAGAGGGCCGAACGGGGAGCGGGTGAAGGGGGCGGAATGCGGGCGTGCGCGGTACCGCGCGGATGCGCATTGCACGCATCCGGTGGTCAGGGCACCGCGCGTGACACGCGTGCGTCAGTCGTCGATGCGCATGCCGACTTTCAGCGTGACCTGCCAGTGGATGACTTGGTCGCCTTCGATGTGGCCGCGCGTTTCGGTCACCTGGAACCAGTGCAGGTTGTGCAGCGTCTTGCCGGCTTTCGAGATCGCGTTGCGGATGGCGTCGTCGCACGATTGCCGCGACGAACCGGTCAGTTCGATCAGCTTGTAGACGTGGTCGCTCATGATGCGCTCCCTGGGATGTCGGTGTGTGTGCGGCCGGCGCAAGCGGCGGGCCCGAAGCGGCGCCGCGCGTGTCCGGCTTCTTGAGTGATAGGTATGATGGGCGGCAAGTGCAACCTCAATTGGAGACGAGGAAGATCGTGGAAGTCGGATTTTGCGGACCGGGATTGATGGGCGCGCCGATGATTCGGCATTTGCTGGCGGCGGGCCACCGGGTCAGCGTATGGAACCGCACGCGCGGCAAGGCCGAGGCGCTTGAAAAGGACGGTGCGCAGGTGGTCGACACGCCGCGCGAACTGGCCGAGCGCGTCGACACGGTGTTCGTGTGCGTGCTCGACGGCCGTGCGGTCGGCGACGTCGCGTTCGGCGAGCACGGGCTGTTTGCCGGCGATGCGCATGCACGCCGCCTGAAGCGCATCGTCGATCACTCGAGCATTCCGCCTGCCGCGACGCGCGACTACGCGGCGCGTGCCGCCGCGCTCGGCGTCGGCTGGATCGATGCGCCGGTGTCGGGCGGCGTGCCCGGCGCGCAGGCCGGCACGCTTGCGGTGATGGCGGGCGGCGGCGCCGCCGACCTCGCTGCGGTGCGACCGCTGATCGATACCTACGCGTCGCGCGTCACGCACATGGGCGACGCTGGCGCGGGCCAGACCGCGAAGCTGTGCAACCAGGCGATCGTCACCGCGACGGTGACCGCGATCGCGGAAGCCGTCGGCCTGGCCCAGGCGAGCGGCATCGACGCCGCGCGTCTGGCCGACGCGCTGGCGGGCGGCTGGGCCGATTCGGTGCTGCTGCAGACCTTCGTGCCGCGCATGACGTCAGGCGGTCACGCGCCGATCGGCGCGCTCAGCACGTTCCAGAAGGATGTCGATGCGATCGCCGACGCCGCGCGCGACACGGGCGCGGTGATGCCCGTATCGGCCACGGTGCAGCAGGTGCTGCGCCTGGGCGCCGCGCAGGGGCTTGCCGGCGCCGATTTCGCCGCGTTCATCGACATCGTCCGGCCCGGCAACGGGCGCGGGACGGCGCAGTGAGCGCGCCGCGACGCTGAAGCGGGAGGCCTGAATGGCCGATGGGCCGCCCGGAGGCGGCCCATCGTGTCGGTGTCGGTTCAGCCGAGGGAGCGCGGTGTCGTGTCGCCGGCGTTCTGGCGTCCGAGCCCGCCACGCAGGCTCGCTTTCGTGCCTGCACCAAATTCGGGCAGGATACGCGCGCGGGCGCGGCTCGCGAACACGAGGAAGCCGAAGCCGTTCGCCTCGTACCAGTACCCGCCGTTCTCGAGGCCGTCGAGCGGCTGTTCGAGTGCGTTGGCGATCGATTCGAGGCAGCGCTTGCGCAGTTCGGCGATGGCCGGATAGGGCGGCTGTGCGCCGCGCACGCTGCACAGAAGCACGTCGAGGCCGGGTAGCACGTGCGCATAGAGGACGGGTTCGTCCTGCGCACGGGCGCGGGCAATCTTGGTGTCGAGCTGCGCGAACGGTTTCGAATGGCGCAATACCGCGAGGAAGGACTCCTGGCCATCCTGTTGCGCACGTCGACGTTTTTTCGGGAAGGACATAAACACTCGCCTGAAAAACAATTGCAAGAAATGCGGCACTTTCATGCGACCCACTCCCGGCTATGTACGCCGCATGTCGATCCTTTATAGCACACGAAAATGCTGCACTCCGCACTCGTGCGGTACGACGATCAATGTCTCCCGTCGACCCGCATGCCACGATGATCGACACAGCCAGCGTCTTGGCGCCCGTACTGTCGTTTAGTCTCCATCATAGACCTGCTTTTCCCGTGCGTGCATTCGTGCGTCACAAAAAAGTGAGATAGGCGCTCGCACGACGGTGCACGATGCGTGCCCATGAAAAAGGCCCGCACATGGCGGGCCCGGCAGTCGCAGCGTGGCGCGGTGCTCAGCGTTGCTTGAGCGAATCGCGGATCTCGCGCAGCAGCACGATGTCTTCCGGCGTCGCGGCCGGCGCCGCTTCTTCCGGCTTGCGCAGCTTGTTGATGAATTTCACCATCAGGAAGATGATGAACGCGAGGATCACGAAGTTGATCGCCACGGTGATGAACGAGCCGTAGCCGAATGCGGCGACGCCCGCGGCCTGCAGGTCCTTGAACGAATCGGGATTACCCTTGAACGTCGGGGGGATGGTGCCGAGCAGAACGAACTTGTTCGAGAAATCCAGACCGCCCGTCAGCACGCCGATGACCGGCATGATGAGGTCTTTCACGACCGAGTCGACGATCTTCGAGAACGCGCCGCCGATGATCACGCCGACGGCGAGATCCATCACGTTGCCTTTGACGGCGAACTCCTTGAATTCCTTGATTATGCTCATGAGCGGCTTTCTCCTGGTTGGGCGAGAGGAGGCGTGCCGCGACGCGCAGGGCTGCGAAGCGTCTGATGGGTCGGATCGGGGGCACGCCGATGGCCGCATGATAGCGAACGTGCCCCATTGTCGGTAGCCCATCTTGAAATGATTAACAAATCACCGGGCCGGCGCGAGTGGAAATGAAAGAAAGCGCGGGGGCGGGCGCGGCGCGATGCGTCGACGCCCGCGCGAGCCATGCTCAGGTGTTGTCGTCGGTCCAGCTGTCGTCGTTGCTGCCGAGATCGACGCCGCCGCCGCCATTGCCGTCGCTCCAGTTCGAATCGTCGCCGCGGCCGAGGTCGAAGCCCGGATCGTTGTTCTCCTGGCGCCGGCGCTGGTCGTCGACGATCACGTCGCGTTCGACTACGCGTTCGCGGCCGCCGGACATCGCTTCGCCGAGCAGCACGCCGGTTAGCAGCCCGCCCATTCCGCTGCCGAAACCGCCGCCTTGCTGAACCACGACGGGCGGCTGCTGTTGCGGATACGGTTGCGGCGGATACGGCTGTTGCGGGTACGGTTGCTGCTGATACGGCTGCCCTTGCATGCCGGTCACGCGATCGGCTTCCTGCGCATACACGGAGCCGCTGCCGTTCGCGGGCGCAGCGGGCGGCGCGCTCGGATCGGGGCGGCCTTCGACGCGCGCCTTCACGCTCGCATGCCGCTGTTCGAGTTCGTCGATGCGATACGGCGGCACCGGGTTCTTGCCGTTCGACAGCGCTTCGACGAGCGCGCGTGCATCGGTCTCGATGCCTTCGAGTTCGCTGGTGAGCGCGGCGGCCCCAGGCGCCGTCGACAGTTTCGCGTCGAGTTTCAGCGGACGGATGTCGTTCAGCACGTCGGTCGCGCGTTTCAACTGCGCGCGGCGTTCGTCGCCGGCACGGCTGTCGTCGGCCGAGCGTGCGCGCCGCAACGTCCAGCGCAGCACCAGCGCGATGACCGCGACGAGCAGCCCGAGGCCGATCCACATGCCGGTCGACGGACCGTGTTTCGCAACCAGCGCGGCAGGTGCGAGCGACGACTGCAACGAACCGGCCTGCGTGGCCGACGGTGCGTTGCCGCTCGCGCCGCTCACGCGCGCGGCGTCGGCGCGAATGCGCGATTCGGTCTGCGCGAAATGCGACGCGTCGGTGAAGCGCAGTTGCGGATCGAGCGACTTCGCCCGCTGCAGTTGCGCGAGCGCGTCGGACGCGCGGCCTTCGCGGTCCAGCACCTGTGCGTACAGATAGCGCGCATGCGCATTGTTCGGATGGGCGTCGATGACTTGCGACAGCTGCGTGTCGGCGCGCTGCCAGTCACGTTGCGCGATCGACTGCTCGACTTGCTGCAGCGACGGAACCGCAAAGGCGGCGGACGACAGCAGCATCAGCGAGAAGCCGAGTGCGGCGAGAGATTTCTTCATGGTCGAACCGGGCGCGGGCGCCCGTCTCCTGACGATCGGTGCGCGCCGCGCGCCCGGCGGGCCGCGGCGCGGTTGCCTGCCGTTACTGCGCGGGCGTGTCGAGCTGCTTCTTCAGCGCGGCGAGGCGGTCCTCGACCGACGGGCCCTTGTTCAGCGCGGCGAGCTTGTCGTCGAGCGCCTTGCCGCTCGACGTGTCGGCCGAATTCAGGCGGGCGTCCGAACGCGCATTCTGCAGCGCGACCTTGTCCTCGAGCTTCTGGAAGTCCTCGGACAGGTTCTTGCCGCCGATGCCGCCCAACGCGCTTGCCGCGACATCCTTCGCCTGCGCGATTTCCTGCTTGGCCTGCAGGATGTTCGAGCGTGCGTTCAGGTCGTTGCGGCGCTGACGCATGTCGGCGATCTGCCCCTTCAGCTTGTCGACCGACGGCTCGAGCGTCGTCAGCTCGGCCGCGAGCGCATCGCGCTCGGCTTCGGCGTTCGACTGCGCGGCGAGCGCCTCGCGTGCGAGCGCTTCGTCGCCCGCCTGCAGCGCGCGCTTCGCGCCGTCCTCGTACTTCTTCACCTTGTCGTCGGCCGCATCGCGCTTGCTGCGCTGGGTCGCGACTTGTGCCTCGATCTCGATCAGCGAATTCTCGGCACGGCCGATGCTGTCGTCGAGCTCCCGCACGATCTGCCGTGCGTCGCGCGACGGATCCTGTACCGAGTCGGCCGCATCGTTCAGCAGGCCTTTGATCGTGCGCGAAACAGAGTCGAAAAGCGACATGAAATCCTCCGTGGTTGAAAGGTGCCGCGTCGGCGGCAATGCCCGTTGCGAATCGGTTCCGATCCGCGTGAGCCGGCGGATATTACACCGCCGGCCCCTTAAATACGGCTTAAGCGCCGGAGTTCAAGCGCCGTGCGTGTGCAGGTTTCCACCTTTCGCATCTGAAAGAAACGCCGCGGCGCGCACCGGGTCGCGAGTCCATGATAGGCGGAGCATGGCGCCAATACGTTCCGCAATTCATGCTTGTGCGGGAATTTTTACAAAAAATCGCGAAGCCGATCGGTCGATTTCATTAAAATGCGCTGTCACGTCGCGGGAACGGATCGCCGCGCGGCGGGGTCTGTCGACGTGACAGTTGCCACGATGCACCCACTCTGATTCATCCGCTTGCATTTTCCGCATGCGTCCGAGGGCGCCACGCCGCCCGCCATTCCGACATGCCAATCATCAAACGACCGTCTTCTCCTTCCGACCGGAACGAACCTCACTACACGTTGCGCCGTTCGCCGTCGGGGGCCTATTACCCCGATGACGACGAGCGCGGCGACGACCGGCGCGCGCAGCGCCGCGGCGGCGGGGACGGCGCGCGCCGCTCGTTCGGCTCGCGCGTCGCGCTGTGGTTCGTCGGCCTGATCGCGACGCTCGCGATCGTCGGTGCGCTGATCGTCGGCTACGCGCTCGTCGTGATGGCGCCGCAACTGCCGTCGCTCGATGCGCTGACCAACTACCAGCCGAAGGTGCCGCTGCGCGTGTTCAGCGCCGATCACGTGCTGATCGGCGAGTTCGGCGAGGAGCGCCGCAGCCTCGTGCGCTTCCAGGACATTCCCGACGTGATGAAGAAGGCGGTGCTCGCGATCGAGGACTACCGCTTCTACGAACACGGCGGCGTAGACTTCCTCGGCATCCTGCGCGCCGGCGTGGCCGACCTGATGCACGGTGGCGCGCGCCAGGGCGCGAGCACGATCACGATGCAGGTCGCGCGCAACTTCTTCCTGTCGAGCGAGAAGACGTATACGCGCAAGATCTACGAGATGCTGCTCGCGTACAAGATCGAGAAGGCGCTGACGAAGGACCAGATCCTCGAGCTGTACATGAACCAGATCTACCTGGGCCAGCGCTCGTACGGTTTCGCGGCCGCCGCGCGCGTGTATTTCGGCAAGGACCTGAAGGACATCACGCTCGCCGAGGCGGCGATGCTCGCGGGGCTGCCGAAGGCGCCGTCCGCGTACAACCCGGTCGTCAATCCGAAGCGCGCGAAGGTGCGCCAGGAGTACATCCTGAAGCGCATGCTCGAGATCGGCTACATCACGCAGCCGCAGTACGACCAGGCGGTGAAGGAAGAGATCCGCGTGCGCACGCCGGGCAACCAGTACGCGGTGCACGGCGAATACGTCGCCGAGATGGTGCGGCAGATGATGTACCAGCAGTACAAGGACGAAACCTATACGCGCGGGCTGACCGTCACGACGACGATCAACTCGGCCGACCAGGAAGCCGCGTACCAGGCCGTGCGCCGCGGCATTCTCGATTACGAGCGCCGCCACGGCTATCGCGGGCCGGAAGGCTCGATCAACTTGCCGGCGGCCGGCGACGATCGCGACGAGGCGATCGACGACGCGCTCGCCGATCACCCGGACAACGGCGACCTGCAGTCGGCGGTGGTGCTGTCGGCGTCGCCGAACGCGGTCGAGGTGCAGTTCGTCGGCGGCGCCACGACGACGATCGGCCCGGCCGGCCTGCGCTTCGTGTCGGCCGCGCTGAGCCCGCGCGCGAACGCGACGCTGCACATCAAGCCGGGCTCGATCGTGCGCGTGCTGAAGGACGGCAAGACGGGCTGGCAGATCGTGCAGCTGCCGCAGGTCGAAGGCGCGCTCGTCGCGATCGCGCCGCAGGACGGTGCGATCCGTTCGCTCGTCGGCGGCTTCGACTTCAACAAGAGCAAGTTCAACCACGTGACGCAGGCGTGGCGTCAGCCGGGTTCGTCGTTCAAGCCGTTCATTTATTCGGCGTCGCTCGACAAGGGCCTCGGGCCGGCGACGATCATCAACGATGCGCCGCTGTACTTCCCGCCGAGCGTGCCGGGCGGCACCGCGTGGGAACCGAAGGACGACGACCAGCCCGACGGCCCGATGTCGATGCGCACCGGCCTGCAGCGTTCGAAGAACCTCGTGTCGATCCGGATCCTCGCGTCGATCGGCACGCAGTACGCGCAGGAGTACGTGACGCAGCGCTTCGGCTTCGATCCGGCGAAGACGCCGCCGTACCTGCCGATGGCGCTCGGCGCCGGCCTCGTGACGCCGCTGCAGCTCGCGACCGGCTATGCGGTCTTCGCGAACGGCGGCTACAAGGTCGATCCGTACCTGATCGCCGAAGTCGACGACGCGCGCGGCCAGCCGCTGCAGAAATCGCAGCCGGTGATCGCCGGCGGCACCGCGCCGCGCACGATCGAAGGCCGCAACGCATACGTGATGAACAGCCTGCTGCACACGGTCGCGACGGCCGGTACGGGCGCGGGCACCAACGCGCTCGGCCGCAGCGACCTGCAGGGCAAGACGGGCACGACGAACGATGCGAAGGACGGCTGGTTCGCCGGCTACCAGCAGTCGCTCGTCGCGGTCGCGTGGATGGGCTTCGACCAGCCGAAGAGCCTCGGTAGCCGCGAATTCGGCGCGCAGCTCGCGTTGCCGATCTGGGTGAACTACATGCGCACCGCGCTGAACGGCGTGCCCGAGCAGCAGATGCCGATGCCGGACGGCCTGACCTCGATCGACGGCGAGCTGTACTACGCCGATCGCACGCCGGGCAACGGCTTCGTCGGCAGCGTGGACATCAACCCGGCCGCGAATGCGATCAGCGCGAACGACGCGCTCGGCTCGGCCGGCTCGGAGGGGCTCGCGCCGCCGCCCGTCACGCAGCAGGAGAAGCAGCAGATCATGGACATGTTCGAGAACAAGTAAGCGATACGCGGATGTGTCGCATGCGGCGGGCGCCTTCGGGCGCCCGTTTTTTTTATGTGTCTTCGCGCATCAGCCGGCGGGAGGACGAATCAGAACGACGCGCAGGCCGGTACGAGCGTGATGCCGACCGAGTCCTGCCGGAAGCGCTCGCGGTACGCGTGCCGGATCGCCACGAGCCGCGCGTGCGTATCGGCGGTGTCGTCGGCGACGATACGGACCACGAAACTCGCTTCGCCGATGATCCGGCCGGTGGCGCGGTCGCGCCATTGGCCGCGGGTGTCCCAGACCGTGAAACCGTCCGGAAAGCGCGGCGTGACGACCTCGGCGAGGAAGGCCGCGCGTTCCGTTTCGGTGACGGGGCCGCGTCCCGCGATATCGCGCCCGAACAGCAGGTCGGCCTGCAGCATCCGGTGCATGTCCGGCCGCAGGCAGCCAACGGAAGCGTCGACGACGGGCGAGGGCGGGGCCGCGCAACCGGCAAGCAGCGCGACGGCTGCCGCGCCGATCATCTGCCGCGTACGACGTTGCCACGCCGCGGGCCATGCGTTCGACGGCGCCATCTGCCTATTTCGCGTCCGGCGCGCTTTGCGCGCGTAAAACGCTGCGCGCTCAACCACTTGCGTGCTTGTCCGGCGGGTTATCAACAGGGCTGTCAACATAAACTGGGGATAACCCTGAGTATCGTGCGCGGGTTCAGTGCTGCAGTTTTGCGTGCGCGAGATGCATGCCGAGCGTCGCGGGATCGGTGTTCGTGCCCGACAGCAGCACGCCGACCCGCTTGCCCTGCAGCGTTTCGCGCAGCGGGCCGAGCAGCGCCGCGAGCGCTGCCGCGCACGCCGGTTCGACCGACAGCTTCAGTTGCGAGAACAGGAACAACATCGCCGCGCGCAGCGCGTCGTCGGACACCGTGACGATGCGGTCGACGTGGCGCCGGCACAGCTGGTAGCTGTACTCCTCGGTGTGCGGCGCCATCAGCGAGTCGGCGATGGTCTGCATCGCGCTCATCTGGATCGTGTGATTCGCCGCGAAGCTGCGGCTCATCGCGTCGGCGCCTTCCGGCTCGACGCCGTACACGTGCACGCTCGGATTCGCGAGCCGCAGCGCGGTCGCCATGCCGGCCGCGAGCCCGCCGCCGCCGATCGGCACGATCACCGCGTCGAGATCGGGCGTCTGCGTCGCCCATTCGTAGCCGAGCGTCGCGGTGCCGAGAATCGTGTGATAGCCATTGAACGGATGGATGAAGAAGCGACCTTCCTCGGCCTCGATCCGCCGCACGACGTCGAATGCCTGCGACGCGCTGCCGGCGAGCACGACTTCCGCGCGGTACTGCTTGCACTGCGCGATGCGCGCCGGGCTCGCGGTATGGAACATCACGACCTTCGCGCTGCTGCCGAGCCGCATCGCCGCATACGCGACGGCCGCCGCGTGATTGCCGGCCGACACGCACGTGACGCCGGCGTTCTTTCGCGCTTCGTCGAGGGCCAGCAGGTTCGTGAACGCACCGCGCGCCTTGAAGCTGCCGCTCACCTGCAGCAGCTCGAACTTGAAGTTGACGTGAGTGCCCTCGAGGGACGGTAGGTCGGCACGCTCGAACACGGGCGTGCGCGCGACCCACGGCGACAACGCGAAATGCTGCGCGGCGATTTCGTCGAGCGTCGGAATCGGTTCGCCGTCGATCGTCGTATGGGCAGTGCGCTGTTGGTCAGTCGACATGACGTGGCGGGTGGCGGGAGGGGGCCGGCCCGCACACGCAGGCCGGCGTGGCGGGGGCAGTCAGTGTGCGTCGACCGACATGCTGCGGATGAACTTGCGCAGGAACTGCTCGCAGGCGGCGAGCTGCGCGAGCTCGACATACTCGTTCGGCTTGTGCGCCTGTTCGATGTTGCCGGGCCCGCAGACGATGCTCGGGATGCCCGCGCGCTCGAACAGGCCGGCTTCCGTGCCGTAGGCGACCTTGCGCTTGTCCTGGTCGGCCGTCAGCGCGCGCACCAGCTGCGTGATCGCGGCCTGTTCGGTCGCGTCGAGCCCGGGCGCCGCGGCGATCTTCGAGAACTCGATCGCCGCGTTCGGATGCTCGCGAAGCATCTGCGGCAGCAGCGTTTCCCGCGCATACGCTTCGATGCGCGCGAAGATCTGCTCGGGATCGAGCGTCGGCAGGTTGCGGAACTCGAAGTCGAACCGGCATTCGGCCGGGACCGTGTTGATCGCGTTGCCGCCCTGGATCGTGCTCGTCTGCGCGGTCGTGAACGGCACGTCGTACAGCGCGTCGAACGGGCCTTCGGCGCGAAAGCGCTCGGCGATGTCGCGGATGTGGCAGATGAGGCGTGCCGCATATTCGATCGCGTTCAGGCCCTTCGGCGTCAGCGACGAGTGCGCCGCGTGGCCGCGCACGCAGCAGCGGTACGCGTTGATGCCCTTGTGCGCGATGATCGGCCGCATGCTGGTCGGCTCGCCGACGATGCAGCCGGACGGCTTCACGCCGCGCTTGACCAGATCGGCGATCAGCAGCGGGGCGCCCGCGCAGCCGATTTCCTCGTCGTAGGAGAGCGCGAAATGGATCGGCTTCGCGAGCTTCGTCGCCTGCATCTCGGGCAGCAGCGCGAGCGCCGCGCCGATGAAACCCTTCATGTCGCACGTGCCGCGGCCGTACAGGTGGCCGTCGCGCAACTCCGGCTCGAACGGGTTGCTGTCCCACTGCTGGCCGTCGACCGGCACGACGTCGGTGTGCCCCGACAGCACGATGCCGCCGTCGGTCGAGCCGTCGTGCGCGGGCACGGTCGCGAACAGGTTGGCCCAGCCTTCGCGCGGATCGTGCGTGAGCGTCGACTGGATGCCCTTCGCGGCGAGCGCGTCGCGCACCGTTTCGATCAGGCCGAGGTTCGGCACGCGGCTCGTCGTGTCCATCGACACCAGCTGCTTGATCCAGGGCAGGCTGACGAGCGAGGCGTCGCCTTGGGTTGCGGCGGACGGCGCCGGCGCGTCGAGAGTGGACATGGCAAAACTCCGTCTGAGGAATGGGAAAATCATACTCAAAAACGCGCCGGCCCGCCTTCGCCGGCCGCGATGCGGTGCAGCATCGTGGCCGTGCCGTCAGCGTGCCGCGCTCGCCGCGTCGGCGCGCGGGGCGAGCGCGCGCAGCGTTTCCTTGATCGTCGACACGCGGATCGCCAGATCGGGCGAGCGCGTCTCGATGCGCAGCTTGTCCTGGCCCGCGAGCTTGATGTGCCGGTGCTTCTGCACCATCTCGATGATCCGCATCGGATCGATCGGCGGGTTCGGCTCGAACTGCAGCCCGATCGCGGCCTCGCTCGCGTCGATCTTGACGATGCCGAGCGGCTTCGCGGCGAGCCGCAGCCGGTGCGTCTCGACGAGCGCGTGCGCCTGCGGCGGCAGCTTGCCGAAGCGGTCGATCAGCTCTTCCTGGATGCCGTCGATCGCGTCGCCGTGCTCGCAGTTCGCGAGCCGCTTGTACAGCGACAGCCGCTCCTGCACGTCCACGCAGTAGTCGGCCGGCAGGATCGCGGGCGCATGCAGGTTGATTTCCGTCGTCGCGGCGAGCGGGGCCGTGAGGTCGGGCTCCTTGCCGTTCTTCAGCGCCTTCACGGCGTCGTTCAGCATGTCGGTATACAGCTGGAAGCCGATCTCGTGGATCTCGCCCGACTGCTTGTCGCCGAGCACCTCGCCGGTGCCGCGGATCTCGAGGTCGTGCATCGCGAGATAGAAGCCCGAACCGAGTTCCTCCATCTGCTGGATCGCCTCGAGGCGGCGTTGCGCCTGCTTGGTCAGCGACTGCGGGTCGTGGACCAGCAGGTATGCGTACGCCTGGTGGTGCGAACGGCCGACGCGGCCGCGCAACTGGTGAAGCTGCGCGAGGCCGAACTTGTCGGCGCGGTGCATGATGATCGTGTTCGCGCTCGGCACGTCGATGCCGGTCTCGATGATCGTCGTGCACAGCAGCACGTTCGCGCGCTGCGCGACGAAATCGCGCATCACGCGTTCGAGCTCGCGCTCGTGCATCTGGCCGTGCGCGATCACGATCCGCGCTTCGGGCACGAGCTCCTCGAGCATCGCCTTGCGGTTCTCGATCGTCTCGACCTCGTTGTGCAGGAAATACACCTGGCCGCCGCGCTTCAGCTCGCGCAGCATCGCCTCGCGGATCACGCTTTCCTCCTCGCGGCGCACGAAGGTCTTGATCGCGAGCCGCTTCTGCGGCGCGGTCGCGATCACCGAGAAGTCGCGCAAGCCCTCGAGCGCCATCCCGAGCGTGCGCGGGATCGGCGTCGCGGTCAGCGTCAGCACGTCGACTTCCGCGCGCAGCGCCTTCAGCGCTTCCTTCTGGCGCACGCCGAAGCGGTGTTCCTCGTCGATGATCACGAGGCCGAGGCGCTTGAACTGCACGTCCGACGACAGCAGCTTGTGCGTGCCGATCACGATGTCGACGCTGCCTTCGTTGATCTGCGCGATCGCCGCGTTCACTTCCTTCGCGGTCTTGAAGCGCGACAGCTCGACGATGCGCACCGGCCAGTCGGCGAAGCGATCGGCGAAGGTCTGCGTGTGCTGCTCGGCGAGCAGCGTGGTCGGCGACAGCAGCGCGACCTGCTTGCCGCCCATCACCGCGATGAATGCGGCGCGCAGCGCGACCTCGGTCTTGCCGAAGCCGACGTCGCCGCACACGAGGCGGTCCATCGGCTTGCCGCTCGTCATGTCGCCGATCACGGCCGCGATCGCCGCGGCCTGGTCGGGCGTTTCCTCGAAGCCGAAGCTTTCCGCGAACTTCACGTAGTCGCGCGGCTCGAGCGCGAACGCATGGCCTTCGCGGGCCGCGCGGCGCGCGTACAGGTTCAGCAGCTCGGCCGCCGTATCGCGGATCTGCTGCGCGGCCTTGCGCTTCGCGCGCTCCCACTGGCCCGAACCGAGCGCGTGCAGCGGCGCGCTGTCGGGATCGGCGCCGCTGTAGCGCGAGATCACGTGCAGCTGCGCGACCGGCACGTAGAGCTTGCTGTCGCCCGCGTATTCGAGATGCAGGAATTCGGTCTCGCCTTCGCCGAGATCCATCGACACGAGGCCCATGTAGCGGCCGATGCCGTGCTGCGCATGCACGACCGGATCGCCGACCTTCAGCTCCGACAGGTCGCGCACCATCGCGTCGACGTTGCTCGCCTGTTCCTGGCGGCGGCGCCCGGCGCGGCGGCCGAGCGCGCCGTACAGCTCGGTCTCGGTGACGATCGCGTAGCCTTCGCCCGGCACCGCGAAGCCGCTCGCGAGCGGCGCGACGCCGAGCGCGAAGGGCGCGTCGCTTTCGAGCCAGCCCGCGAAGTGGTCGTTCGACGCCGGACGCAGGCGATGCTCGGCGAGCAGTTGCAGGATCGTCTCGCGGCGGCCGGCCGATTCGACCGTCAGCAGCACGCGCTTGCCCGACGCTTCGACGAAGGTGCGCAGCGCGGCGAGCGGATCGTCCGCGTGGCGATCGACGGTGAGCTCGGGCAAGGCCGTCGCCCAGCCGCCGGCCGGCTGCGCGGGCAGCACGACGCGCGCGAACGGCTTCGCGAACGCGAAGAAATCCTCGTCGGACAGGAACAGCCGCTGCGGCTCCAGGATCGGCCGCTCGCGGTCGTGCGCGAGGAACGCATGACGCTGCTTCGTATCGGCCGTGAAGCGGCGGATCGACGCTTCGAGGTCGCCGGCGAACACGAGGTGCGCATCCTGCGGCAGGTAGTGAAACAGCGTGGCCGTCTCGTCGAAGAACAGCGGCAGGTAGTACTCGATGCCGGCCGACGGCACGCCGTTGCCGATGTCCTTGTAGATCGGCGCGCGGCTCGGGTCGCCTTCGAAGGTCTCGCGCCAGCGGCTGCGGAAGGCCGTGCGCGCCGCTTCGTCGAACGGAAACTCGCGGCCGGGCAGGAGGCGCACGTCGCGCACCGGATAGAGGCTGCGCTGCGTATCGGGATCGAATGCGCGGATCGAGTCGACCTGGTCGTCGAACAGGTCGATCCGGTACGGCAGCGGCGAGCCCATCGGGTACAGGTCGATCAGCGAGCCGCGCACGCAGTATTCGCCGGGCCGCACGACCTGGCTCACGTGCTCGTAGCCGGCCAGCGTGAGCTGCGCCTTCAGCTTCGCCTCGTCGAGCCGCTCGCCCTGCGCGAACGCGAACGTGTACGCGGCCATGAACGACGCGGGCGGCATCCGGTACAGCGCGGTGGTCGCGGGCACCAGCAGGATGTCGCAGCGGCCCTCGCCGAGGTCGTGCAGCGTCGCGAGCCGCTCGGAGACGAGATCCTGGTGCGGCGAGAACGTGTCGTACGGCAGCGTTTCCCAGTCCGGCAGCAGGCGCACGCGCGCCTCCGGCGAGAAGTAGCGGAGTTCCTGCGACAGCCGCTGCGCGTCGACCGCGTTCGCGCAGATCACCGCAAGGAGCGGGACCGCGTCGCGGTTGTCGGCGAGATAGCGGGCGATGGCGAGTGCGTCGGCGGAGCCGTGCGCGCCGTCGAAGGCGAACCGCTGGCCCGGCTTGACGCGGGCGACGGGCGAGGCGAACGGGGTGGAAGCGTTGTCTGGCATAGGGACGGCAGGGGTGGCGGGCACGGGCGCGACGCGGCGCGCCGGTCGAGACGAAAGACCTATTATAAAATCCGCTTCTCGATTTCATCTTTCCGGCGTTTCCCCTTCGTGACTCCCCGACTTTTCGCCCTGATTCCTTGCGCCGGCACGGGCAGCCGCTCCGGTTCGGCCGTGCCGAAGCAATACCGCACGCTGGCCGGCCGCGCGCTCCTGCATTACACGCTCGCCGCGTTCGACGCGTGCAGCGAATTCGCGCAGACGCTCGTCGTCCTCGCGCCCGACGACACGCACTTCGATGCGCGCCGCTTCGCGGGCCTGCGCTTCGCGGTGCGCCGCTGCGGCGGCGGCTCGCGGCAGGCGTCGGTGCTCAACGGGCTGCTCGAGCTGGCCGAATTCGGCGCGACCGAGCAGGACTGGGTGCTCGTGCACGACGCCGCGCGCCCCGGCATCACGCCGGCGCTGATCCGCACGCTGGTCGCGACGCTGAAGGACGACCCGGTCGGCGGCATCGTCGCGCTGCCGGTGGCCGATACGCTCAAGCGCGTGCCGGCCGGCGGCGACGCGATCGCGCGCACCGAGTCGCGCGACGCGCTGTGGCAGGCGCAGACGCCGCAGATGTTCCGCATCGGCATGCTGCGCGACGCGATCCTGCGCGCGCAGCGCGAAGGGCACGACCTGACCGACGAGGCCAGCGCGATCGAATGGGCCGGCCATACGCCGCGCGTCGTGCAGGGCAGCCTGCGCAACTTCAAGGTCACGTACCCGGAAGATTTCGCGCTCGCGGAAGCGATCCTCGCGCGCCCCGCGAACGCTTCCTGACTTTCACTTCATCTCAAACCGGATTACGCATGGACTTCAGAATCGGACAAGGCTACGACGTGCACCAGCTCGTCCCGGGGCGCCCCCTCATCATCGGCGGCGTGACGATTCCGTACGAGCGCGGCCTGCTCGGCCATTCGGATGCGGACGTGCTGCTGCACGCGATCACCGACGCGCTGTTCGGCGCGGCGGCGCTCGGCGACATCGGCCGCCATTTCTCCGACACCGACGCGGCGTTCAAGGGCGCGGACAGCCGCGTGCTGCTGCGCGAATGCGTCGCCCGCGTGAAGGCGGCCGGCTTCACGATCCAGAACGTCGACAGCACGGTGATCGCGCAGGCGCCGAAGCTCGCGCCGCACATCGACGGGATGCGCGCGAACCTCGCGGCCGATCTCGGCCTGCCGCTCGAGCGCGTGAACGTGAAGGCGAAGACCAACGAGAAGCTCGGCTACCTCGGCCGCGGCGAGGGCATCGAGGCGCAGGCCGCCGCGTTGCTGGTGAAGCAGGGCGCGTGAGCGCCCGACGCCGGTCCGAAGCGGCGCGCAGGTTGCGCCGCCGGAATGAAAAATGCCACGCGCTTGCGTGGCATTTTCGTTTTGCGGCGCGATCCGGCGCGCTTGACCGCCGTATCGCGCTGCCGTTCGCGTGGCTGCTTATTCGCCTTCGGCGGCGATCACCTGCGCGGCGGCGTTGATCACCGACGCGATGCGGCCGACGTCGCGCAGCTGCGTCGTCGTCATCCCTTGCTCGTTCTTCAGCAGCGCGTAGTGCGACTTCACGCAGAAGTGGCACTTGCCGACGATCGACGCGGCGAGCGCGTACATCTCGAAGCGGCGCTTGTCGACGCCGCCGTGCGACGCATACGCGCCCATCCGCAGCTCGGCGCGCTGCGTCTTCAGGTCGGCATCGTCGGCCATCTCGACATACGGATACCAGGTGTTGTTCATCCCCATCAGCGCGGCCGCCGTCAGCACGGCGTTCGTCTCTTCGGGCGACAGCACGCCGGCTTCGCGGATCGTCTTCACGAGCACGGTGCTCTTCGCCGCGACCGCCGCCGCCAGCGCGACGCCGACTGCATCGGTGCCTTCGAGCGACGAGCGCGAGATCGTGCCGTCGAGGTTCAGGCGAATGTCCTTCGCGTAGTCGGGGATACGTGCCTTAATCGAATCGATGAATTCCATTGATATCTCCTATGGGTTGGCCGTTAAAAAAGCCCGCAGGCAGGACGTGCGCCGCGGGCTTCGTGCATCGATGCGCTTACAGCGTTGCGCCGCCGACTGCACGGTTGCACGGGCACAGTTCGTCCGTTTGCAGGCCGTCCAGAATGCGCAGGACTTCTTCCGGGCTACGGCCGACGTTCAGGTTGTTCACCGAAACGTGCTGGATCGTGTTGTCCGGATCGACGATGAACGTTGCACGCAGGGCCACGCCGGCTTCCTTGTCGCGCACGCCGAGCTGGTCGATCAGCTCGCCCTTGACGTCGCCGAACGAGTAGTGGTTCAGCTTGTCGAGGTCCTTGTGCTCACGGCGCCATGCGAGCTTCACGAATTCGTTGTCCGAGCTGCCGCCGAGCAGGACGGCGTCGCGCTCTTCGAACTGCTTCGTCAGCTTCGCGAACTCGACGATTTCCGTCGGGCACACGAACGTGAAATCCTTCGGATAGAAGTAGATGATCTTCCACTTGCCCGGGAACGACGCTTCGGTGACGGTCTCGAACGCCGACTGGCCGTTTTCCTCGTGATTGTTGAAGCCCGGCTTCGCGGCTACGACGGTGAATGCTTCGAGTTTATCGCCCACGGTTTTCATGCGGATACTCCTGTGTGAGTTGGGAAGAAGACTGAGTCAAGCTACCTCGGTGCTGCAACGTTGATGTGACAGCATGGGCACGACTATAACACTATTAATAAGTCGCTTCAATAGTTTTTGACTAACGATTCCCATAGTTTTTTTCAACCGCGCCGATAGTGTGACGCGCAAGAAGCGTGCGCGAACGCGTCACGCCGTCGCACGCGCCTTGCCGGCGCCGGGGAATTCGAGCGTGACTTCGAGGCCCGCTTCGGGGCTGCGGTTGCGCAGGCGCAGCGCGCCGCGATAGCGGCCGACGAGGCGCAGCACGATCGCCATGCCGAGCCCCGTGCCGTCCGCCTTGGTGCGCGCCGTGTCGACGCGGTAGAACGGCCGCATCACGAGCGGCAGCTGGTCCTCGGGGATGCCCGGGCCCTCGTCGCTCACCGACAGCTCGACGCGCGCGTGCGTCACGCGCGTCTCGAGCGTGATGCGCGACACGCCGTCGTCGCGGCTCTGGCCGTATTTGCGCGCGTTCTCGACGAGGTTGCCGATCACGCGGCGCATGTCGGTCTCGTCGGCTTCGATCACGGCGGTCGGCGCGAGCCGCGTGCGGATCTCGACGCCGTCCTCGCCCGACACGCGCGCGGCGACTTCGTGCGCGATCGACGACAGGTCGACCGGCTCCGGCTTGCGCTGGGTCGGACGCGCGTAGTCGATGAAGGCCGCGATGATGCGGTCCATCTGCTCGATGTCGTCGACCATCGCGTCCTTGGTTGCCTGGTCGGACGGGCTCATCTCGGTCTCGAGCCGCAGCCGCGCGAGCGGCGTGCGCAGGTCGTGCGAGATGCCCGCGAGCATCAGCGCGCGGTCGGCCTCGAGCTGTTCAAGGTCGCGCACCATCTGGTTGAAGCTGCGGTTGGTGTCGGCCGCGACGCCCATCCCGCGCTCGGGCAGCAGCTCGGGCGTCTGGCCCGAGCCGATCTGCCGCGCGGCGAGCGCGAGCCGCGAGAACGGCCGGTTCACGAGGCTCGTGATGAACGCCGAGCCGAACAGCGACAGCGCGAGCGCGAACAGGCCCCAGCCGGCCCACTGCAGGCCCGTGACGCTGTCGAGCTGGTCGCGGTCGAGCGCGACCCAGTAATCGTCGTCGTCGATCTTGAAGCTGATCCACACGCCCGGGATGTCGTTGACCGACTGCGCGATCACGGTATCGTCGCCGAGCCGGCTGCGGATGTCGTGTTCGATCAGGCGGTTCAGCGATTCGTCGGGCTGCAGCTTGAACTTGTCGGTCTTTTCGCGCGGGTACACGCGCACGCCCTCGTTGCTCTCGAGATCCTGCAGCAGCGCGCGCCGCAGATCGGGATCGGAATAGAGCAGGGCGGTGCGCGTGAGCTTCACGATCGCGACGAGCTGGAGCGCGACGCGCTGCGCGCGCGGCTCGCGCTCGATCACGCGAAAGCTCTGGAACCACGCGGCGAGACTGACCGAGATCAGCAGCGCGATCAGCAGGAAGGTGCGCCAGAACAGCCCGCCGAATGCGAGCTGCAGGAGGCGCCGGTCGATACGCATGGGACGGGCCGTGGACGGGCGAAACCGGAAAGAGAAAAGATCAGGCGGCGCCGTCCGGAATGAACACGTAGCCGAGGCCCCAGACGGTCTGGATGAAACGCGGGCTGCCCGGATCCGGTTCGATCAGCTTGCGCAGGCGCGAGATCTGCACGTCGAGGCTGCGGTCGAACACTTCGTATTCACGGCCGCGCGCGAGCTCCATCAGCTTTTCGCGCGACAGCGGCTGGCGCGGATGGCGCGCGAACACCTTCAGCACCGAGAATTCGCCGGTCGTCAGCGGAATTTCCTGGCCCGACTTCGTCAGCGTGCGCGTCGCGAGGTTCAGCGAGAACTCGCCGAACTCGAACACCTCGGTGGTTTCCGACGGTGCGCCAGGCAGTTCGGCCGGCGCCTGGCGGCGCAGCACCGCGTGAATGCGCGCGACGAGTTCGCGCGGGTTGAACGGTTTCGGCAGGTAGTCGTCGGCGCCCATCTCGAGGCCGACGATGCGGTCGACGTCCTCGCCCTTCGCGGTGAGCATGATGATCGGCGTGCGGTCGTTGCTGCCGCGCAGGCGGCGGCAGATCGACAGGCCGTCTTCACCCGGCAGCATCAGGTCGAGCACCAGCAGGTCGAAGCGCTCGCGCACCCAGAGCTTGTTCATCGCGGTCGCGTTCTCCGCGACGTACACGTTGAAACCCTGCTCGCCGAGATAGCGGCGCAGCAGATCGCGCAGGCGCGGGTCGTCGTCGACGACGAGAATCTTGGAGGGGTTTTTCGTTTCCATGAGCGGCATCTTATCGCGAATGGGAAATCACGCACGGTCGCGTATTTTCGCGCGTTACAGTCCGTTACAAAATTTACCCGTAGTGTCGCGCGGAGTAAAGGCAGGCTATAGAGATTCCTTTACTCGAAGCTGAAATTCGGTAGATACTCCCCTGCACTCCATCTTTCATCTTTGTACACCCGAATTCCGCAGGGTTTTTCAAGTACCAGAGGTAACCGGTTGCCGCGTGACGAAGGGAACAAATCGACCAAAGAAGCGAGGACGGTCATGCGATCTGCCCGGATTGCACTGATGCTGACGATCGCACTTGCCGGTCCATATGCGTCGAACTTCGCGTATGCGCAGCGCCCCGAGCAGGGCGCCTCGTCGCGCAAGCTGCCGCGCGGCAAAGCGCCGCAGCCCGACCGCGCCGCCGACACGGCGGTCCGTTCCGCCGTGCCTCCCGATCTCGATCAGCACCGTCGCGACGGGCACATGACGCCCGAGGAGCGCCACCTGCTGCGCCAGCACATCGAGGACGCCGTTCGCGAGCTGTACAAGCGCTGACACGCACGCGCGTTCGCACGGCGCGGAAAGATTCCGTAGCAATTTTTCGGTCAACTTTCGGATGCGTGCCGCCGTTGAACCGGCATCCGCACCGCCGGTGCGCTCCGGGAGTCCACGACGATGAAAGCGAACGCTGCCGCCCCGGCCTCGCCCGCGATGCAGGCGCCTCTCGACGCCGACGATGCGCTGTTCTTCCTGAGCCGTACCGGCTTTTCTCCCGCACCGGCCGAGGTTGCCCGCATCGTCGGGATGACGCGCGCGCAAGTGGTGGCCGATACGCTCGGCAACGTGCGCCGCGAGCCCGTGACGGCCTCGCCCGACTGGATCGCCGAGCTGCCGCCGACGCGCGCGCAGCGTCAGGCGCTGACGCCCGACATGCGCCGCGACGAGCAGCGCGAGCGCAATGTCCGCTACGATGCGCTGCGCGCCGCCTGGGTCAACGAGATGATCGTCACGCCGTCGCCGCTCACCGAGCGCATGACGCTGTTCTGGCACGGGCACTTCACGTCCGGGCAGGACAAGGTCCCGTATCCGCAGACGATGGCCGCGCAGAATGCATTGTTTCGGCGCGAGGCGCTCGGCAACTTCGGCACGCTGCTGCATGCGGTCGCGAAGGATCCGGCGATGCTCCAGTATCTCGACGGCGCGAGCAACCGCAAGGGCCGCCCGAACGAGAATTTCGCGCGCGAGGTGATGGAGCTGTTCACGCTCGGCGAAGGGCATTACTCGCAGCGGGACGTGACCGAAGCCGCGCGCGCGATGACCGGCTGGAGCGTCGATCCCGATACGCTGCGCTTCGAGGTGCGGCCCGACTGGCACGACGCGGGCGACAAGACGATCCTCGGCGAGACCGGCGCGTTCGACGGCGACGGGTTTCTCGACATCCTGTTGAAGCGGCCCGAGACGGCAAGCTTCATCGCCGGCAAGCTGTGGCACGAATTCGTGTCCGATACGCCCGACGCCGGCGCGCTCGATGCCGTGGCCGAGCGGTTTCGCGCCAGCGGCTACGACATACGCGCGGCGCTCGCCGCGCTCTGGTCGACCGACGCGTTCTGGGATCCGCGCAATCGCGGCGTGCTCGTGAAGTCGCCGGCCGAGTTCGTCGTCGGGTCGGTGCGGCTGTTCGACGTCGCGTACGGCGATCCGCAGACGCTCGCGAACACCGTGCGCACGCTCGGGCAGAACCTGTTCTATCCGCCGAACGTGAAGGGCTGGCCGGGCGGCGCGATGTGGATCAACAGCACCACGCTGCTGGCGCGCAAGCAGTTCGTCGAGCAGTTGTTCCGCGCGACCGAGACGGCCGGCATGCGCTCGCCCGCGCATGCGATGGCGCCGCCGTCGCCGAATGCGCGGGCGCAGGCGATACCGGTTGCGGACGCCGCGTCGGTTGCCGGCATGCGCGGCGCGCCGGTCAAACTCGCGCGCGGCGGCCTGCGATTCGACCTCGAACGCTGGCTCGCGCAGTATCGTGCGCGGCCGCAGGCGATTGCGGGATTGTCGACCGAGCTCCAGCTGCAGCATGCGGTGTTGCCGGTGTCGCCGGTCGCGGCGATCGATACGGACTCGACCGGCAGCGCGTATCTCGAGGCGCTGCTGATGGATCCGGCCTATCAACTGAAATGACTGAAACGACCGAAACGACGACGAACAGGCACGCTGCCGCGGTGGCCATGCCGCACGGCGAGCCGAAGGATGCACGATGAACCGACGTGATTTTCTGACGCTGACGGGCGCCGCGGCCGCGGCGGGCGTGTCGTTGTGGCAGCCGCCCGCGCAGGCGGCATCGATGGTCGCGGTCAGGCGCCAGCCGGCGACCGGTTATGCGAACGTGCTGATCCTCGTCGAACTGAAGGGCGGCAACGACGGCCTCAACACGGTGGTGCCCTATGCGGATCCGCTCTACTACCAGTTCCGCCGCAGCATCGGCATCAAGCGCGACCAGGTGCTGCAGCTCGACGCGCAGACGGGGCTGCACCCGTCGCTCGCGCCGTTGATGCCGCTGTGGCGCGACGGACAGGTCGCGATCGTGCAGGGCGTCGGTTATCCGCAGCCGAACCTGTCGCATTTCCGCTCGATCGAGATCTGGGACACCGCGTCGCGCTCGGACCAGTACCTGCACGAAGGCTGGCTCACGCGCACGTTCGCGCAGGCGCCGGTGCCGCCCGGCTTCGCGGCGGACGGCGTCGTGCTCGGCAGTGCGGAGATGGGACCGCTCGCGAACGGCGCGCGCGCGATCGCGCTCGTCAATCCCGCGCAGTTCATCCGCGCGGCGCGGTTGGCCGAACCGTCGTCGCTGCGCGAACGGAACCCGGCGCTCGCGCACATCATCGAGGTCGAGAACGACATCGTGAAGGCGGCCGACCGGCTGCGCCCGCGCGGCGGGATGCGCGAGTTCAGGACGGCCTTTCCGGCCGGTACGTTCGGGACCTCGGTGAAGACCGCGATGCAGGTGCTCGCGGCATGCGAGGCGTCCGGGCCCGGCGCGCAGGACGGCGTCGCGGTGCTGCGGCTCACGCTCAACGGTTTCGATACGCACCAGAACCAGCCGGGGCAGCAGGCGGCGCTGCTCAGGCAGTTCGCGGAAGGGATGAGTGCGATGCGCGGCGCGCTGGTCGAGCTCGGGCGCTGGAACCAGACGCTCGTGATGACGTATGCGGAATTCGGGCGGCGCGTGCGCGAGAACCAGAGCAACGGCACCGATCACGGTACCGCCGCGCCGCATTTCGTGATGGGCGGCCGCGTGGCCGGCGGGCTGTACGGCGCGACGCCGGCACTCGGGCATCTCGACGGCAACGGCAACCTGCCGGTCGCCGTCGATTTCCGCCAGCTCTATGCGACCGTGCTCGGGCCGTGGTGGGGGCTCGATGCGACGCACGTGCTGCAGCAGCGCTTCGAGACGCTGCCGCTGCTGAAGGTGTGAGGCGGTCGTGCGTGACGGGGCGGATCAGCGGCCGCGTGCGGCGCGCCACGCGATCCACAGCTTGCGGATCGGCGTCAGCGCGATACGCTGGTGCAGCACCTGGTAGCCGTCGCGCTCGATTTCGTCGAGCAGCGCGCCGGCCAGTGCGATCTGCGCACGCAGCGTGCGTTGCGCGCGGCGTTCGGACGCGGGGATCGCCGCGTCGGCGGCGGCGAGCGCTTCGCGCGCGCGGGCCGTCTGAAACTGCAGCAGCTCGCTGAAGGCCGGGCTGTAGCGGCGATTCAGCAGGTCGGCGGCGGTCACGTTGTAGCGTTGCAGTTCGTCGATCGGCAGATAGATGCGGCCGTGGCGCGCATCGTTGCCGAGTTCCTGCACGAATTGCGCGAGCATCAGCGCGTGGCCGGCCTGCGCGGCCCACGGTTGCGGTTCGGCCGGATTCGCGGCGCTTGCGCGCGCGACCAGCGACGCGAAGGTGCCGCCGACCTGCGCGATGTAGCGCTGCAGGTTCGCGAAATCCAGGTAACGCGCCTGTTCCAGATCCATCCCGTAACCGTTGACGAGCGTGCGCAGCGCGTCGGTTTCTGCGCCGATCGCCGGGTGGTGCTGCGCGAGCGCCTTCGTGACCGGGTGCGACGGTTCGCCGGCGGCGAGCGCCGCGAGTTCCTTGTGCCACCACGCGAGTTTCGTGTGTCCGACGGTCGGATCGCTGGTTTCCTTGACGGTTTCCTCGAGTTCGCGGCGCAGCGCGAACAGGGCCGTCAGGCGCGGTGCGGCGACGAGCGGCGCCTGGCGCAGCGCGTAATAGACGCTGGAGCCCGCGGGGGCGGCCTTTTGCTGACAGTAGTCGTCGAAGTTCACGGGTGGGGTCGTGGCGGAGGCGGATTCGGGGGGCGCGTGCCGGCGGGTGGCCGGCACGTCGAGCGCGGCATTCTAGCACCGCTGTCCGACGGGCGCCGGCGGGGCGAGACAATGCTGCGCGGATCGGGTAGAATCTCGCGCTCGCCTGATCGGGCGTGCCGGTTTTCGGGTTTTCGGGCCGGCATGACGCCCGGGCGCGTGGAGCACGCTTCTTGCGTGCCGCGCGGTCAGGCGACAGGAATGCGCGTGAGTGGCGAAATTGGTAGACGCACCAGGTTTAGGTCCTGACGCCCGCAAGGGTGTGCCGGTTCGAGTCCGGCCTCACGCACCACGAAGTCGAACGGGCTCCGCCCAGGACCGTTCAAAAAAGCGCTGCCGGTCGGCTGACCGGCAGCGCTTTTTTGTTGATGACGATTTTCGCCGATACACGGCTCCTGTCCAGCGCACGGAAATTCGGGTCGCGTAGCGCGTATCATCTCTTCATTACAGTTCCTGTACGCAGCGCTCCCTGCCAAGGACCGTCCATGAAGAAGAACATCGCACACACATCGATTGCCGTACTCACGCTCGCGCTGGCCGTACCGGCATCTGCCACGACGGCCGCCGACAACGTCGCGTGGAGCGCCAGGTCCGTGCAGACCGGCGCAGCCTCCCCGGAGTGTTCGGCCTATTCGGGCCGGCTGATTTCGAGCGGGGTGTCGCTGTCGGGCGAAACCGTCCTGAAATCGGTCGGCACGGCGCTGCTCGGTTCCGCACTGGGTTTCGCCAGCGGGTATCAGGGCGCGGTTCCCAACCCGTGTCGGCACGCGGGCTTGTGAGCGGCCGGGAGCGGACCGCCAATATTGCTACCGCATTTGATGAAAGGCGCCGCGCGTCGACCGACCGCGGCGCTTTGTCGTTCGGCGCGCGCCTAGTCCCAGAAACTCCGCACCGCGACCGCCACGATCACCGGCACCGAAAACACCAGCGGAATCGCGAAATACTGCGCTTCGCGATCGACGATCCAGCTATAGATCAACCACGCGACGCCGATCGCGAACGTGACGAGGCCGACCAGCACCGCGGCGATATTCAGGGCGAGCTTCGAAGGCTGGCGGCGCGCTTTGTCGTTGGTGTCGGGTTCGCGCGGAGACGATTTCATCTGAAGAGGGGCCCGGGCCTGGCAGGTATAAAAGCACAGGAAACCCCATCCGCACCGATCGCGCAAGGGCCGGCCCCATCTCGTTGGTGAGCGCGCGTTACAACCCGAACGACGCGGCCAGTTCGTCGAGCAGCTCGCGCTGGAACGTGACGAACCGCTCGCCCGGCTGCTGCGCGATCGCGAGGTCGAGCATCGGATCGGCGACCTCGGTGCGGATGCCGGCCAGTTCCTCGACGATCGCGAGTCCGCAGAACGGCACGTAAGCCTCCGAATAGCCGCCTTCGTGCACGATCACGAGCCGTCCGCCGCAGTGGCGCCGTGCCGCCTCCTTCACCGCCCGCGTCATGTACCGGTAACTGTCGGTATGCAACTGCATGCGCGCGAGCGGGTCGACCGCGCTGGCATCGAGACCGCTCGCGACGACGATCAGCTCCGGCCGGAACCGTTCCAGCGCCGGCAGCACGATCCGCTCGAACGCATGGCGATACGCGTCGTCGCCGCTGCCCGCGAGCAGCGGCACGTTCAGGTTCGCGCCGACGCCCGCGCCTTCGCCGCGCTCGTCGCCGCCGCTGTAGCCGGGCGGAAAGCAGCGGTCCTGGTGCAGCGAGATCGTCAGCGTGTCCGGATCGTCGTAGTAGATCGACTGCGTGCCGTTGCCGTGATGCACGTCCCAGTCGATCACCGCGACGCGCTCGATCGCATGCTTCGCGCGCGCGGCCTCGATCGCGATCGGGATGTTCGCGAGCAGGCAGAAGCCCATCGGGCGATCGCGCAGGCAGTGATGGCCGGGCGGGCGCGACAGCGAGAACGCGTTGGCCGCATGCCCGCCGACGACCGTGTCGACTGCCGCGATCGCGAGGCCGGCGGACAGCGCGGCGATCTCGTAGCTCCCTTTGCCGAACGGCGCGAGATCGCCGAGGTCGCCGCCGTTCGCATCGCTGAGCGCGCGGAACGCGTCGAGATAGCTCGCCGGATGAATCCGCAGCAGATCGCCGGTGGTGGCCGGCGCGGCACCGCGCAGGTCGAGGTGAGCGGCAAGGCCCGACGCCTGCACGAGCGACAGGAAGCGCCGCTTCGAATCGGGCGATTCCGCGTAGCCGGCGCTCGATGGCGGCTGGACCCAGCCGCCGACCGGGAAGAACAGCGCGTGCGTGCCGCCGGTGTGCCAGAACGTGCGTTCGTCGGTGAAGAAGGCAGTGCGATTCATGGATGTGCTTGACCCGTCACGGTTGGGAGGAAATGGCAGCCGCGGCAATCCGCGCGCGGCGATCGATATGGCGCAGCGCGGCGAACGACGCGATCGCGACGGCAGTGGCGGCCGCGAACAGCGCGTGCATCGTGCCGCCGGCATCGAGCAACAGCCCGGCGAGCAGCGGGCCGGCCGCGAGGCCCGCACCGATCACGAAATTGAGCGTCGCGACGAGGCGCCCGGACGTATCGATCTGTGCGACGGTCGCGAGAATGAACGGCAGTACGAACGTCCACGCGAACTTGAACGCGAAGATCGCGGCGCTGTAGCCGCGCGCATGCGGCAGCGCGGCGAGTGCGACGAGCGACGCCGCGAGCAGCGCGTAGCCGGCGGCCAGCATCGTGCGCCGCGCAAGCCGGCCGCCCGCGCAGGATGCGAGCGCCGCGCCGGCAATTCCCATCACGCTCGCGATCGCGAGCACGTTGCCGGTCGCTTGCGGATCGAGTCCGGCTTCCGCCGCCGCGCGGCTCGCGAAGGTCCACACGCTGCCGATCGCGAGATAGAACGTCAGCACCGCACCGATCGCGAGCGCGACGAAGCGCTGCGGCGTATTCGTCGCAGCGCCGCGCGCGGCCCGCGCCGACGCGCTCCGCGCACCGAGCGTGGCCGGAAAGCCGCGCGACAGCGGCGCGGCAAGCAGCGCGAGCACGGCCAGCGCGACGTACAGCGCGCGCAGCCCGAACCCGGCGAACACGTATGGCAGCACGAACAAGCCGATCGCGCCGGCGATCAACTGGCCGACGACCCAGAGGCCGTACACGCGATCGCTGTTCTCGCTCGTGGCCGCACTGGTCATGCAGAGCACCATCAGCGAGCCGCCGCCGAGCGCGGTGACGGCTCGCAACGCGAGCAGCGTGACGAAGCCGGGCATCCAAAGCGCGGTCAGGAGATTGCCCGCGCCGAACAGCGCGATCGCGCAGGCGGCAACGCGGCGCGCATCGACACGGCCGAGCCACAGGTACGACGGCACGGTCGCGAGGCTGAACGCACCGAGTTCGACGAAGAAGTAGGTGCCGATCTGCGACGCGGACAGCCCGAGCTGTGTCGCCAACTGACCGGCGACGGCCGGCGCGACGAGCAGCAGCAGCGGCGTGATGGCCGCGAACACGACGAGGGCGACGAGCGTCGAGCGCGCGAACCGCGACGCGCGGCCGTCGGACGGCAGTGCTGCATCGGTGGAGCAAAGGGTTTTCATGGCGGAATCTCGCTGGACGGAATCAGAACAGGTGGTACATGCCGACCATCGCGCCGAACTGCGATGCGCCGGCGAGCGGTGTCGGGTCGTATTCGTAGACGGTCTGCGAACTCTGGCCGCTGTTGCGCGCATAACCGAGGTTCAGGTAGGCGACGGTGCGTTTCGACAGCGCGTAGGTGGTGCTCGCGATGAACAGCGTCGGGCGGCCGATCGTCGGCGTGTGCGAATCGGTGTGGTAGACGCCCGCGTTCAGCCCGATTCCGCCCGACGTCAGGTAGCGCGCGCCGCCCCAGACGATCGTGCGCGCCGCATCGAGGTCGCCGGTCAGGCGTTCGACGCCCGCGTAGACGGTGAGCGGCAGCGTCGCGAACGCATAACGCGCGGCGAGCGTGCCGAGCTCGCGGCGGCGCGCGGACGCGTCGCCCGCCGCCGACGCGTCGCCGTGCGCCTGATGCAGCACCGCGCTGACCGACAGCCCGTTGCTCGTGTACTGGCCGCCGAGTTCGAGCACGCGCCCCGCGCGCGTATTGCCCGCGACGCCGGCCGTCGCGGCGAGGGCCTCGACATCGAAGCCGGCGAACGCCGGCGACTGGTACTTGATCGAGTGGTCGATGAAGTTCGCGTTCATCGGCACGACCACACCCTGGCCGCTGTACGACGCGTACCACAGCGGGTCGTAGAACAGCGTCTTGTCGAACAGCACGCTGAACTGCCGGCCGAGCGTGACGGTGCCGACGGGCCCCGCGATGCCGACGTACGCGCCGCGGAAGAACGCGTAGCCGGGGACGGTCGCGGTGCCGTCGTTGATGTTGAGACCCTGTTCGAGCTTGAACAGCGCGCGCCAGCCGCCGCCGAGATCCTCGGTGCCCTTGAGCCCGACCTGCGACGGCAGGATGCCGTAGTTCTGCAACTGCACGGCCGCGTGCCGTCCGTCGGCATGCGTCAGGTACTGCACGCCGGCGTCGAGCGCGCCGTACAGCGTGAGGGTCGATTGCGCGTGTGCGGCGAAGCTGCACGCAGCGAGCGCAGCGGCGGCCGTCGCCGTGCGGATGAAGCGGGGTGTCATCACGTGGGGTTCTCCATACCGTCCTGCATCGTTTGTCGTTGGTGTTGTCGCGACGCAGTGTCCGCAGCGGGAAAACCGGCGAACAGTCGTGCAGATGAACGGTATGGAAAACCCGCGGTGCACGGCATGGACGCGCCGCGACGCCGCGGCGCGGCGTGCTGCGCGGCAGCAACGGGCGGCGTCCCGTTCAAATGGATGGGGCTGTCGTGTACTCCGGCGGCGGCGCCCGCCAAAAATGCCGGTCGCTATAATCGGCCGGTCTGCGTTGCGCGCATCAGCGGCCCGATCGGGCAGGGGAGCGGAAGGTGAGGATCACGACGGATATCGGGCAGGATCTCGACGCGTTGCGCGACGTGCCGGCCGCGATCGTGCTCGAGGAATCCGCCTGGCCGCCGCTGCCGCCGCGCCGCGCCGATTTCGACGGCGTGACCCGCGGCGACGCGGCGCGGCGCGAACTCGGCCTGATGCTGCTCGATCTGTACGCGCTCGCCGCGCAGTCGGGCATCGGCGAATTCGAGTGCCGCTTCTTTTCGCTGCTGCAGGGGCTCATCCCGTTCGACGCCGCGTGGACCGGCGTCGCGACGCACGTGCCGACCGGCCCCGTGATGCACAACAGTTTCCTCTACCGTCTGCCGCATGCGTTCTTCAGCGACTGGAAACGCGTGCGCGACTGCGATCCGCTCGCGCAGCGCACGCTGCTCGGCGCGCACGGTCGCGCGGTGCGATTGTCGGTCGTCGAGCCCGGGTTCGACGCGCGGTTTCGCGACTGGTGCGTGAAGTACGGGCTGGCGCAACTGATGTGCGTGTGTACGCTCGACCGCCGCTTCGGGCTGACGACGTTCATGTCGATCTACCGCCAGGGCCTGAACCGTCCGTTCAGCGACGACGACGCGAGCCGCTTCGAGGAAGTGATCCCGCATCTGGCGGCCGCGCTGACGATCAATCGCGCGGCGCAGCTCACGCGCGAGCGCGGCGACGCGGTGGCGCCGGCGGCGCGCGCGCTGTGCGACAACTTCGGCGTGCTGCATCACGCCGATCACGGCTTCGACGACGTGCTGCGCACCGAATGGCCGGCGTGGACGGGCCCGCGCGTACCGGAGCCGCTGGTCGCGCACGTGCGGCGCCAGTCGGGCCAGCCGTTCATCGGCGATGCGTTGCGCATCCAGTGCGTGCCCGTCGCGGGACTGTTCCAGATCGAGGCGCGGCCGCGCTCGCTGCTCGACCGGCTGAGTCCGCGCGAGCTGGCGGCGATCCGCTATTACGGTGCCGGCCGTTCGCACAAGGAGGTCGCGCAGCAGATGGCGATTTCGCCGACGACCGTGCGTCACTACCTGCGCTGCGCGTACCGCAAGCTCGGCATGCACGACAAGAGCCAGATCGCCGGCGTGCTCGGCGCGACGGGCGGCCCGACCGACGACGAGCCGGTGGAGGCGGGTGGCGCGGCGCGCTGAATCGCTCGTGCCGGCATCGGCATGCGGGTGCTGGCACGAATGGTTGTATCCGCAACCATTGAGCGTTATGCTCGTCAGCTCCCGGTAGACGGATTTCCATCATGAACGACACGAATTCAGGGTCGGTGCGCGCGGCGGTGGTCGGTGTCGGCGCGATCGGCGGGTTGCTCGCGGCCGCGCTGTCGCGGGCCGGCATGACGGTGAGCGCATTCGCGCGCGGTGCGACGCTCGATGCACTGGACACGCACGGCGTGCGCGTGATCGACGAGGCGGGCGTCATGTCGTCGGTCCCGGTGCGCGCGAGCGACGACGCGGTTGCGCTCGGCGTGCAGGACTACGTGGTGATCGCGCTGAAGGCGCAGGCGCTGCCGGCGCTGGCCGCGCGCATCGCGCCGCTGGTCGGGCCCGGCACGGTGATCGTCGCCGCGATGAACGGGCTGCCGTGGTGGATCACGCACGGGCTCGCGGGCCCGCTCGACGGCGTGCCGCTCGACGCGGTCGACCCGGCGGGTGCAGTCTCGGCGGCGTTGCCGCCCGCACAGGCGATCGGCTGCGTCGTGCACCTGTCGTCGAGCACCGATGCGCCGGGTGTCGTGCGCCGCGGCCGCGGCAACCGCCTGATCGTCGGCTCGCCCGACCATCGGCTCGCCGCGCCGACCGCGCGGTTCGCGGCGGCGCTTGCCGCGGGCGGCTTCGACGTCGAGTCGACGCCGGCGATCCGCACCGAGATCTGGGCGAAGCTGTGGGGCAACATGAACATGAATCCGTTGAGCGCGCTGACGGGGTCGACCGCCGAGCAGCTGCTCGACGATCCGTTCACGCGGGATCTCGCGTTGCGGATGATGGAGGAGGCGGCCGCGATCGGCGCGAAGCTCGGCCTCGATGCGGGGATGAGCGGGCCGGAGCGGATTGCCGTGACGCGCAAGCTCGGCGCGTTCAAGACATCGATGCTGCAGGATTTCGAGGCCGGGCGGCCGCTGGAAATCGGGCCGATCCTCGGCGTGTTTCCTGAACTGGGGCGCAAGCTCGGCGTGCCGACGCCGTATTGCGACGCGGTGCTGGGGTTGCTGCGTCAGCGTGCGGCGAACAGCGGGCTGTAGCGGAGGGAGAGCGCGGCGGCGATGGCCGGCATGCAGGGAAGAATGACGAAACGGCGAGCGGTCGCCCGGGCCGCCGCCCACGCTTGCGCGACTCGGGCGGCCCGCGGGATTCATCCGAATAAATCCGGGTAAAGCGGCAGGCGCCTGAAACATGTGCGCGGCCGCAGCGATTGCAGCCCATGCCGCACCTTCGCGATAGGGGCGGCGCCGACTACGCCCGCCAAGCGGTTCAGTCGTCGCGTTCGATCGCGCTCGCGACCACCTTGTCGAGCAGCCGCTCGAACGTCTGGCGCTCGCTGTCGGACAGGCACGCGAGCAAGCCTTCATTCCACTTGCGCACGATCGGCATGATCTTGCGATGCAGCGCGCGGCCGTCGGTGGTCAGCGCGATCAGCACGATCCGGCCATCCTCCTCGCTCGCGCTTCGCTCGAGCAGCCCCTGGCGCAGCAGCGCTTCCGCCGCGCGGCTCGCCTGGCTCTTGTCGAGATTGGTGTGGCGCGCGAGATCCATGATCGAAAACGGACCGAAGGCGCCGACGGCGGCGATCACGCGCGCCTCGGGCAGCGAGATGTCCAGCTTGTGCCGGTACACGTCGGCGATCCCGCGGTCGGATCGCTTCGCGAGCGCATGGAGGCGATAGGTCAGAAACTGGTCGAGCCCGGCTTGTCGGCCTTTCATGTCGAATCCTGAAGAAAAAGGGCGGGCCCGATTGTTCCTGTATCGCGCGCTCGGGTCAACGGTCAGTGTGCGCCGTACTTCAGCCGTGTCAACTGTTCCGCTTCGTTCGCGAGCAGGTTCGCCGCGTCGCGGATCGCGACGTCGAGCGTGATCGGGCCGGGCGCCGGCGAGAAGCAGCCGGAAAAGTGTTCGGACAGGCGCGGCAGCGCGGCCGGGTCGACCGCGCCCGACAGCAGCGACGCGGGCACGCCCGCGACCCGCGCGTGGCGGCACGCGATGAACGGCGCCTTGCCGTGCAGCGTCTGCACGTCGGAGCGGCCTTCGCCGGTGATCAGCCAGTCGGCGCCGGCCAGTGCCGCATCGAGCCCGACCTGCCGCGCGACGACTTCCGCGCCGGCTTCGAACTGCGCGCCGAGCATGTGCAGCGCGAAGCCGAGGCCGCCCGCGGCGCCGGCACCGGCCAGGTCGCGGCAGCGCCGGTCGAGCGCGGTCTCGAGCAGGTCGGCGAAATGGCCGAGCGCGGCGTCGAGGATTGCGACCTGCCCGGGCGTGACGCCCTTTTGCGGACCGAACACCGCGGTTGCGCCATGCGCGCCCGTCAGCGGGTTGTCGACGTCGGACATGCCGATGAATTCCGCGTCCTGCAGGCGCGGATCGAGCCCCGCCGCGTCGATCCGCGCGATGTCGGCGAGTCGTGCCGGCACGGGTTCGACCGGCTGGCCGGCCGCGTCGAAGCATTGCAGGCCGAGGCCCGCGAGCAACCCTGCGCCCGCGTCGTTGGTGCTGCTGCCGCCGAGCGCGACGAAGAAGCGGCGCACGCCCTCGTCGAGCAGCGTGCGGATCGCTTCGCCCATGCCGCGCGTGCTGCGCGCGTCGACCGGCACGCTCATGCCGACCGCATCGGTAATGCCGACGATCTCGGCAGTCTCGACGATCGCGGTGCGCGCGTCGATCACGCCGACTGCCGCATCGCGTGCGGCGAGCGACGCGCCGGCCACCTGCAGCGTGCGCCGCGTGCCGCCGCCCGCCAGCATCGCGTCGAGCGTGCCTTCGCCGCCGTCGGCCATCGGGCAGCGGCGCACGACCGCATCGGGCCGGGCGCGGCGGATGCCGGTGGCGATCGCGTCCGCGACCTGCTCGGCGGAAAGCGAGCCTTTGAACGAATCGGGCGCGATGACGACGACAGGCGCGGACGGGTGTTGCGGCATGGTGTCTCCGGAAGGCGTGATTGGTGTGAAGAATGGCGGCCGCGGCCGCGGCGCACCTTCAATCGGAGCTTACAGGATGGCGGGCCCGCGGTGGATACGGCGTTCGGCATAGCGGCGATCCGCGCGCATTGCCGCGCGCGGGAGCGGGCGGCACCGCGGGTGCGCACGGTTGTCGTGCCGATCTGGCGGTATGAGGAAGATTGTTTGCTAGAATAGTCGATTCTTCCGGCCAAAGCCGTGCTCCGAGCCGCTTGCGCTAGCCATCCGGCGCGTGCAGGGATGGCGTGGCGCTCCGGCGCGGCGTGTGCGTGAGACGCATCTCACGCCGCAGGCAGGCACGGCAAGGAAAACCCGATTCGCTCGAATAATTTTAGGACGATTGAAGCCATGGCTAACGTTGTTGAGAACCTCGGCAAGCTTGAACGCCGCGTGACGATTTCCCTGCCGAAGGACACCGTGCAGAAGGAAATCGACGCCCGTATCCAGAAACTCGCGAAGAACGTTCGCATGCCGGGTTTCCGCCCGGGCAAGGTGCCGCTGAAGATGGTCGCCCAGCAATACTCGGGTCAGGTCGAGGCGGAAGTGCTGAGCGACAAGATCGGCCAGGAATTCTTCACGATCAGCCGCGCGGAAAACCTGCGCGTCGCCGGCCAGCCGAGCTTCGAGCCGAAGCAGGAACAGGCTGAAGATGCGTACGCGTTCGACGCGACGTTCGAGGTCTACCCGGAAGTGAAGATCGGCGATCTGGCGACGGCTGAAGTCGAGCGCTCGACGACGTCGATCGGCGACGCCGAAATCGACCGCACGCTGGACATCCTGCGCAAGCAGCGCGTGCACTACCACGCTCGTGGCGAAGCCGGCGAGCACGGCGACGGCGGTGAGGACACCGCAGCGAAGAACGGCGACCGCGTGACGGTCGACTTCGTCGGCAAGATCGACGACGTCGCGTTCCAGGGCGGCACGGCCGAAGACTTCCCGTTCGTGCTCGGCGAAGGCCGCATGCTGCCGGAATTCGAAACGGCGGCGCTCGGCCTGAAGGCCGGCGAACAGCGCACGTTCGAGCTGAAGTTCCCGGACGACTACCACGGCAAGGACGTGGCGGGCAAGACGGCGCAATTCACGGTCACGATGAAGAAGATCGAATGGCCGCACCTGCCGGAAATCGACGCCGAATTCGCGAAGTCGCTCGGCATCGAAGACGGCGACCTGACGAAGATGCGCGCCGAAATCAAGGAAAACCTCGAGCGCGAAGCGAAGCGTCGCACGCAAGCCATCGTCAAGAACCAGGTGATGGACGCGCTGCTGAAGATTTCCGAACTCGACGTGCCGAAGGCCCTGATCGAACAAGACCAGCAACGTCTCGTCGAAATGGCTCGCCAGGATCTGGCGCAGCGCGGCGTGCCGAACGCGAAGGACGCACCGATCCCGGCCGAGATGTTCGCCGAGCAGGCGGAGCGTCGCGTGAAGCTGGGCCTCGTGCTGGCCGAGCTCGTGAAGTCGAACGGCCTCGAAGCGAAGCCGGAACAGATCCGCGCGGAAGTCGACGAGTTCGCGAAGAGCTACGAAGACCCGAAGGAAGTGGTCCGCTGGTATTATTCGAACCAGCAGCGCCTCGCCGAGATGGAAGCGTTCGTCGTTGAAAGCAACGTCGTCGACTTCGTGCTGGGCAAGGCAAAGGTGACGGACAAGGAAGTGAGCTTCGAGGCACTCGCGAGCGCATCGGCGCAAGCGTAAGTGTTGCTCTAGCGGCGTGCCGGCTGTCGGAGCGACGGCCCGCACGCCGTTTTTACGTCAAGCGCACGGTTGCCATTAATATGGCGATTGAGCGGGCGGCTTCCCTCCGTTCAATTTTCCATTCGAACAAGGTTCATTGAATGATCACTCGCGCTGAATTGCTGGACATGCTTGCTTCGAACGCGCCGCAGGGTTTCGAGGCGCAAGCGCTGGGGCTGGTGCCGATCGTCGTCGAAACGAGCGGCCGCGGCGAGCGTTCGTACGATATCTATTCGCGTCTCCTGAAGGAGCGCCTGGTGTTCATGGTCGGCGAAGTGAACGACCAGACCGCCAACCTCGTGGTCGCGCAATTGCTGTTCCTCGAGAGCGAGAATCCCGACAAGGACATCAGCCTCTACATCAACAGCCCGGGCGGCTCGGTGTCGGCCGGCATGGCGATCTACGACACGATGCAGTTCATCAAGCCGGACGTGTCGACGCTGTGCATGGGTCTCGCGGCCAGCATGGGCGCATTCCTGCTCGCGTCGGGCGCGAAGGGCAAGCGCTTCGCGCTGCCGAACTCGCGCGTGATGATTCACCAGCCGCTCGGCGGCGCACGCGGCCAGGCGTCCGACATCGAGATCCAGGCACGCGAGATCCTCTACCTGAAGGAACGGCTGAACAACCTGCTCGCGCAGCATACGGGCCAGGACGTGGAGCGCATCGCGCGCGACACCGACCGTGATAACTTCATGTCGAGCGAGGACGCGAAGGCTTACGGGCTGATCGATCAGGTGCTGCTGAAGCGCCCGTGAGCTTAAGTGGGGTGCCGCCCCGATTTGCGCGGCGCCCCTGCAACGTCCCGAGTGCCCTGAGCATCTGCGGCAAGCGCATCCAGCCGACTCCGGTCGCGCCCTAGGCGCGGCGTTCGGAGCATTCGGCGTATCATGTCATCTACCTGTCCGGAGGCTCTACATTCATGGCGGACAAAAAAGGTTCGAACAGCGAGAAGCTGTTGTATTGCTCGTTTTGCGGGAAGAGCCAGCATGAGGTGAAGAAACTCATCGCGGGCCCGTCGGTATTCATCTGCGATGAGTGCATCGACCTCTGCAACGAGATCATTCGCGACGAGGCGGCTGCCGCCGGCGTCGAGGCCAGCCTGTCCCGGTCGGATCTGCCGAGCCCGCAGGAAATTCGCGACATCCTCGATCAGTACGTGATCGGCCAGGAGCGTGCGAAGAAGATCCTCGCGGTGGCCGTGTACAACCACTACAAGCGCCTGAAGCATCTCGACAAGAAGGACGACGTCGAGCTGTCGAAGAGCAACATCCTGCTGATCGGCCCGACGGGCTCCGGCAAGACGCTGCTCGCGCAGACGCTCGCGCGGTTGCTGAACGTGCCGTTCGTGATCGCCGATGCGACGACGCTGACCGAAGCCGGCTACGTCGGCGAGGACGTCGAGAACATCATCCAGAAGCTGTTGCAGAACTGCAACTACGAGGTCGACAAGGCCCAGCGCGGGATCGTCTACATCGACGAAATCGACAAGATCAGCCGCAAGTCGGACAACCCGTCGATCACGCGCGACGTGTCGGGCGAGGGCGTCCAGCAGGCGCTGCTGAAGCTCGTCGAGGGCACGATGGCGTCGGTGCCGCCGCAGGGTGGCCGCAAGCATCCGAACCAGGATTTCATCCAGGTCGACACGACCAACATCCTGTTCATCTGCGGCGGCGCGTTCGACGGCCTCGAGAAGGTGATCACCGATCGCACCGAAAAGACGGGCATCGGCTTCGGCGCGACGGTCAAGAGCAAGCAGGAACGCGACGCGGGCGAAGTGCTGCGCGAAACGGAACCGGAAGACCTGATCAAATTCGGTCTGATCCCCGAATTGATCGGCCGTCTGCCGGTGGTCGCGACGCTCGGCAAGCTCGATGAAGCCGCGCTGATGAAGATCCTGGTCGAGCCGAAGAACGCGCTCGTCAAGCAGTATCACAAGCTGTTCGCGATGGAGCGCGTCGAGCTGGAAATCCGGCCGGGCGCGTTGCAGGCAGTCGCCCGCAAGGCGATCCGCCGCAAGACCGGCGCGCGCGGCTTGCGTTCGATCATCGAACAGGCGCTGCTCGACGTGATGTACGAGCTGCCGGCGATGAAAGGGGTCAGCAAGGTCATCATCGACGAGAACGTGATCGATGGCGACGGCAAACCCCTGCTGATCTATGAGGACACGCCGAAGGTGGCGGGTTCGAACTGACCGGCTTGCCGACGATGTTCTGCGAAAAAGGCCGTTCATGAGATCGTGGGCGGCTTTTTTTCGTTTATCTTGTGGGTAACTCTGACTCGACACGCGGTGGTTACTTTCTTACCGAATATTTCCCGCACTTGAAGGCTTGCAATTCGTTGTGGCGGCCTCAATTACCGAACAATTGATTCCACTCATGGGGAAATGAAATGTCAGGCACCCAACTTCTCCCGCCGGAACGCATCACGCTCCCGCTGCTGCCGCTGCGGGACGTCGTCGTTTTCCCGCACATGGTCATTCCGCTCTTCGTGGGCCGGCCGAAATCGATCAAGGCCCTCGAAGCAGCGATGGAAGGCGGCAAGCACATCATGCTCGTCGCCCAGAAAACCGCGGCCAAGGACGAACCGACCGAAAAGGACATGTACGAGGTCGGCTGTATCGCCAACATCCTGCAGATGCTGAAGCTGCCGGACGGCACCGTGAAGGTGCTCGTCGAGGGCCTGCAGCGCGCGAAGGCGTTGTCGATCGAAGAACAGGAGACGCAGTTCTCCTGCGAAGTGATGCCGCTCGAGCCCGATCACGCCGACAGCGCTGAAACGGAAGCGCTGCGCCGCGCGATCGTGTCGCAGTTCGACCAGTACGTGAAGCTGAACAAGAAGATCCCGCCGGAGATTCTCACGTCGCTGTCCGGCATCGACGAAGCCGGCCGTCTCGCGGACATGATCGCCGAGCGTCTGCCGCTGAAGCTCGACCAGAAGCAGCACATCCTCGAGATGTTCCCGGTCATCGAGCGCCTCGAGCACCTGCTCGCGCAGCTCGAAGCCGAGATCGACATCCTGCAGGTCGAGAAGCGCATCCGCGGGCGCGTGAAGCGCCAGATGGAAAAGAGCCAGCGCGAGTACTACCTGAACGAACAGGTCAAGGCGATCCAGAAGGAACTGGGCGAAGGCGAAGAGGGCGCGGATCTCGAGGAACTCGAGAAGCGCATCAACGCCGCGCGCATGCCGAAGGAAGCGAAGAAGAAGGCCGACGCCGAGCTCAAGAAGCTGAAGCTGATGTCGCCGATGTCGGCGGAAGCGACCGTCGTGCGCAACTACATCGACACGCTGATCGGCCTGCCGTGGCGCAAGAAGAGCAAGGTCAACAACGATCTGTCGAACGCCGAGCAGGTGCTCGACGAGGATCACTTCGGCCTCGAGAAGGTGAAGGAACGCATTCTCGAGTACCTCGCGGTGCAACAGCGCGTGGACAAGGTCAAGGCGCCGATCCTGTGCCTCGTCGGGCCTCCGGGCGTCGGCAAGACCTCGCTCGGCCAGTCGATCGCTCGCGCGACGAACCGCAAGTTCGTCCGGATGGCGCTCGGCGGCGTGCGTGACGAAGCCGAGATCCGCGGTCACCGCCGCACGTACATCGGCTCGATGCCGGGCAAGATCCTGCAGAGCCTCGCGAAGGTCGGCGTGCGCAATCCGCTCTTCCTGCTCGACGAAGTCGACAAGATGGGCATGGATTTCCGCGGCGATCCGTCGTCGGCGCTGCTCGAAGTGCTCGATCCGGAACAGAACCACACGTTCGCCGACCACTACATCGAGGTCGACTTCGACCTGTCGGACGTGATGTTCGTCGCGACGTCGAACTCGCTGAACATCCCGCCGCCGCTGCTCGACCGGATGGAAGTGATTCGTCTGTCGGGCTACACGGAAGACGAGAAGGTCAGCATCGCGCAGCGTTACCTGCTGCCGAAGCAGAAGAAGAACAACGGTCTGAAGGACGGCGAGATCGAGGTCACCGAGCAGGCGATCCGCGACATCATCCGCTACTACACGCGCGAAGCCGGTGTGCGTTCGCTCGAGCGGGAAGTGTCGAAGATCTGCCGCAAGGTCGTGAAGATGCTGCTGCTGAAGAAGGCATCGGGCGCGATCAAGGTCGACGGCGAGAACCTCGATACGTTCCTCGGCGTGCGCAAGTACGACTTCGGCCTCGCGGCGAAGGAAAACCAGGTCGGTCAGGTGACGGGCCTCGCGTGGACGGAAGTCGGCGGCGACCTGCTGACGATCGAAGCCGCGGTGATGCCGGGCAAGGGCAACGTGATTCGCACGGGTTCGCTCGGCGACGTGATGAAGGAGTCGGTCGAGGCCGCACGTTCGGTCGTGCGCTCGCGTTCGCGGCGTCTTGGCATCAAGGACGAAGCGTTCGAGAAGCAGGACATCCACATCCACGTGCCGGAAGGCGCGACGCCGAAGGACGGTCCGTCCGCCGGCGGTGCGATGACGACCGCGCTGGTGTCGGTGCTGACGGGCATTCCCGTGCGTGCCGATGTCGCGATGACGGGCGAGATCACGCTGCGCGGCGAAGTGCTGCCGATCGGCGGGCTGAAGGAAAAGCTGCTGGCTGCGCATCGCGGCGGCATCAAGCTCGTGCTGATCCCGGAAGAGAACGTGAAGGATCTCGCGGACATTCCGGACAACGTGAAGAACGCGATCGAGATCGTGCCGGTCCGCTGGATCGACAAGGTGCTCGAGCTCGCGCTCGAACGTACGCCGACCCCGCTGCCGCCGGAAGAAGAGGCGAAGGCTGCGGCACCGGTCGGCGAGGCGGCCAAGGATGCCGGTTCGACGGAAGTCGTGAAGCACTGAGAACCTGAACGCCGTCGCTGACGGTGGTTCGCGAAACCCGCGGCGAGTCCGCGGGTTTTTTTATGCGCGTCGGGATCGTGTGTAGCGCCGCGCGTTAAAATTTTTTGCGCATGGGCTTGGCAAAATGATCGGGGATGAATTAAACTTGCGGGCTCGCTGGTTGTTGATGCCGAAACGCAGATCGCAGCCAGAACGAATCGGAAACGGGTGCTTAGCTCAGCTGGTAGAGCGGCGCCCTTACAAGGCGTAGGTCGGGGGTTCGAACCCCTCAGCACCCACCAGTTTCACGATTCAGCCAGACCAAGGAGCGGTAGTTCAGTCGGTTAGAATACCGGCCTGTCACGCCGGGGGTCGCGGGTTCGAGTCCCGTCCGCTCCGCCAGAAAATGAAAAAGCCCGCCTCGTGCGGGCTTTTTCATTTGCGTCGTCGATCGCGCCCGCTTGCGGGCGCGTGACTGCGGAGCGGAGGAAGCCGCCTGCGCGGCTTCCGGCGGGACGCGAAGGGCTGCGCGTGCACGCGCAGCCGCGGCCTGCAGGATGTAGGCGAGTCCCGTCCGCTCCGCCAGAAAATGAAGAAGCCCGCCTCGTGCGGGCTTTTTCATTTGCATCGTCGCTCACGCCCGCGCGTTGCGCACCTGCTTTTCTCCCGTGCCACCCCGTATGTTGTAATATCGGACGTTTTGTCCAATTTTCCCGTCACGCATGCTCGATTTCTTCCGTAATCACCAGCGCCTGATGATGGCGCTCCTGCTCCTGATCGTGTTGCCGGGGCTGGGTTTCGTCGGGATCCAAGGTTTCCGCGGCTTCTTCGACGACAGCGCGAACGTCGCGGCGATCAACGGGCACAAGATCACGCGGGTCGAATTCGACGGCGCGTTCCGTCAGCAGGTCGACCAGGCGCGCCAGGCGCTCGGCGGGCAGTTCGACATCAAGGCGTTCGACACGCCCGAACATCGCAAGCAAGTACTCGACGGCCTGATCCAGCAACGCGTGCTGGCCGACGAGACGCAACGCCTGCACCTGACCGCATCCGACAACGCCGTGCGCGATGCGCTGATGAGCGACCCGATGATCGCGTCGCTGAAGAAGCCCGACGGTTCGATCGACGTCGAACGCTACGCGCAGCTGCTGTCGTTCCAGGGGATGACGCCCGAGCAGTATCAGGAGCGCGTGCGCTACAGCCTCGCGCTGCAGCAGATTCCGGCGAGCATCATCGCGAGCGCGTTCACGCCGAAGGGCCCGGCGCAACGCCTGTCGGAGCTGGCCGCGCAGCAGCGCGAAGTGCAGGCGCTGGTGCTGAAGACGAGCGACTACGCGGCGAAGGTACAGCCGACGGACGCACAGCTCGCCGCGTACTACGACGCGCACAAGCAAAGCTTCGCGACGCCGGAAACCGCGACGATCCAGTATCTCGTCTATTCGCCGGCCGCCGCTGCCGCGAGCGCGCAGCCGACCGAGGCGGACATCAAGAAGTTCTATGACGACAACCCGACGCACTTCCGCTCGGAAGCGCAGGTGCGCGTGAGCCACATCTTCATCGCAGCGGCGAGCAGCGCGAGCGCGGCCGACAAGGCAGCCGCGAAGGCGAAGGCCGAGCAATTGCTGGCCGACGTGAAGGCGCATCCGGACCAGTTCGCGCAGATCGCGCAGAAGAGCTCGCAGGATGCACCGTCGGCAGCGAAGGGCGGCGATCTCGGCTTCATCACGCGCGGCTCGACGGCGGGCGGCAAGGCATTCGACGATGCGGCGTTCGCGCTGAAGCAGGGCGACGTGAGCGGTGTCGTGCAATCGGATCTCGGCTTCCACATCCTGAAGGCGACGGAAGTGAAGCCGTCGGTGGTCAAGCCGTTCGCGGACGTGAAGGACCAGATCGCAGTCGATCTGAAGCAGCAGTACGCAGCGAAGGCGTTCTCGGACAACGCGGAAGGCTTCACGTCGACCGTGTATGAAAAGGCGAAGACGCTGCAGCCGGCCGCCGACAAGTACAAGCTGACGATCCAGACGGCCACCGTCACGCCGACGCCGAATCCGCAATTGCCGCCGACGAGCCCGCTGAACAATCCGAAGTTCCTCGCTGCCGTGTTCGCGAACGATTCGGTGAAGAGCCAGAACAACACGCAGGCGATCGACGTGGGCAACAACACGCTGATCTCGGCGCGCGTGACCGACTACAAGCCGGCTGCCGTGCCCGCGCTCGACGCGATCAAGGACGTCGTGCGTCAGAAGGTGGTCGCCGAGCAGGCTGCGGAACTCGCGAAGAAGGACGGTGCGGCGAAGCTGGCCGAGCTGCAGAAGTCGAAGTCGGCCGATGGCTTCGCGGCCGCGCAGAAGGTGTCGCGCACGCAGTCGCAGGGCCTGACGCCGGCCGCGCTGAGCGCCGTCTACAAGGTCGATGCGAAGACGCTGCCGGCGTATGTCGGTGTCGACCTTGGTGCGGACGGCTATGCGATCTATCGCGTGAACACGGTGATCGCGGGTACGGCCGTCGATCCGCAGCAGCTCGCGGCCGCGCAGCAGCAGATGGCGCAGGTCGAAGCGCAAAGCGAAGGCGAAGCATATCTCGCCGCGCTGCGCGACCGCTCGAAGGTGAAGGTGTACGGCACCACGCAGAGCCAGTCGCAGGACGGCGGCAACTGAGCGACTGCCAGGCGACAACCACGCGAAGTACCGTTCACGGTTTCGCACGCAGCAACAGAAAGCCCCGCTTCGAGCGGGGCTTTTTGCTTTCCGGCGGTAGCGAGTGGGGAGGTCAGCCGCGCGGCTTGCCGAGCAGCGGTTTCAACGCCGGCCAGACGTTGTCGAGCAGGATGCCCTGCGCCTGCTGCGCGGGATGCATCTGGTCCGGCTGGAACATCTCGGGCTTGTTCTCGATGCCGGCCAGCAGGAACGGCACGAGCGGTACGCCGAGTTCCTTCGACAGGCGCGTGTAGACCGCATGGAACTTCTGCGTGTAGTCGGGGCCGTAGTTGGGCGGCACGTACATGCCGACCAGCACGACCTTCGCGCGCGCCTGCCGCGCATCGGCGATGATGTCGCGCAGGTTCTGCTCGGTCGTCGCGAGCGGCACGCCGCGCAGCGCATCGTTCGAGCCGAGCTCGACGACCACGATCGACGGCTTGAGCCGTTGCAGCACCGCGGGCAGTCGTGCGCGGCCGCCGCTCGTGGTGTCGCCGCTGACGCTTGCATTCGCGACGCTATAATCGATTCGCTCGGTCGCGAGCCGTTGCCGCAGCAGCGCAACCCAGCCGGTGTCGCGCGGCAGCCCGTATTCGGCCGACAGGCTGTCGCCGAGCACGACGAGCGCGGGCTGGCCCGAGGTCGGGGCCGCCGCCGTCGCGGCGCGTGCGGGCATGGTTGTTGCGGCCAGGGTCCCCAGCAGTGCGGCGAGTACCGCGCGCCTTTTCCAGCGGAATGTCGTGTCCATGTTCAAGATTACCGATCCGATCATCGAAGTCCATGACGTGTGCAAGCGGGTTGCCGATGCAACGGGCGAGCTGACGATTCTCGACGGCATCACGCTCGCCGTGCGGCCCGGCAGCAGCCTCGCGATCGTCGGCGCATCGGGGTCGGGCAAATCGACGCTGCTCGGCCTGCTTGCCGGGTTGGACAGCGCGACGAGCGGCACGGTTCGCCTGCTCGGCCGCGCGCTCGACCAGCTCGACGAAGACGAGCGTGCCGCGCTGCGCAACGGCGCGGTCGGGTTCGTGTTCCAGTCGTTCCAGTTGATGCCGCACCTGACGGCGCTCGAGAACGTGATGCTGCCGCTCGAACTGCAGGGCGGCATCAGTGCGCGCGACGCGGCCGATCGTGCCCGCGCGCTGCTCGTGCAGGTCGGTCTCGGCGAGCGTACCGCGCATTATCCGAAACTGCTGTCGGGCGGCGAGCAGCAGCGCGTCGCGCTCGCGCGCGCATTCGTCACGCATCCGGCGATCCTGTTCGCCGACGAGCCGACCGGCAGCCTCGATGCGGCCACGGGCCACGCGGTCATCGACCTGATGTTCGAGCTGAATCGCACGCACGGTGCGACGCTCGTGCTCGTCACGCACGATCCCGAGCTCGCGCGGCGCTGCGCGACGATGGTCACCATCGACGCCGGACGCATCGTCGCACCGCACGCGGCATAGCGCGGGACTGAATTTTTGCCGGCCGCGCCGGGTACCAGGTGGATCGCCCGGTGCGGCCGGCATGCGTTCGACGTCGTCGCGTCAGCGCTTGAGCGCTGCCCGCGCGCGCGCGATCAGCGCGGTCGTCGACGAATCGTGCTTCGCGGGATCGACCGACTCGGCCGACAGGTCGGCTTCGACGACCTTGCCGAGAATCTTGCCGAGCTCGACCCCCCACTGGTCGAACGGATTGATGTCCCACACCGTCGCCTGCACCAGTACCTTGTGCTCGTAGAGCGCGATCAGCGCGCCGAGCGTGCGTGGCGTCAGCGCGTCCACCAGCAGCGTCGTCGTCGGGCGGTTGCCGGGGAACGTCAGGTGCGGCGCGAGCGCTTCCTTGCCGGGGCCGGCGACCTTGCGCGCTTCGTCGAGTGTGCGGCCGAGCATCAGTGCTTCACTTTGCGCGAAGCAGTTCGCGAGCAGCTTCGGATGATGGCTCGCGAGCGGATGCTCGGGCGTCAGCACCGCGATGAAGTCGATCGGCACGATCGTCGGGCCCTGGTGCAGCATCTGGAAAAACGCGTGCTGGCCGTTGGTGCCAGGCTCTCCCCACGTGACGGCCGACGTCGGGTAATCGACGAATGTGCCGTCGAGGCGCGCGGACTTGCCGTTGCTTTCCATCTCGAGCTGCTGGAGATACGACGGCAGGTAGTGCAGCGCTTCCGAATACGGCGCGACGAGGTAGCTCTGCGAGCCGAAGAAGTTGCGATACCAGATGCCGATCAGGCCGAGCAGCACCGGCAGGTTGCGCTCGAGCGGCGCTTCACGGAAATGGCGATCCATGTCGTTCGCGCCGGCGAGCAGTTCGTCGAACTGCTCGGGCCCGACCGCGATCATGATCGACAGGCCGACCGCCGACCACAGCGAATAGCGGCCACCGACCCAGTCCCACATTTCGAACACGTTGTCCGCGGCGATGCCGAACTTCACGACTTCGGCCGGGTTCGCCGACACGCCGACGAAGTGCTTCGCGAGCGCGTCCTCGGGGCAGCCGCGCGCGACGAACCAGTCGCGCAGCGAGCGTGCGTTCGTCATCGTCTCGAGCGTCGTGAAGGTCTTCGACACGATGATCGCGAGCGTTTCCTCCGGGTCGACCTGTTCGAGCACGCGCGCGAGATCGGCGCCGTCGACGTTCGACACGAAGTGCGTCGAGATGTCGGGCGTCGCGACATGGTGCAGCGCGTGCACGACCATCTTCGGCCCGAGATCCGAGCCGCCGATGCCGATGTTGATCACGTGGCGGATGCGCTTGCCGGTGTAGCCGGTCCACGCGCCGCTGCGCACGGCGCGCGCGAAGGTCGCCATCTTCGCGCGCTCGGCGCTGACCTGCGCATGGAACGGCGCGTGCGGGTCCGTCGCGCGCAGTGCGGTGTGCAATGCGGCGCGGCCTTCGGTCGGGTTGACGATCTCGCCGGCGAACATCGCGTCGCGGCGCGCTTCGACGCCCGCTTCGCGGGCCAGCTGCACGAGCAGGCGCAGCGTGTCGTCGTTGATGCGGTTCTTCGAGAAGTCGGCCGCAAGGCCGCCGCCCGGGACCGTGAAGCGTTCGGCGCGGGTCGGCGCGCGGTCGTTTTCCGGCGCGAACCAGTCGCGCAGCCGCGCATGGCGAATCTGTTCGAAGTGGGATTGAAGGGCAGTCCAGGCGGGGAGCGAATTCAGCGTCATGGCGGTTCGAGTGAAGCGTGAATCGGGAGGAATGCCGCGCCGGCGCCTCGGGATCGGAAGGCCGGCGGACGAGCGGGCCCGCCGTGCGGCGGGGGCACTCAGTATAGCGGCGTTACATGTCGGCGCGTGGCGACGGGTAAAAAAGGCGATTGATCAGCGTGCGCACCATCGGCGCGAGTTCGCCCGCGGTGAGGCCGGCCGGCCCGGTGCCGTGCGCGGTCAGCGTATCGGCCGCGAGGCCGTGCAGGTAGACGCCCGCGAGTGCGGCTTCGTACGGCGCGACGCGTTGCGCGAGCAACGCGCCGATCAGGCCGCCGAGCACGTCGCCGGTGCCGCCGGTGGCGAGCGCCGCATTGCCGGTCGGGTTGATCGTCAGGCGGCCGTCGGGCGCGGCGATCACCGTGCCCGAACCCTTCAGTACGGCGACGCTCGCGTAACGCGTGGCGAGCGCCTGGGCCGCGGCCAGTCGGTCGTGCTGCACCGACGCCGTGTCGCTGCCGAGCAGCCGCGCTGCCTCGAGCGGATGCGGCGTCAGCACGCACGCGTTGCCGCGTGTGCCGCGGGCGGCCACGGCGGCCGCGAGGTCGGCGTGCGTCGCGACGAGGTTCAGCGCGTCGGCGTCGAGCAGCGTCACGGCATCGTGCGCGAGCACGTCGCGCACGAGGGTGGCTGCGGCCTCGCGCGTGCCGAGGCCGCAGCCTGCTGCGATCGCGGACATCGCGTCGAGGTCCAGGCCATCCGCGGGATGCAGCATCAGTTCGGGAAACGGCGGGTCGTACGGCGGTGCGCCGGCGCCGAGAAAACCGACATGCACCTTGCCGGCGCCCGCGAACAGCGCGGCGCGCGCGGCGAGGATCGGCGCGCCGCACATGCCCGTGTCGCCGCCGAGCACCGCGAGGCTGCCGAACGTGCCCTTGTGCGACGCGAACGCGCGGGCGGGCAATGCGGCGGCGAATCGTGCCGGCGCATTCAGCACGATGGCCGGCGCGGCGGGTGGGGCGACGTCGAGCGACGCGATGTCGATCTGGCCGGCGAGGTCGCGGCCGTCGCCGGTGTAAAGGCCCGGCTTCGCGCCGATGAAGGTGAGCGTGTGGGTCGCGGCGACGGCGACGCCCGCGCCGACGATCCGGCCCGTGTCGCTGTCCAGTCCGCTCGGCACGTCGAGCGCGAGCACGCGGCCGCCGCGTCGGGCATGTGCGGCGATGCGCGCGGCCTGGGTGGCGAACGGGCCGTCGAGCGCGCGACCGAGGCCGATGCCGAACAGTCCGTCGACGACCCATGCGTAATCGTCGAGCGAGGCGGGCGGTTCGGTCGACAACTGCACGCCGGCCGCGCGCGCGAGGCCGAGCGCCCATTGCGCATCGTCCGGCTTGACCGGCACGGGCATCCAGGCCTGCGTCGCGACGCCGAGCTGCTGCAGCTGCGCGGCGGCCACCAGTGCGTCGCCGCCGTTGTTGCCGGGGCCGACCGCGAACCAGACCGGGCGATCGTCGCCGGCGACCCGTTCGGACAGCCAGCGCGCGGCGGCGGCGCCCGCGCGGCCCATCAGCGTGTGCGGCGGCAGTTCGGCGGTCGCGGCGGCCTCGGCCGCGCGCAGGTCGGCGACGCGCAGCAGCGCGAGCGGGACGGAATCGGGAAGCGGGCGGGTATTCGTCATCGCGGGGTCATGGCGGCGGGAGGAAGCGCCCCGGGACGGGCCCGCGGCGGTCAGGTCGTGAAGCGCGCGGCGCTGAGCGCGGCGAGCGTGTCGGCGGGCCACTGCTGCGTGTCGCCGGCCAGACAGTCTGTCACCACTTTAGCAGACCCGCACGCGAGGCCCCAACCGGCCGGGCCGTGACCGAAATTGACGAACACGCGCGGATGCGGGGTCGGACCGACGACCGGCAGGCCGTCCGGCGACAGCAGTTGCGTGCCTTGCCACGACAGCGCGGCGGAAATCTTCGCGGCGCCCGGCACCCAGTCGTGGACGGCCTGGCCGAGCAGCGCGAGGGCGGCTTCGGACAGCGGCTCGGGGAGCGGCTTCGCGGTGTCGGCGAGGCTTTGCAGCACGGCGCCGCCGCCGATGCGCAGCCGCTGGTGGGTGCGCGTGATCGAGATCCGCTTGATCGAATCGACGACGCTCAGGTGCGGCGCATGTTCTTCGTACGCGACCGGCGCGGTCAGCGTATGCGCGCGGACCGGGTGCAGCGGCAGCCGCCAGCCGAGCCGCTCCAGCAGCGGCAGGCTGCCGGCGCCGGCAGCGACCACGATCGCGTCGGCCGCCATCACGTCGACCTCGTGCGCCTTCTTCGCGTGCCGGCCGCCGGCCGGTGCGAGCTCGATCGCGGCGCGGCCGGTGTCGACGCGGATCGCCGCGACGTCCGCGCCGAAGCGGAACTGCACGCCGTGCTCGTCGAGCGTCTGCTTGACCAGTTTCGCGAACAGCGGGCAGTTTCCGGTGCGCTCGCTCTCGAGCAGCACGCCGCCGGCGAAGCCGGGCTCGGCCGGCACCGACGGCTCGAGCGCCGCGCATTCGTCGGCGGTGAGCACGCGGTACGGCTGGTCGAGCGCGCGCAGCAATTCGAGCGCCGGCTGCAGCGCTTCCCAGTCGCGCGGGTCGCGCACGACGTGCAGGATCCCGGCTTTCTGCTCGAATTCGAGCTGGAAGCGCGCCTCGATGTCGGCGAGCGACTCGCGCGATGCGTCGATCAGCGGGCGCAGCCGTGCATACTGCGCGGTGAATGCATCGGGTTCGCGCAGCGCGGCGAGCTGCTTGACGAAGCGGCGCACGCCGCCGTTGAAGCCCGGCTTGTAGACGATGCCGGTGTCGCGCGGCTGGCGCTGGCGCATGAAGGTCGGGCCGAACCAGACGTCGAGCGGGCTCGGCAGCAGCGTGCCGCCGTCGCCGTAGGTCGCGCCTTGCGCGACGGTCGCGTGGCGTTCGACCACGCACACGCGATGGCCGGCCGCGCGCAGCTGGTAGGCGGTGGCGACGCCGCTGATTCCGCCGCCGATGACGATGACATCCATGGATTGCTTCGATGACGGGCGGCGCGCACGCCGCCCGGTGAGAATTCGCTGACGGGCCCCCGGCCCGGTGAACCGGGAATGATAGCGCCAAAATCGCGCGAACCGGTGCCACGCAACCCCATCCGATTCCGCCGTCTTGCGGTCACAGGCCACCGCGGCCGCGCACGCCGGCCCGGCGGCCGGCCGGGCGCCGTGGATGCCGGTGCACCGTCGCGGTGCGTGACGGGTGCCGATCAGGGTGCCGATCAGCCGGTCTGGGATGACCGACTTCCGGGTATAATTACGGCCTTCCTTTCGCCCCACGTCGCCACCTCGCGCGACTCATCGACGTCAGTCCAGCCCATGGCTCACTTCTCGTGTTTTCCCGGCGCTTCGGCCCTCTCCGATTTCCGTCAAACCCGTCTGCTCGACACGCTCAGGCAAATCGACGCCAACATCGTCGCGGTACGCGGCCAGTTCCTGCACTTCGTCAATGCGGCCGAGCCGCTGTCGGCCGACGACAGCGCCCGCATCGACGCGCTGATGCACTACGGCGCGCCGTTCGAGCCGGCGGCCGAGAAGGGCACGACCGAGACCTTCGTCGTGCTGCCGCGCTTCGGCACCGTTTCGCCGTGGGCGAGCAAGGCGACCGACATCGCGCAGCACTGCGGCCTCACGCAGGTGCGCCGCATCGAGCGCGGCGTCGAATTCACGGTCACGCTGAAGTCGGGCCTGCTCGGCGGCAAGAAGGCGCTGTCCGACGACGCGCGCGCCGCGGTTGCAGCCGCGCTGCATGACCGGATGACCGAAAGCGTGGTTGCCGCGCGCGACGACGCGAAGCATCTGTTCGACGAGCTGCCGGCCAAGCCGCTCGCGACCGTCGACGTGCTGGGCGTTGGCCGCGCCGCGCTCGAGCGCGCGAACGTCGAGCTGGGCCTCGCGCTCGCCGACGACGAGATCGACTACCTGGTCGACGCGTTCCGCAAGCTCGAACGCAACCCGACCGACGTCGAGCTGATGATGTTCGCGCAGGCGAACAGCGAGCACTGCCGCCACAAGATCTTCAACGCGAACTGGACGATCGACGGCGAAGCGCAGGACATGTCGCTGTTCGCGATGATCCGCAACACCGAGAAGCTGAGCCCGCAAGGCACGATCGTCGCGTATTCGGACAACTCGTCGATCATGGTCGGCGCCGAAGCCGAGCGCTGGTTCCCGCGCAACGCAGGCGCGGCCGGCGAGCCGGGCGAGCGCTACGGGCGCCACACCGAGCTCACGCACACGCTGATGAAGGTCGAGACGCACAACCACCCGACGGCGATCTCGCCGTTCCCGGGCGCGGCGACCGGCGCGGGCGGCGAGATCCGCGACGAAGGCGCGACGGGCCGCGGTGCGCGTCCCAAGGCCGGCCTCACGGGCTTCACGGTGTCGAACCTCGACCTGCCGGACGCACGCCAGTCGTGGGAGAACGCACGCGACGCGGCGCAGCCGGTCGCCGAGCGCAACCCGAACGAGCAGCACGGCCCGTATGGCCGTCCGGACCGCATCGCGTCGCCGCTGCAGATCATGATCGACGGCCCGCTCGGCGGCGCCGCGTTCAACAACGAATTCGGCCGCCCGAACCTCGGCGGCTATTTCCGCGTGTACGAGCAGAACGTCGGCGGGAAGGTGCACGGCTATCACAAGCCGATCATGATCGCGGGCGGCCTCGGCAACATCGCGGATCAGCACACGCACAAGCACGACGTGCCGGCCGGCTCGCTGCTGATCCAGATCGGCGGCCCCGGCATGCGGATCGGCATGGGCGGCGGCGCGGCGAGCTCGATGGCGACCGGCGCGAACACGGCCGAACTCGACTTCGACTCGGTGCAGCGCGGCAACCCGGAAATCGAGCGGCGCGCGCAGGAAGTGATCAACGGCTGCTGGCAGCTCGGCGCGGAAAACCCGATCCTGAGCATCCACGACGTCGGCGCGGGCGGCCTGTCGAACGCGTTCCCCGAGATCGTCGACGGCGCGGGCAAGGGCGCGCGTTTCGAACTGCGCAAGGTCGCGCTCGAGGAATCGGGCCTGTCGCCGCGCGAAATCTGGTCGAACGAGGCGCAGGAGCGCTACGTGCTGGCGATCGCGCCGGCTGACCTGCCGCGCTTCGAGGCGATCTGCGCACGCGAGCGCTGCCCGTTCGCGGTGGTCGGTATCGCGACCGACGAACGCCAGCTGAAGCTCGTCGACGACGAAGCGACGGGCGTCGAGGAATACCCGGTCGACATGCCGATGGAAGTGCTGCTCGGCAAGCCGCCGCGCATGCACCGCGACGTCACGCGTGTCGCGACCGAGCGCGCGCCGGTCGACGTGACGGGCGTCGCCCTGTCGGAAATCGCGGTCGACGTGCTGAAGCACCCGACGGTCGGCAGCAAGTCGTTCCTGATCACGATCGGCGACCGTTCGGTCGGCGGCACGTCGGTGCGCGACCAGATGGTCGGCCCGTGGCAGGTGCCGGTGGCCGACTGCGCGGTGACCGCGCTCGACTACGCGGGCTTCAAGGGCGAGGCGATGACGATGGCCGAGCGCACGCCGCTCGCGGTGATCGACGCGCCGGCCTCGGGCCGCATGGCGGTCGGCGAGGCGATCACGAACATCGCGAGCGCGCCGATCGCGTCGCTCGACAAGCTGAAGCTGTCGGCGAACTGGATGGCCGCGTGCGGCACGGCCGGCGAGGACGCCGCGCTGTTCGACACGGTCAAGGCGATCGGCATGGAGCTGTGCCCGGCGCTCGGGATCGGCATCCCGGTCGGCAAGGACTCGTTGTCGATGAAGACCAAGTGGGACGAGCAGGGCGTCGCGAAGGAAGTCGTGTCGCCGGTGTCGCTGATCATCTCCGCGTTCGCGCCGGTCGAAGACGTGCGCCGTCACCTGACGCCGCAACTGCGCCGCATCGTCGACGCAGGCGACAGCGTGCTGATCGCGATCGATCTCGGCCGCGGCAAGAACCGCATGGGCGGCAGCATCTTCGCGCAGGTCACGCAGCAGGTCGGTGACACGACGCCGGACGTCGACGATCCGGAAGACCTGAAGCGCTTCTTCAACGCGATCCAGTCGCTCAACGCGCAAGGCAAGCTGCTCGCGTACCACGACCGCTCGGACGGGGGCCTGTGGGCGACGGTGTGCGAAATGGCGTTCGCGGGTCACGCGGGCGTGTCGCTGAACGTCGACATGCTGACGCTCGACCCGAATCATGAATCCGACTACGGCGACGCGAAGGACTGGGCGAAGCAGACGAGCGGCCGTCGCGAGGATCGCACGCTGCGCGCGCTGTTCTCGGAAGAACTCGGTGCCGTCGTGCAGGTGCGCGCGGCCGATCGCGACGCGGTGCTCGGCGCGCTGCGCGAGTTCGGCCTGTCGGCGTGCTCGCACGTGATCGGCACGGTCAACGATCGCGACGTGATCGAGGTGTACCGCGACGCGAAGAAGGTGTTCGACGCGCCGCGCGCGGAACTCCATCGCGCATGGGGCGAAGTGAGCTGGCGCATCGCGCGCCTGCGCGACAACCCCGCCTGCGCGGACGCCGAATACGACGCGCTGCTCGATGCGGCCGACCCGGGCATCTCGCCGGTGCTCACGTTCGATCCGGCCGACGACATCGCAGCACCCTTCATCGCGACGGGCGCGCGCCCGCGCGTCGCGATCCTGCGCGAGCAGGGCGTGAACTCGCACCTCGAAACGGCATACGCATTCGACCGTGCGGGCTTCGACGCGCACGACGTGCACATGAGCGACCTGCTGGCCGGCCGCGCGACGCTCGCCGATTTCGCGGGCGCGGTGGCATGCGGCGGCTTCTCGTACGGCGACGTGCTGGGCGCGGGCGAAGGCTGGGCGAAGACGATCCGCTTCAACGCGAATCTCGCCGACATGTTCTCGGCCTTCTTCGCGCGCCCCGACACGTTCGCGCTCGGCATCTGCAACGGCTGCCAGATGCTGTCGAGCCTCGCATCGATGATCCCGGGCGCCGAAGCGTGGCCGAAGTTCACGCGCAACAAGTCCGAGCAGTTCGAGGCGCGCTTCTCGTTCGTCGAAGTGGAGAAGTCGCCGTCGATCTTCTTCGCGGGGATGGAAGGCTCGCGGATTCCGGTGGCGGTCGCGCATGGCGAAGGCTATGCGGACTTCTCGCAGCAAGGCGACATCGATCGCGTCGCGGTCGCGATGCGCTACGTCGACCACCGCGGCGAAGCGACCGAGCGTTATCCGTTCAACCCGAACGGGTCGCCGGCCGGCATCACGTCGGTCACGACGGCCGACGGCCGCTTCTCGGTGCTGATGCCGCACATGGAGCGCGTGCACCGCACGGTCACGATGAGCTGGCATCCGGAAGGCTGGGGCGAGGCGAGCCCGTGGATGCGCGTGTTCCGCAACGCACGCCGCTGGATCGGCTGATGTTCGATCCGCACGCGCCGGTCGAGATCGTCACGCTGCGCGATGAGCGCGCGAGCGACGTCGAGGCGATCGGTCGCGTGATCGTGGCCGCGTTCGCGGACGCGCCGCAGCACGGCGCGTTCGAGCGGCGGATCGTCGACGCGTTGCGCGCGGATGGCGCGCTCGGCGTGTCGCTCGTCGCGGAGAGCGACGAGCGCGTGATCGGCCATATCGCGTTCTCGCCGGTCTCGATCGGCGGCGAGCCGGCAGGCAGCCAGCAGTGGTACGGGCTCGCGCCGCTCGCGGTACTGCCCGAATGCCGGCGCCAGAGCATCGGCGCGGGGCTCGTGCGTGCGGGGCTCGACGCGTTGCGCCGGCTCGGCGCGCGCGGCTGCGTCGTGCTCGGTGATCCCGGGTACTACGCGCGTTTCGGTTTCGTGCCGTCCGGCGATTTCGTGTTCGCGGATGCGCCGCCCGAGCATTTCCTCGCCTTGGCATTCGACGACACCGCGCCACGGCCATCGGGCGACGTCCGCTATCACGACGTGTTCCATCCGGTGTAACGGTTCGGTGCGCCGGCCGTGTGCGATCTCGCCGGACTCGACCGAATGAACTGAAAAGCCGCTTCGACGCGGCTTTTTCTTTGCGTAGCGCCGTTTTCGTCATCCATTCCTCCTGTCCCGCCCGCCGACCGGCGCAATCGCGCCGGCCAATCGCGTTTCAGTGATCCGGCACACGCAGCGGATCGTCCGCTCTTGCTACGGTGTCCGCGTCAACGGGAGTCATCGAAATGAATTCGGACAGCAACAGCGGCCGCGCAGGCGAGGCGCGCGCGCAACTGCACTCGATCCAGATCCTGCGGGCCGTTGCGGCGCTGCTGGTGGCGTTCTGGCATTTCGCCGCCGCGATGCCGCTCTATCACCATGCGCCCGCATGGATCAACACGCGCAATTTCGCGGCGATCGGCAATGCGGGCGTCGACCTGTTCTTCGTGATCAGCGGCTTCATCATCTTGCATACGCATCGCCGCGATGCGGCCGGATGGGCCGCGGCCGGCCGGTTCCTGAAGCGGCGGGTGCTGCGGATCTATCCGCTGTACTGGATGTGGACCACCGTGCTCGTGGCGATGTGGAGCGCGCATCTCGTGCTGAAGAGTCATCACGCGACGCTCCAGTACCTGATCTGCTCGTACCTGTTGTGGCCGGCGGTGAATCCGGACGGCATCTGGCGGCCGTTTCTGGAGCAGGGCTGGACGCTCGGCTACGAGATCTACTTCTATTTCGCATTCGCCGTTGCGATCGCGCTCGGCTTGCGCCGCCTGCTGCTGCCGTTTCTCGCGGCCACCTTCCTGACGGTCGGCGTGGCCTGCCACCTGCTCGGTGCGCCGACGTCGGTCACGATGCTGACCGGCGCGCAACTGATCGGCGAATTCCTGCTCGGCATCGTCGCGGCGATGACGTATGCGGTCGTGCGCGATCGCTGGACGCCCGCCGCGATGCTGGCCGTCGGCCGGATGCTGGTCGTCGCGGGTGTGCTCGGGCTGCTCGGCGCGGCGCTGGCCGGCGCGGACGGTGTGGGCAATCCGCCGATGGAGCTGTTCGTGGGTCATGCGCCGCGTGCGCTCGTCTACGGCGGTCCGGCGTTCCTGCTGGTGCTTGGCGCGGTGCTGATCGACCACGTGCGACCGGTCGCGGACAGCGCGCTGGTGTTGCTGGGCAACGCGTCGTATTCGATCTACCTGACGCACAACTTCGTCGTGGCGGCCGTTGCGACGGCGCTCAAGCACGGCGTGGGGCAGCAGGTCGGTGCGGACTGGATCGTGGCGGGCGGCCTCGCGCTCGTCGTCGTGGTTGGGGCAGGTGCGTATCGGCTGATCGAGCAGCCGGTACTCGGCGTGCTCGCGAGGACGTTCGCAACCGACCGGGCGCGTGCGCAATCGGCGGCGCCGGCGAAGGCGTAGCGCGATGTGCATGTGCTGGCGCTGACGTCGGGATCGGCGCGAGTGCGAGTGCAAGTGCCGGCACAGGCCGGCGATCGCGACATCAGTGACGATCGCGATACGAGTGACGATGGCGACGCGTTGGTTGCGCTTCGGCGCGCACTGCAAGCGCGCATGAAAAAGGCCGCTCCAGGGAGCGGCCTTCGCGTGGGCGATCGTCGCCGACGTTACTGGATTTTCGCCTGCTGGCGCAGGCCTTCCTCGAACGCCTGCAGCTTCTGCTGTACGAGCTGCTGCGCGATCTGCGCCTTCACCTGGTCGAACGGCGGCGGGGCGATGTCGCGGACGTCGTCGACACGGATGATGTGCCAGCCGAACTGCGTCTTCACCGGCGCGTCGGTCATCTGGCCTTTCTGCAGCTTCTGCGCCGCGGCCGCGAACTCCGGCACGTACGCCTTCGGGTCGGACCAGTCGAGGTCGCCGCCGTTCTTGCCCGAGCCCGGATCCTTCGAGTATTGCTTCGCCAGGTCCTCGAACTTTGCGCCGCCCTTGATCTTCGCGATCAGGTCCTTCGCCTGCTGCTCGCTGTCGACGAGGATGTGGTGCAGGTGATACTCGCGGTTGCCGCCGGCACCCTTCACGAGGTCGTCATAACGCGCCTTCACTTCCGCGTCGGTCGGCTGGTTCTTCTTCAGGAAGCTCTCGATCATCGAGCGCAGCACGACCGTCTGCTGCGCGACGGCGACCTGCGCCTTCACGTCCGGGCGGTTCGGGATGCCTTCGCGGATCGCTTCCTGCATCAGGATTTCGCGGTTCACGAGTTCCTGACGCACGGCCTGCTGCAGTTGCGGGCTGTCGGTCTGGCCTTGCTGGACGAGTTGCGCGACCATCGCATCGGCGCGCGACTTCGGAATCGGCGTGCCGTTGACGACGGCGATGTTCTGGGCGAATGCCGGTGCCGCTGCAAAAGCAGCCGCCGCGACCCACAGGCGGGGGGATTTCAGGATCATCGGGAATTCCTGTTGAGACTAGATTGAAGATTCGTTGAATTCTTCGGGCGTGTAAGCCACGATCGCGAGCGCGTGAATGCCGCGCTGCATCGCATCAGCGAGCGCATCATACACCAGCCGGTGCCGCGCGACGCGCGGCTTGCCCGCGAACGCGGCCGACACGATCGTGACCGTGAAGTGGCCGCCGGCAGCGGCGCCGGCGTGACCCGCGTGCTGCGCGCTGTCGTCGCGCACCGCGAGCGACAGCGGCGCGAGCGCGGCGGTCAGGCGCGCTTCGATCAGCGCGATGCGTTCGTCGGGCGAGGCGTCGAGGAAAGCGTCGGTCATGTCATTCGTCCTTCAGGTACTTCGTGAGCCACAGGCTCTGCAGGATGATGAACACGACCATCGCGCCCGTCGTGCCGAACAGCTTGAAGTTCACCCACTGCGATTCGGTGTAGTTGTGCACCACGTACAGGTTCGCGACGCCGAGCACCGCGAAGAACAGCGCCCACGCGACGTTCAGCTTGTCCCACACGGGGTGCGGCAGCGTGAGCTGCTTGCCCATCATCTTCTCGATCAGGTTGTTGCCGAACGCATAGCGCGCGGCGAGCAGCCCGATCGCAAACAGCCAGTACAGCACAGTCGGTTTCCATTGAATGAATTTCTCGTCATGCAGGACGAGGGTAGCGCCGCCGAACACGACGATCACGCCGAGACTGACCCACAGCATCGTGTCGACCTTCCGGTGCCGGAAGGCGACCCACGCGACCTGGGCCAGCGTCGCGACGATCGCGACGGCGGTGGCGGTGAAGATGCCCCAGACCTTGAAGGCGGCGAAAAACAGGATGATCGGAAACAGATCGAACAGGAATTTCATGGCGCTCGCAGCTGCGTGAAAGGCCGCATCGCGCGGCCTTTCACCGTTGTGGGGACCCGCCGGGCGCCACCGTCCGGGATCGGGGCAGCCGGGCAGGCTGTCCGACCGATCCGTCCGGTGCCGCTCATTCGTTTTCGGGTCGGGACTCGAAGTTTAACGCAGCCGAATTGATGCAGTAGCGCAAACCGGTCTTGTCGCGCGGGCCGTCCTCGAACACGTGGCCGAGATGCGCGCCGCAATGGTTGCAGCGGACCTCGACGCGCACCATTCCGTGCGAGCGGTCGATCTTCTCGTCGATCACCTCGCCGTTGAGCGGCTTGAAGTAGCTGGGCCAGCCGCAGCCCGAATGGAACTTGGCGCCGGATTCGAACAGCGGCGTGCTGCAGACGACGCACTTGTAGATGCCGGCGTCCTCGGTGTCGGTGTATTCGCCGGTGAAGGCGCGCTCGGTCGCCGCATGCTGCGTGACCTCGTACTGCATCGGCGTGAGCCGGCGGCGCAGTTCGGCGTCGTCCTTCTGGTACGGGAAGGTCTTGTCGTCGGAATCGTGTGACATGTGGGAGTTCTCCTGATCGGTCGGTCGGGTCGGTCGGGTCACGACGAGCAGCTCACTTCGAGCGACCCGGCCCAGTCGGGCGGCAATGCCGCATAAGCTTCATGTTCCGGTTGTTCGTCGAACGGGCGGCGCAGCACCTGCGCGAGTCGTTCGACTTCGGAAAAATCCTTTTCCTTCGCGCGCCGGATCGCGACTTCGGCCAGATGGTTGCGCAGCACGTATTTCGGGTTCACGCGATTCATCGCGGCCGCGCGGGCCGCGTCGTCGCGCGTTTCCTCGGACAGCCGCGCGCGGTAGAGGTTCGCCCATGCGTCGAACGCGTCGCGATCGATGAACAGGTCGCGCACCGGCGCGTCGCGGCTCGCGTCGTGCTTCGAGATCTGCGCGAGCCGGCGGAACGTCAGCGTGAAGTCAGCATGGCTCGCGTGCATCGTTTCGAGCAGCTTGTTCGCGAGCTCGGCGTCGTTCTCGCGTTCGAGCTCGAGGCCGAGCTTCGCGCGCATCGCGCGCTCGAGCGCCGGGCCGAAGCGTTCCGGAAACTTCGCGAGCACGGCCTGCGCGTCGTCGACCGCGCGCTCGGCGCGCGCATCGTCGTCGGCGATGCCGTGCTGCAGCCCGATCAGCGGCAGCAGCGCCTGCGCGAGGCAGTAGCAGTTCCAGTGCGCGATGCGCGGCTGCATCCGGTACGCGTAGCGGCCGCTCGTGTCGGAGTGGTTGCAGATGTGGTTCGCGTCGAACGCGTCGACGAAGCCGAACGGGCCGTAGTCGATCGTCACGCCGAGGATCGACATGTTGTCGGTGTTCATCACGCCGTGGCAGAAGCCGACGGCCTGCCACTGCGCGACGAGGTCGGCCGTGCGCAGCGTCGCGGCTTCGAGGAGCGCGAGGTACGGATCGTCGGCGTCGCGGCATGCGGGATAGAAGCGCTCGATCACGTGATCGGCGAGCTGGCGCAGCAGGTCCGGGCGATCGTTCGAGAAGAAGTGCTCGAAGTGGCCGAAGCGCACGAAGCTCTCCGACACGCGCGTGACGACGGCCGACGTCTCGATCTCCTCGCGCACCACCGGCTGGTCGGAGCCGATCACCGTGAGCGCGCGGGTGGTCGGAATGCCGAGGTGATGCATCGCTTCCGAACACAGGAATTCGCGGATCGACGAACGCAGCACCGCGCGGCCGTCACCCATCCGCGAATACGGCGTGCGGCCGCCGCCCTTGATCTGCAGTTCGTAGCGCTGGCCGTTGCTGCCGGCGAGTTCGCCGATCGTCAGCGCGCGGCCGTCGCCGAGCTGGCCGGCCCACACGCCGAACTGGTGGCCGGAATACACCGACGCGTACGGCATCGCGCTCGCGGGCCAGTCGCGCGTCGGGTTGCCGGCGAACAGCTCGGCGAATCCGGGTTGGGCGGCGAGCGACGCCGGCAAGCCGAGCAGGCGCGCGACTTCGTCGGAAAAGCCGACGACGTACGGCGCGGGCAGGGGTGCTGCCGGCAGCCGCGTATGAAACGCGTCGCCGAGTGCGACGAACGCGCCGACGGCCGGCGCGCCGAGCGTGGCGGCGAGGTCGGGGAGAGTGTCAGCCGTAGCGGCTGCGCTTCGGGAAAACGACATGTTGAGCGCCTCTGGGTAAGCCGATATTGTAAGGCGGCGCCGCGCCGCCCGCATGGCGGCCCGCGCGCCTTGCGCCAGGCCGGTCCGGGCCGTGGACGGGTTGCAGGCTGGCGCATCGCTTCGAGGCTGGTCACCGATTCGCGTCCTTCCGGGAGAACAAGACGATGGGTAAGCCGTTGCTGGGCCAGATGATGGACATGCCGTTGCTGGTGTCGTCGCTGATCGCGCATGCCGCGCGTTATGCGGGCGACACGGAGATCGTGTCGCGGCGCGTGGAAGGCGACCTGCATCGCTACACGTACCGCGACTGCGAGCAGCGCGCGAAGCGCCTCGCGCAGGCGCTCGCACGGCTCGGCGTCGAAGCGGGCGAGCGTGTCGGCACGCTGGCCTGGAACGGCTACCGGCATCTGGAGGCGTACTACGGAATCGGCGGGATGGGCGCCGTGTGCCACACGATCAACCCGCGGCTCTTTCCCGAGCAGATCGCCTACATCGTCAATCACGCGGAAGACCGCTACGTCTTCTTCGACATCAATTTCGCGCCGCTCGTCGACGCGATCGCGCCGCAGTGCCCGCCCGTGAAGGGCTGGATCGCGATGACGGATGCCGCGCACCTGCCGTCCGGCGCGACGCCGTACCTGTGCTACGAAACGCTCGTCGACGCCGAGGACGGCCGCTACGACTGGCCGCGCCTCGACGAACTGCAGGCGTCCGGCCTGTGCTACACGTCGGGCACGACCGGCAATCCGAAGGGCGTGCTGTATTCACATCGCTCGACGGTGCTGCATGCCTACGGCGCCGCGCTGCCCGACGCGATGAACCTGTCGGCGCTGGACGCTGTGCTGCCCGTCGTGCCGATGTTCCATGTGAACGCGTGGGGGCTGCCGTACGCGGTGCCGCTCACCGGCGGCAAGCTGGTGCTGCCCGGCAAGGACCTCGACGGCAAGTCGCTGTACGAACTGATGGAGGCCGAACGCGTGACGTTCTCGGCGGGCGTGCCGACCGTGTGGCTCGGGCTGCTGAACTACATGCGCGAGGCCGGCGTGCGCTTCTCGACGCTGAACCGCACGGTGATCGGCGGTTCGGCGTGCCCGCCCGCGATGCTGCGCACGTTCGAGGACGAATACGGCGTGCGCGTGATCCACGCGTGGGGAATGACCGAGCTGTCGCCGCTCGGCACGCTCGCGAAGCTCAACTGGGCGCAGTCGCAGCGGCCGCTCGACGTGCAGCGCCGGTTGCTGGAGAAGCAGGGGCGCGTGATCTGCGGTGTCGACATGCGGATCGTCGGCGACGACGGCCGCGAACTGCCGTGGGACGGCGTCGCGTTCGGCGAGTTGCAGGTGCGCGGGCCCTGGGTGATCGATCACTACTTCAAGGGCGATACGTCGCCGCTGTCGGACGGCTGGTTCCCGACCGGCGACGTCGCGACGATCGACCCAGACGGCTTCCTGCAGATCACCGACCGCAGCAAGGACGTGATCAAGTCCGGCGGCGAGTGGATCAGCTCGATCGACATCGAGAACGTCGCGATCGCGCACCCGGGCGTCGCCGAAGCCGCGTGCATCGCGTGCGCGCACCCGAAATGGACCGAGCGTCCGCTGCTCGTCGTGGTGCCGCGGGAGGGGGCGAACCTGACCCGCGACGCGCTGCTCGCGTTCTACGAAGGCAAGGTCGCGAAGTGGTGGGTGCCCGACGACGTCGTGTTCGTCGAATCGCTGCCGCACACCGCGACCGGCAAGCTGCAGAAGCTGAAGCTGCGCGAGACGTTCCGCGACTACGTGCTGCCGACGGCGCGCTGCGCACCGTAAGCCGCGGCCGCCGACGGCCCGCCGCGCGGTCGCCCGATCCGGCCCCCGGATCGGGAACGAAATCAAATTGAACGACCGTGCTTTTTCGTTGTATGCTGCCTCCGTTCGATCCGGACATGCGGCCGTTCGACCGCGCACAATGAAGCGCAGCCACCCCGGCGCGCGATGCATGGAGGCAGGCAGATGGCAGTGGATTACTCGACTCGCGACGGCGTGGCCGTCATCACGCTCAACAATCCGCCGGTCAACGGGCTCGGCCTGTCGACGCGCCAGGGCGTCATGGACGCGCTCGATCGTGCCGCGCAGGATCCGTCGGTCACGGCGATCGTACTGACCGGCGCGGGCCGCGCGTTCTCGGGCGGCGCCGACATCACCGAATTCAATACCCCGAAGGCCTTGCAGGAGCCGACGCTGCACACCGTGATCCGCGCGGTGGAGGCGAGCGCGAAGCCGGTCGTCGCGGCGCTGCACAGCGTCGTGATGGGCGGCGGCCTGGAGCTCGCGCTCGGCGCGCACTATCGCGTCGCGGCGCCCGGTGCGCAGGTCGCGCTGCCCGAAGTGAAGCTCGGCCTGTTGCCGGGCGCGGGCGGCACACAGCGCCTGCCGCGTGCGGTGGGCCTCGAAACCGCGCTGAACATGATCGTGTCGGGCGCGCCGGTGCCGTCGGAGCAGCTCGCGAACAGCGGGCTGTTCGACGCGATGGCCGACGGCGACCTGCTCGACGCGGCCGTCGCGTTCGCGCGCAAGGTCGGCGCGCAGCAGGGGCCGCATCCGCGCGTGCGCGATCGCAAGATCGTCCACGAGAATGCCGCGGGCTTCATCCAGTTCGCGCGCAATTCCGCGCGGGCCGCCGCGCCGAATTTCCCCGCGCCGCACAAGTGCATCGACGCGATCGAGGCCGGCGTGCTGAACGGCTTCGACAAGGGCAGCGTCGCCGAACGCGACGGTTTCGTCGCGCTGATGATGACGCCGGAAAGCCGTGCGCTGCGGCACGCGTTCTTCGGCGAGCGCGCGGCGAGCAAGATTCCCGACGTGCCGGCCGATACGCCGGTGCGCGAGATCCGCCGCGTCGGCGTGATCGGCGCGGGCACGATGGGCGGCGGGATCGCGATGAACTTCGTCAACGCGGGCCTGCCCGTCACGCTGCTCGAGACGAAGCAGGACGCGCTCGACCGCGGCCTCGCCACGATCCGCAAGAACTACGACGCGCAGGTGAAGAAGGGCAAGCTCACGCAGCAGAAGCTCGACGCGCGCATGGCGCTGATCACGCCGACGCTGTCCTACGACGACCTGAAGGACGCGGACCTGATCGTCGAGGCCGTGTTCGAGGAACTCGGCGTGAAGGAGCAGGTGTTCGGCCGGCTCGACGCGGTGGCGAAGCCCGGTGCGATCCTCGCGTCGAACACGTCGACGCTCGATGTCGACAAGATCGCCGCGTTCACGAAGCGTCCGCAGGACGTGGTCGGCATGCACTTCTTCAGCCCGGCGAACGTGATGAAGCTGCTCGAGGTCGTGCGCGGCGCGCAGACCGCGAAGGACGTGCTCGCGACCGTGATGGCGGTCGCCAAGAAGATCCGCAAGACGGCGGTGGTGTCGGGCGTGTGCGACGGCTTCATCGGCAACCGGATGATCGAGCAGTACATCCGCCAGGCGCTCTTCATGCTCGAGGAAGGCGCGCTGCCCGCGCAGGTCGATCGCGCGATCGAGAAGTTCGGTTTCGCGATGGGCCCGTTCCGGATGAGCGACCTCGCCGGCAACGACATCGGCTGGGCGATCCGCAAGCGCCGCTACGTCGAGAAACCCGATCTGCACTACTCGAAGATCGCCGACCGCCTGTGCGAGCAGGGCCGTTTCGGCCAGAAGACGGGCGGCGGCTGGTACGACTACGTGCCGGGCGAGCGCAAGGCGAAGCCGTCGGCGCTCGTCGACGAGATGGTCGTCGCGTATTCGAAGGAGCGCGGCGTCGAGCGGCGCAAGATCGGCGACGACGAGATCGTCGAGCGGCTCGTGTTCGCGCTCGTCAACGAAGGCGCGAAGATCCTCGAGGAGAAGATCGCGTCGAAGGCATCCGACATCGACATGGTCTACCTGACCGGTTACGGGTTCCCGCTGTGGCGGGGCGGCCCGATGCTGTATGCGGACATGGTCGGCCTCTACAACGTCGAGCGCGCGATCCGCCGCTATGCGGCCGCACCGAACGGCGACGCGTGGCAGCTCGCGCCGTCGATCGTCGAGCTCGCCAGGGCCGGGCGCGGGTTCAACGGCTGACGGCCCGCGTGACCGCGCGGCCAGGCTTGCAAGGAGAAATGCAATGAAACGCACTGACGACGTGTTGCTCGTGATCGACGTGCAGTACGACTTCATGCCGGGCGGCGCACTCGCGGTGCCGGACGGCGACGCGGTCGTGCCGGTGATCAACGCGCTCGCGCAACGCTTCGACCAGGTCGTGCTGACGCAGGACTGGCACCCGCGCGAACACGTGTCGTTCGCGGCGAACCATCCCGGCCGCGAGCCGTTTTCCACGCTCGCGCTGCCGTACGGCGAGCAGGTGCTGTGGCCCGTGCACTGCGTGCAGGACACCGAGGGCGCGGCGCTGCATCGCGACCTCGACATTCCGCACGCGCGGCTCGTGATCCGCAAGGGCGGCGACGCCCAGGTCGACAGCTATTCCGCGTTCGTCGAAGCCGATCGCACGACGCGCACGGGGCTCGCCGGCTATCTGCGCGAGCTCGGCGCGAAGCGCGTGTGGTGCTGCGGGCTCGCGACCGACTATTGCGTCGCGTGGTCCGCGCTCGATGCGCGCGCGGCCGGCTTCGAGGCGGCCGTGATCAACGACGCATGCCGTGCGATCGACCTGAACGGGTCGCTCGCGCACGCATGGCAACAGATGCAGGCGGCGGGCGTCGCACATGTGACGTCCGCGGGCGCGCGCCCGACGGCGTAGCGCATTCCTATCCGACGCAGAACATCAAGCAGGACCGAAGGAGACTCGCATGACCGAAGCCGTAATCGTATCGACCGCACGCACGCCGCTCGCGAAATCGTGGCGCGGAGCATTCAACATGACGCACGGCGCGACGCTCGGCGGCCACGTGGTCGCGGCCGCGCTCGAACGCGCGAAGCTGGACCCCGCGCGCATCGAGGACGTGATCATGGGCTGCGCGAACCCCGAAGGCGCGACCGGCGCGAACATCGCGCGGCAGATCGCGCTGCGCGCCGGGCTGCCGGTGAGCGTGCCGGGGATGACGGTGAACCGTTTCTGCTCGTCCGGGCTGCAGACCATCGCGCTCGCCGCACAGCGGATCATCGCGGGCGAGGGCGACGTGTATGTCGCGGGCGGCGTCGAATCGATCTCGTGCGTGCAGAACGAGATGAACCGGCACATGATCCAGGAGGGCTGGCTCGTCGAGCACAAGCCGGAGATCTACTGGAACATGCTCCAGACGGCCGAGAACGTCGCAAAGCGCTACGGGATCGCGAAGGAGCGGCAGGACGAGTACGGCGTGCGCTCGCAACTGCGCGCCGCGGCCGCGCAGGAAGCCGGGCGCTTCAACGACGAGATCGTGCCGATCACCGTGCGGGCAGGCATCGCCGACAAGGCGACGGGCCGGCTGTTCACGCAGGACGTGACGGTGTCGGCCGACGAGGGCATCCGGCCGGACACGACGCTCGAGGGCGTCGCGAAGATCCGTTCGGCCGTGCCGGGCGGCGTGATCACCGCGGGCAACGCGAGCCAGTTCTCGGACGGCGCGTCGGCGTGCGTGGTGATGAACGCGGATGTCGCACAGCGCGAAGGGCTGCAGCCGCTCGGCGTGTTCCGCGGTTTCGCGGTCGCCGGTTGCGAGCCGGACGAGATGGGCATCGGCCCGGTGTTCGCGGTGCCGAAGCTGCTGAAGCAGGCGGGGCTGAAGGTCGACGACATCGGCCTGTGGGAGCTGAACGAAGCGTTCGCGGTGCAGGTGCTGTACTGCCGCGACACGCTCGGGATTCCTGACGACCGCCTGAACGTGAGCGGCGGCGCGATCGCGGTCGGCCATCCGTACGGCGTGTCGGGTGCGCGCCTGACCGGCCATGCGCTGATCGAAGGCAAGCGGCGCGGCGTGAAATACGTGGTCGTCACGATGTGCATCGGCGGCGGGCAGGGGGCTGCCGGCCTGTTCGAAATCGTCTGATATTTGTGCGCAGGAGGGGCGGCCGCGGCTTTCGGGGGACCGAAACCGCGGCCGCGATGCGAATCGGCGAAATCCGTGGGCGATTCGTAAGAAACAGGAAGCAAACGCCATGCATTCGATGCTGCCGTTTCCCCTTACTTGTCAAACGATTTGCCGCACCTATACTTGCTCTGACATTTGCCTTTCGGCGGGATGGGCCAACGCGTGCGTCGTACCGGCGCACGTGACGCGTTTCCGGTAGCCGGCGAAGACGATGCATCGCGCGTTTCCGGCACCGTGGGCGTTCGAACCACGCAGCAGACCGAAACGGGGACCAAATTGAGCACGACCTATGCAGCCGGGGAACCGCCGCGCGTCGTCAGCGCGGCCGCGAGGCTCTACGCGAAATGCCTGCTGGTCGGTTTTGCATTGCTGCCGGCCTATCTGATTGCCTATCTGTGGTTCTTCAGCGACCCGCACGTCGTGTTCGAGAACCACGCATTCCATGAAATCGCGATCGCGGCCGCGACCCTCGAAGGCGCGTTCGTCACCTACGTGACGTGGGTGTGCTACCGATCGTCCGGCGAGCCGCTGCTGCGCTGGCTGACGCTCGGCTTTCTCGGCTTCGCGATGATCTACGCGCTGCACGGTCTGTTCACCGGGATGGCGCACCACAACATCTGGCTGTTCCTGCTGTACGGGCCCGCCTCGCGGCTCGTGATGTCGATCCTGCTGCTCACGGGCCTGCTGTCGTATTCGCAGCCGCCCGATCGGGTGGAGAAGCGTACGCGCGCGCGCACGTGGCTGCCGTGGGTCGGGTTGTTCGTGACCATCAACGTGGCGGTTGCGTACATCGCCTATTCGCCGGTCGCCGGCGCGCCGGGTACGCGGCTGTCGATGGAAGGCGGCGCGCTGGTGTTTTCGCTGCTGAACGTCGGCGTGCTGCTCGCGCGGCGCATCCGCTCGCCGCTGATGGTGATCTACGGTGTGTCGATCATGGCGTTCGCGCTGTCGTCGCTCGCGTTCATCCTCGGCAAGCCGTGGAATCACATGTGGTGGCTCGCGCATGCGATCTTCGCGGGCGGGTTCTTCCTGCTCAGCTACGGCGTCGTGCAGGCGCTGCAGACGACGCGCTCGTTCTCGGCGATCTACAGCCAGGAAGACCTGATGAGCCGGCTGTCGGAATCGATGGCGCGCACCGAGAGTGCGTTGCAGGAACTGCGCCGCACGAACCAGAAGCTCGAATACATGGCCGCGACCGATCCGATGACGGGCGCGTCCAACCGCCGCCAGTTCATCGCGCAGGTCGAGCGCGAGATCGTGCGCGCGGAACGCGACGGCACGCCGTTTTGCCTGCTCGCGCTCGATCTCGACAACTTCAAGAACATCAACGATGCATACGGGCACCAGATCGGCGACGAGGTGCTGCGCGGCGTCGTGCGCCAGTGTCTCGAGGCGATACGTCCGGCCGGTGCGCTCGCGCGAGTCGGCGGCGAGGAGTTCATGGCGCTGTTGCCCGAGATGCCGCTCGAGGGCGCGCGCATGACGGCCGAGCGCGTGCGTTCGTCGATCGCGAGTTCGCCGTTCGGGCTGGATTTCAAGCGCGTGCAGGTGACGGTCAGCGTCGGCGTCGCGCAGTATGGGGTCGACGGCGGGACGGTCGATGCGTTGTTGCGCGCGGTCGATGAACGCTTGTATCAGGCGAAGCGGGACGGGCGCAATCGCGTGGTCGCGCACTGACGGACGAGCGCCGCGCATCCGGCGGCGTGGTGTGCGCGGATGCAGCGCAATGGCGGCGCGATGCGACGTCCGCGCGGTTTGCGTCCGGCCTGAATGAAGCCCCGTACGCGAATATGCGTGCGGGGCATTCGTTTCATTGGTGCATCGTCTGGCGAGCCGCGATGGCCGCCGTCTGCTGTGGCTGCACATCCTTCATCCGCTCCATCGCCTGCCACCAGTACTTGCCGGTCCGCAGTTGCGGATCACGAATCGCGAGATACGTCGTACTCCACAGCTGCGCCGCATTGGCCTCGGTCGCGTCCGCGCTGCGCGTGCCGAACGCGTCGGTCTGATACCGGCCGTTCACGTACGACCACGTCCACATCTCCGACGTGCGCATGTCGCGCCCGTTCGAGATCACTTGCCAGATCGTCTGCCGTGCCTGCGTCAGCAGCGCGCGCGTCGTGTCCGACAGATCCTGGCGCGCGAGTTGCCGATCGAGCCCGGCGACCCACATCGCCTGCTGCCACGACCAGATCACGGTGCCGTGATACGCGGAACTCGTGAACTTCGGCCACAGTTCCTGGCTCGCATACGCGGGATTCGCGATCACCATCCCGACATCGGTGACGAGCCCGGTCGGGAAGGGCCGCGTGACGTCGGCGACGATGCGCTGGAGTTCGTCGTCCGGCGGCGTGCCGAACAGCAGCGCGAAGCCGCCGTCGGAATTCATCACCGGAACCGGCGTGCCCTGCTGGTCGAGCGACAACGCGTAGAACGTGAGCGGCGCGCCCGGCGCGGTGCCGGCCGGTACGCCGGCCGACGGCGCATACGCCGACACGTCGGTCGTCGCCTGTGCGGCCGGCACGCTCACCTGGAACAGCGGTGGCGCTTGCTGTTCCCACGTGGCCGCTTCTGCCGCCGTGTTCGCGAGTGCCGCGCGTTGCCCGGCGTCCAGGTACGGATCGAGCAGGCCGCGCGTGAGGAACGCGTTCGCCGCGCGCAGCGCGGCCGGCACGAGCACCGCGTTCACGTCGTACGGATAGACGCCGCCGCCGAGCCCGTCGGTGCTGTCGCGCCAGTTGCCGACGATCTCGCCGGGCCGCAGGTGGATCAGGTTCGCAACTGACGGCTGCTGCGCGAACGGCTGCGCGGTCGCCGCGACGTGCAGCAGGTTGACGACGAGCCGGCTGCCATTGGTCTGACCGTCGCCGCCGCGTTGCGCGAGATAGGCGGCCGCGCGCGCCTGGCCGCGCGTGTCGTCGATCAGCCACGCCGCCGCGATCGGCGCGAGCAGGTAGTCGCTGTCGATCATCTTGTAGTCGTAGGTCGGCGTCGCATCGTTCGGCCGGCCGTGCTTCGCGTTGTCGACCAGTGCGAATTCGCCGATGCCTTCCTCGTGCGCGACCTTGCCGTCGTTCGACAGGCGGTTCAGTACCGACGTCAGGCCGGCCTCGATCGCCGCCGGTTCGAGCACCGGCATCAGCATGCGCACCGAAATCAGCGTGTCGCGGCCGAAATAGGTATCGTACTGCCACGAGCCGGCCAGCAGCTTGTCGTGGAAGCTCAGGAATTCGAGCACGTTCTGGCTGACCGGGTCCGGATTCGCGGACGGGGCGAGCAGGTCGGCGCGCGTGATCGGCGACATCGGCGTCTCACCCGACAGCGCGTCGACATGCAGCTTCAGCGTGCGCGTACCGGCCGCCGCGCGCAGCACCAGCTTGCCGTCCGCGGCCGTCGCGATGCTGCCGCCGTCACGCAGCGTGATGCGCAGTGCGTAGCCGGGGGCGCCGTCGAGCCGGTCGCGCTGCCATTGCGCGGCGCTGCCCTGGATCGTCGGGGCGGTGACGATCTCCGGCGGGATCGTTGCGCTGCCGTTGAAGTCGCGCAGGAAGCGCACGTTGCTGAGCACGCCCTGGCGGATCGTCAGCGTGTCGGTGTCGACCGACACGTCGGCGCCGATGCCGTACAGCGGGCGGCCGTGCGGGTCGGGTGCCGACAGTGCGGACGGTGGCGTGTCGAGGCTCCAGTTCACCGGCTGCGCAGTGTCGTCGAACCACAGCCCGGTGCCGCTGTTGCCGGCCGGAAACACGACAAGCAGGCGCGGCTTCGTCGACGAGCGCACCAGCAGATGGGCGGCGACCTTGTCCTGTCGGTAGAAAGCGTTGATCTGCCCGCCGGCGTCCATGCGGAACGACAGTGCAGCGCTGGAAGAGGGCGGCGTGTCGTTCGAATGGACGTCGTCGTCGTTGCAGGCGGCCAGCAGGCCGGCGCAGACGAATCCCAGACACAGCGATTTCGTGAAGCGATGCACGTTCATGACGACCCTCCTGACGACTGCGATTTTTTTATCGAAATGCCCGGATGAGCGGACGGCTCGATCCGCTTCGTTCTGCGTCGCAGGCATTCTGAAAATGCCCGGATTAATCGTGATGTGATGCTTGCGGGGCGAATTGAACCGTTTTTTAATCGGGGGGCGATAAAGGCTGAATATGGAAAACGATAGCCCACACCACCCGTTACGAAACGGGTGAAGTCGATGGAGAGCGCTTTCGGCAGGCGAAGGATGAGGCTCTGCCGGTGCTGGAAAAATCAGATGAAAGATGTTGTAGGGGATTCTAGATTTTCATGAAAGCCAAAGTCAATCAGATTCGATCAATTTCGATGTGTTTTATTTGATTTTCGTAATTATTACCCGGTGAGCCGGTAAAAGATGCAATTCCGTCGAAATGAATAATGAATCTGGATAACGACCGGTCGATTGATCCGAAATGGCGCTTCAAATCGAAGATTAATCGGCAATGCTGGAACGCATGGCGACTGCAGTGTCGTCCGTCATGACCGTTGTGCGAAGGGATCGGTGGCGGGCGCGGCAATGGCCGATTCGAAGAATCGCGAAGCACAGGTCGTGAAAGTTGCTTTGATGGCCAGGCGTAGCCGCGCCTTTGACGGGTAACCACGAAGTTCGCGTTACCACGAGTTGTTGCACATTAGCGGTTGCGGCTTCGCGCGCTGGCCCGTCTTGGGGCCGGGCAAATCACCATACGATAGAGGGCACCTGACGACGGCTTTGCGCGCGGCTTGCCATGTAAGCGTCTTCGATCGTTGGTATTCGCGTGATCTCGTGCGGTATCACAAGAGCATCCACCGTTCATTTCGTTATGTGGGGCGACATGCGACTAGCTGATTTCATCGTGCGGAACATGGAGTCGATCCTGGTGCAGTGGGAAGCGTTTGCCGCCACGCTGTTACCAGCCGCAAGGGGCATGGACTCGTTCGCGCTACGCGACCATTCACGGCAGATCCTCGAGGCCGTGGCCAAGGACATCGCCACCCCGCAAACGCGGGACGAGCAACACGAAAAATCGCTCGGGCGCGCGCCCGAGCCGATGAACGCCACGGAAACCGCCGCGCAGACGCATGCCGTGCTGCGCGCCCGAAGAGGTTTCGACATCAATCAGTTGGCGGCCGAGTATCGGGCGCTGCGTGCCAGTGTGCTGCGCCTGTGGATCGACGAGTGCCAGCCCGGGCTGCCTCACATGGACGACATGATTCGTTTCAATGAGGCGATCGATCAGGCGCTCGCGGAATCAGTCGCTTTCTTTACCGAGCAGGTCGAGCAGGCTCGCAACTTGTTGTTGGGCATGCTGGGTCACGACATGCGCACGCCGCTGCAGACCATTCAGATCACGGCGACTTATCTGGCGGCGCTCAATGCGGGAGAGGAAGTATCGGAGGCCGCGGCCCGGCTGATCAGAAGCGGGGGGCGCATGCAAGGCCTCCTTGACGATCTCTGCGATTTCAATCGAACCCAGCTCGGGCTGGGCATCAACGTTGTTCCGCGCAATGTCGATCTCGCACGTGTGCTCGCCAATGTGGTCGACGAACTGCGGGCGGCTCATCCGGATCGGGAAATCGAGGTCGACGTAAGCGGCGACCTCCGGGGGGACTGGGACGATCAGCGCATGCAGCAATTGCTGAGTAATTTGGTGAGCAACGCGATCAAGTATGGCGCGTCCAAAACGCCGGTACGGGTGACGGCGGTATCGGCTGACAAGGAAGTGCTCATCGAGGTTGGGAATAGAGGGCCGGCGATGGACCGACTCACGCTTGAGCGCATTTTCGACCCCCTTCAGCGCGGAGCCGACCAATCGGCAAGTGCGAGTGACGATGTCGGGTTGGGGCTCGGCTTGTACATCGCCAGCGAAATCGCCAAGGCACATCACGGCCGTATTGACGCGCGGTCCGATCCGACGGAAACAGTATTCGAGGTGCGCCTGCCAAGAGGCGCGTGAACCGTGGTTCGCGATGGCGGCCAGCCATGCGGGGCTTACAACCGGAATGCGGAGGGCGATTCGCCGATCGCGAGTACGATCCCCTTTCCGGCAATCCCGTATCGATACCGCCAGCGCTTCTAGCCAGATGGGTGCATCTCAAGATGCCGTCCATTCGCGCCGGTGAGTTTGGTACGCTTGTTGCCTGCTTTCGCTAGCGGATCGTGACATCCGCAAGTGGCACGGTGAAAAAGCGGGTATCGTGGTTGGCGTCTTGAACTCGTCCCGGCTTGGATACCCGCTTTTTTCCCGGCCGGGCGCGATTTCGACGAACGCGAGCGAACGATGAACGGGCTGTGTAACGCCCGGCTCACAAGGGTTCTGGGCGAACCGCCGAACCAACACGAACAGGAGCAACGGAAGTGATCAGACATATCGTCATGTGGAAGCTGAAGGAATCGGCCGAAGGCGGCACGCGCGCGCAGAACGCGCTGAAGCTGAAGGAAAAGCTCGAAGGCTGCCGCGACCTCGTGCCGGGCATCCTGCAACTCGACGTCGGCATCGCGACGCCGGGCCTCGAAGCGACGTCCGACGTCGTGCTCGTGTCCGATTTCACTGACCAGGCCGCGCTCGATGCGTATCAGGTGCACCCGGTTCACCAGGAAGTGAAGAAGTTCATCGTGGCGGTGGCCGAATCGCGCCAGTGCGTCGACTACCTGTCCGACAGCGCACGATGAGCGACGCGACATCCCCGACGGACGGCCCGTCGATCGAAAGCCCGTTCGTCGACCTGCTCGGCGTGCGGCTCGTGTCCGCGAAGGATGGTGCGAGCGAGATCGTGCTGCCGCTCGACGAGCGGCACATGAACACGTGGAGCATCGCGCACGGCGGCGTGACGATGACGCTGTCGGACATCGCGCTCGCGATGGCCGCGCGCAGCCTGACCGACGACGGCGTCGGCGTCGTCACGGTCGAGATGAAGGTGAACTTCATGCAGCCCGGGCGCGGCGAGTTGCGCGCATACGGACGCGTGATGCATCGTTCGACGACGATGGCGTATTGCGAAGGCGAAGTGCGCGACAGCGACGGCAACTTCGTCGCGAAGGCGCTCGGCACGTTCAAGTACATGCGGCGGCTCGCGGTGGGCCGCGACATCAAGCGGCAACGCACCCGCACCGCGCCGGATGCGCAGCCCGGCCCGAGCGACGCGTAAGCGCCCTCGACGAACGGCCCTGCCTTTTCACCGGCAGGGCCGTTTTGCGTGGCGGCCCGCAACCGCGCGGCGTGGCATCATGTGACGCTTGTCCGCTCACGGCGCCGCCCGCGCCGTCCTCACCGATGCCGCTGAATCCGAAGATTGCCCAGGTGCTCGACATGGTCGAGCGCGCGAAACGTCCGTCCTATCACCACCAGACGGCGCAGCAGGCGCGCGCCGCGTACGAGAAGAGCGCGCCGATCCTCGACGTCGCGCCGGCGCCGATGCATTCGGTCGAGGCCTGCGTCGTGCCGACGCGCGACGGCCGCTCGATCGGCGCGCGGCTGTACCTTCCGGTCGAGCCGAGCCTCGCCGAACCGCTGCCGGCGCTCGTCTATTACCACGGCGGCGGCTTCACGGTCGGCAGCGTCGATACGCACGACGCGCTGTGCCGGATGTTCGCGCGCGACGCGCAATGCGCGGTGCTGTCGGTCGACTACCGGCTTGCGCCCGAACACCGGTTCCCGACCGCGGTGAACGACGCCGACGACGCATTGCGCTGGCTGCATCGCGAGGCCGCCGCATTCGGCATCGATGCGACGCGGCTCGCGGTCGGCGGCGACAGCGCGGGCGGCACGCTCGCGACGGTCTGCGCGGTGCTCGCGCGCGACGCGGGTATCGGGCTTGCGCTGCAACTGCTGATCTATCCGGGCGTGACGGGTCACCAGGACACCGAATCCCACGGACGGCTCGCGAACGGCTACCTGCTGACGCAGGACACGATCCAGTGGTTCTTCACGCAATACTTGCGCGATCGGTCCGACCGCGACGACTGGCGCTTCGCGCCGCTCGACGGCACGCGCGACGCGCCGTCGTTCGCCGGTGTCGCGCCGGCCTGGATCGCGACGGCCGAATACGATCCGCTGAGCGACGAGGGCGCCGCGTACGCGGACAAGCTGCGCGCGGCCGGCAATACGGTTACGCTGGTCTGCTATCCGGGGATGATCCACGAGTTCTTCAAGATGGGCGGCTACGTGCCGGAGGTGCGGGCCGCGCATGCCGACGCGGTGGCGGCGCTCAGGGCCGCATTCGACGACGTTTGACGGCGGCGGCGCCCGGCGCCGCGCGGAGGAAGCGATGACCGACGGCTGGGTGGAAACGGGCGACTGGGCCGTGCTGGGTGGCGATGCCGCACGGATTCGCGATGCGGTGTTCGTGCGCGAGCAGCGGATTCCGCCGGAATGGGAACTGGACGACGAGGATCCGCTGTCGTTGCACGCGGTTGCCTACCGGGTCGATGCGGCGACCGGCGCACGCCGCGCGGTCGCGACGGGACGGTTGCTGCGCACCGGCACGATCGGCCGCGTCGCGGTGCTGGCCGACGCGCGCGGGCAGGGCGCCGGATCGGCCGTGCTGCATGCGTTGCTGGACGCGGCGCGGCATCGCGGCGAGCCGGTCGTGCGGCTTTACGCGCAGGATGCCGCGGTGTCGTTCTACGTGCGGCACGGCTTCGCGGCGATCGGCGAGCCGTTCGTCGAAATCGGCGTGCCGCACGTCGAGATGGCGCGCGCGCCGTAGCGCCGCCCGCGCCGCCCCCGCCGCTGGCTCAGCGCGGCGGCGTCGCGTCGATGTCGAACGTGAACGCGCGCTCGAAACTGCCCGGGCGAACGGTGCGGTGCGAGCCGTCGTCGTCGCAGCGTTCCTTGATGTCGACCGTCAAGCGCACGCCTTCCTTCATCGTCACGCGCAGCGCGGTCGTGCCGCGCGTGCCGTATTCGGGTGTCTCGATGAACGCGGCCGACAGCGCACGCTCGCGCTCGATCGGAATGCCGGTGTGCGGCAGCGCGTCGTCGTCCGCGACATGCGGATCGCGCATCAGCTCGATCAGCTCGTCGAGCGACGGGGCCGGGTTGTCGGTCAGCAGCGTGCCGAGTTCCGCGCGCTTGCGCACGACTTTGGGCCAGGGCGTATCGAGCCGGGCATTCGACAGCGCATGAACGCCGGCGCCGATCGCGACCGGCGCGGCGACGCGGGTTTCGCCTTCGGCCGCGCGGTTGCAGAACCACGCGAGCTCGCGCCGCTTCCAGTCGCCCACCAGCAGGTTGAAGCCGTTGTACACGGCCGCGTGCTCGGCCAGCTCGCCGAGATAGTCGAGCGGCGCGACGGACGGGCCGCGGAGGAAATCGGACACGAGCTTGCCGCGGGTCGGCGCGCCCGCGCGAATGTCGAACGGCGCGCGGTAATTGGTCAGCGCGGCGAAGCGGCCGTCGCGCGATACGCCGAGCCACGTGCCGCCCGCTTCGAGATCGCGGCCGGCCAGCACGCCCGGCACATCCTCCCACCACGAAAGCGGCGCACTCGTACGGCGAAAGAATTCATCGCGGTTGGCGGTCAGGGTAAAGACGGGACCGGCGGCGGCATCGGGCTGCCAGTCGAAGGCAATCAGACACATCGGGGGAATCTCTCGCAGGAAACATCGGGCGCCGGCTGCATCGTGCGAGCCGGCGTGCGACCGGGTTGTCAGTGCGTCACGCTTCCGTCGGCCACGCGTACGGCAGCGCGTCGAACGCGAGTGCCGGACCGTCGGCCGAACCGAGGTGCACGGTGCCGCTGTCGAGCGCGGCCAGCTTGATCTCGACCAGCGCGTCGACGCCGCCCGCGGGCGCGGCCGCCGCGTTGACGATCATCCCGCACGGCTGGCCCGGGTCGTCGCTGTGGAACAGCTCGACGCCGGCATGCACGGTGTCGGTCTCGCCGGCGACGTGCGCGAGCGCGGTACGGCGCTTGATCGTGCCGCGGTACTGGCTGCGCGCGACGATTTCCTGGCCCGGGTAGCACCCCTTCCTGAAGTTAACGGCGCCGATCACGTCGAAGTTGACCATTTGCGGCACGAACTGTTCGACGGCCGGCTGCGTGATGCGCGGCTCGCCCGCGCGCACGTCGAGCCAGTCCCATACGGCCGGCGACACGACCGGCAGCCTGCCGGCGAGCGCGGCGAGACGCGCGTCGACTTCCGCGCGCGGCCCGATCCACAGGTAGCGCTTGCGGCCGGCCGCGTCCGGGACGCGGATCAGCGCCCCGGCCGGGCCGTCGACCTTCACGTGCACGCCGTCCGGCAGCGCGTCGAAGATGCCCGACAGCGCTTCGCGCACGTCGCCCGCGAAGCCGACCACCGCGAGCGTGTCGCTCGCGTCCGTCAGTTTCGCCTTCGCGCGCAGCACGAACATCGACAGCCGTTTCTGCACGGCGGCCTGGACGTCCTTCGAGACCAGCAGGCGCACGCCGTGACCGGCGCGCCAGGCGAGGAACGACGCGAGCAGGCGGCCCTTCGGCGAGCAATAGCCGGACAGGCGCGCGCTCGCGGCATCGAGATGCTCGATGTCGTTGGTGAGCTGGGTGTGCAGGAACGTCGCGGCGTCGTCGCCGGCCACGTCGATCACGCCGAACTGCGCAAGCGGCATGCAGGCGCTCGGCGCGTCGAAATCGGCGGTGGACGGGCGGGGGAAAACGGGGAGCGAGACGGGTGCGGGCTGGGCAGCCGGTGAAGCGAATGGTGTGCTCATGGAATGAGGGAACAGTCAACCCTGACTTTGACGGAGGCGAGCAAGTATTATATGGGTCTTACCTGAGTCTCGTTTCCATGTCCCTACTGAAGAAATGCGCCGCGACGGTCGTGGCGCTGGCCGTCGTTGTGGCCGCTGCCGGCGCGGGCGGCGGGTATTACTGGGCGACCCGGCCGCTGCTGCTGGGCGCCGCAACGCTCGACGTCACGATCAAGCCGCGCAGCAGCGTGAAGAGCGTCGCGCTGCAGCTCAAGCACGGCGGCGTGCCGGTCGAGCCGTTCGGCTTCGTCGCGATGACGCGCCTGCTCGGGCTGTCGAGCCGGCTGAAGTCCGGCAACTACGAATTCAAGACCGGCATCACGCCGTACGACGTGCTGCAGAAGATCGCGCGCGGCGACGTGAACGAGTACGTCGCGACGGTGATCGAGGGCTGGACCTTCAAGCGGATGCGCGCGGAACTCGACGGCAATCCCGATCTCGCGCACGCGACGGCCGGCATGAGCGACGCCGAGCTGCTGCGCGCGATCGGCGCCCCCGACAACGCGATCCAGCGCGGCAGCGGCGAGGGACTGTTCTTCCCCGACACCTACCTGTTCGACAAGGGCACGAGCGACCTGAACATCTACCGGCGTGCCTACCAGCTGATGCAGACGCGCCTCGACGAAGCATGGGCCGCGCGCGCGCCGGGGCTGCCGTACAAGACGCCTTACGAAGCGCTGACCGTCGCGTCGATCGTCGAAAAGGAAACGGGCCATGCGGCCGATCGCGCGTTCGTCGCGGCGGTGTTCGCGAACCGGCTGCGCATCGGGATGCCGCTGCAGACCGATCCATCGGTGATCTACGGGCTCGGCGACGCGTACGACGGCCGCCTGCGCAAGCGCGACCTGCAGGCCGACACTCCTTACAATACCTATACGCGCCGCGGCCTGCCGCCGACACCGATCGCGCTGCCGGGCGTCGCCTCGCTGCAGGCGGCGATCAATCCGGCGCCGACGAGCGCGCTCTATTTCGTCGCGAAGGGCGATGGCACGAGCGTGTTCTCGGACACGCTCGGCGATCACAACAAGGCCGTGGACAAGTACATACGAGGTCAATAATGCCGAGCGGTAAATTCATCACCTTCGAAGGCATCGACGGGGCGGGGAAGACCACCCACCTGCAATGGTTCTGCGAACGCCTCCAGGCGAGGCTGGCCGCGAGCGGCCGGCAGGTCGTCGTCACCCGCGAGCCGGGCGGCACGCAGCTCGGTGAGAAGCTGCGCGAGATCCTGCTGAACCAGCCGATGGATCTCGAGACGGAGGCGCTACTGATGTTCGCCGCGCGTCGCGAGCACCTCGCGCTCGTGATCGAGCCGGCGCTCGCGCGCGGCGACTGGGTCGTGTCCGACCGCTTCACCGACGCGACCTTCGCCTACCAGGGCGGCGGCCGCGGGCTGCCGCGCGACAAGCTCGAGACGCTCGAGCGCTGGGTGCAGGGCGGTTTCCAGCCCGACCTGACGGTGCTGTTCGACGTCGCGCCGCAGGTGGCGAGCGAGCGCCGCGGCGCCGCGCGCATGCCCGACAAGTTCGAAAGCGAATCGGACGCGTTTTTCTCGCGTACCCGCGGCGAATACCTGCGGCGCGCGGAAGAGGCGCCGCACCGCTTCGCGATCGTTGACGCGACGCAGACGATTCCCGAGATCCGCCAGCAGCTCGAACGCGTGCTGGCCGCGCTGTAACACGAAGGAACGCACCACATGATCTATCCGTGGCAGACCGACGACTGGAACCGCTTGCAGCAACTGCGCGCGCAGTGGCCGCATGCGCTGCTGCTGCACGGCCAGGCCGGGATCGGCAAGCTGCAGTTCGCGCAGCATCTCGCGCAGGGCTTCCTGTGCGAGGCGCCGCAGCCGAACGGCGAGCCGTGCGGCACCTGCGCGGCCTGCACGTGGTTCGCGCAGGGCAACCATCCGGACTACCGGATCGTGCTGCCCGAGGCGCTCGCGGGCGAAGCGCCGGGCGCCGCCGACGACGCGAAGCCGGCCGACGCGGACGACGGCGGCAAGAAGACGCGCGCGCCGAGCAAGGAAATCAAGATCGAGCAGGTGCGTGCGCTGCTCGACTTCTGCGGGGTCGGTTCGCACCGCGGCGGCGCGCGCGTCGTCGTGCTGTATCCGGCCGAGGCGCTGAACGTCGCCGCGTCGAACGCGCTGCTGAAGACGCTGGAGGAGCCGCCGTCAGGCGTCGTGTTCCTGCTGGTGTCGGCGCGCATCGACCGGCTGCTGCCGACCATCATCAGCCGCTGCCGGCAGTGGCCGATGACCGTGCCGGCGCCCGACGCGGCCGCGGCGTGGCTCGCGGCGCAGGGCGTCGACGATGCGCGCGCGCTGCTCGCCGAAGCCGGCGGCGCGCCGCTCGCCGCGCTGGCGCTCGCGAGCGACGAGAACCGCCCGCTGCGCGATTTCACGCTCGGCCAGCTCGCCGCCGGCGCCGCGTGCGATCCGTTCGCGTGCGGCGAGACGCTGCAGAAGCTGCCGGTGCCGCTGGTGCTCGGCTGGCTGCAGCGCTGGCTGTACGATCTGCTCGCACAGCGGATGGCGGGCGCGCCGCGCTACTTCCCGATGCAGGCGGCCGCGCTCGCGCGTTGCGCGGAAGCCGTCGACGCGAATGCGTTCGCGCGCTTCATGAAGGCCGTGACGCGCCAGCGGACGGTCGAGAACCATCCGCTCAACGCCCGGCTCGTCTTCGAGGAACTGTTTCTCGGTTATCGGGAAATGTTCGCGTGAGCGCGTATTGTTTCCTTGAAGAGGGGAAACGGCTGCCGGCGAGCGCATGAGCGCCCGCCTTACGTATTCAGGAAACACGATGTTCGTCGATTCTCACTGCCACATCAATTTCAAGGGTCTCGCCGACCGCCTGCCGGCCGTGCTGGAGAACATGCGCGAGCACGACGTCACGCATGCGCTGTGCGTGTCGGTCGACTTCGAGACGCTGCCCGACGTGCTCGCGATCGCGCAGGCGCACGACAACGTGTACGCGTCGGTCGGCGTGCATCCGGATCACGAGGACGCACGCGAGCCGACGCTCGCGGAACTGATCGAGCTGGCCGCGCACCCGAAAGTCGTCGCGATCGGCGAGACGGGCCTCGACTACTACCGCCTCGAAGGCCGCTCGATCGCCGACATGGAATGGCAGCGCGAACGCTTTCGCACGCATATCCGCGCGGCGACCGCGACGATGAAGCCGCTGATCATCCATACGCGCTCGTCGTCGGAAGACACGCTGCGGATCATGGCCGAGGAACGCGCGGACGTGCCGGGCGGCGTGATGCACTGCTTCACCGAGCCTTGGCCCGTCGCCGAGCAGGCGCTCGCGCAGAACTTCCATATCTCGCTGTCGGGGATCGTCACGTTCAAGAACGCGACCGACGTGCAGGACGTCGCGCGGCGGGTGCCGCTCGAGCGGCTGCTGATCGAGACCGACTCGCCGTACCTCGCGCCGGTGCCGTATCGCGGCAAGCCGAATGAACCTGCGTACGTCAGCCATGTCGGACGCTTTATCGCATCCGAGCGCGGCATCCCCGTCGAGGCGCTGGCCGATGCGACGACCCAGAACTTTTTCCGGCTGTTCAAGATCGCCCGCTAACGACGCGCGCCCAGCCGACAACCCAGGGAAGGAGCCCACAACAATGACGAAGCCGACCACATACCTGCCCAAGCGCGCCCTCGTCGCCGCCGCGCTCGTCGCGAGCGGCCTGTTTGCCGCCGCCGGCGCGCATGCCGAGTCGCTCGACGCGGTCGTCAAGGCGGTCAAGTTCGACGACATCGCCGACATCGGCAAGCAGCTCAAGAGCGGCAAGCTCGATCCGAACACGATCGCGCCGAACGGCGACCCGCTGATCGTGATCGCCGCGCGCGAGAAGTCCGACAAGGTCGCCGCAGCGCTCGCCACGACGCCGAACATCGACCTCGAGAAGGAAGACAAGGCCGGCGAGAACGCGCTGATGCTCGCGTCGCTGAACGGCGACGTCGGGCTCGTCAAGCTGCTGATCGACAAGGGTGCGGAAGTCAGCAAGAAGGGCTGGGCGCCGCTGCACTACGCGGCCACCAACGGCCAGGACGAGGTCGTCAAGGTCCTGCTCGACCATGACGCGTATATCGACACCGCGTCGCCGAACGGCACGACGCCGCTGATGATGGCCGCGCGCGGCAACCACGCGTCGACGGTCAACCTGCTGCTCGACCAGGGCGCCGATCCGCAGGTGAAGAACCAGCTCGGCATCACCGCGCTCGAGTTCGCGCAGCACTACAAGGCGCCGGATGCGATCGACATCCTGAGCAAGCGGACGGTGCGCGTCGGTGCATCGGCGCCGGCAGATGCGCAAAAGAGTGCAAAATGACGGTTTCGGCGCGGTGGCGCAGCGCCCGGCCGGCCGGAATCCGGCCGGCAGCGGGCGTCCGGCCGCCGCGCCGGTCAGCGCAGCAAGCGGCCCGAGGCCGCATTGACATAAGGAACACCATGTTGCGGGCTATGTTTTGTGCCGCGGCGTTTGCCGTGCCGTTGTCGGCGGCGGCTTTCACGGGCGCGGATCTCGACCGGCTGTGCGCGAAGACGGACGTCAAGTCGCGGGCGTCGTGCGCGGCCTACATCGAAGGCGCCGCCGATGGCGTCTACAACACGATCGACGCGATCGGCGGCACCACCGGGCCGCGCGTCGGGCAGTATTTCTGCCTGCCGCCCGACATCCGGGCGCAGCAGATGACCGACGCGGTGCGCAAGTACATTGCGGAGAACCCGAAGCTGGCCGACTACAACGCGAGCACCGCGGTGTCGCTCGGTCTCGGCAAGGCATTCCCGTGCAAGGGCGGCAGTTGATCTGACACCGGGTCCGGGCGCGCGCTGCCCGGACGTCGCCGACGCATCCAGGACGAGGCCGCCGCGCCTCATAACCGAAGCATCCCGGGCGCCGATGATTTCAATCGAGGAACTGCAGCGCATCGCCGATGCGCCGTTGCATTCGTGGTCCGGCACGCTGATCGTGTCGGTCATGGTCGTGCTGGTCGTCGTGATCGTGCACCGTCTCGGCGCACGCATCGTCAAGCGCATCGCGCAGCCGTATCCGCTGATGAGCGTGATCCTGCGCTACATCGACAAACCTTCGCTCGTCACGCTCGCGCTGCTTGCGCTCGAATTCCTGTGGATCCAGACGGACGAAGGCATGTCGTTCGTGGGCGGGATGCGCGCCGCGGCCGCGGTCGGCTCCATCGTATCGCTGACCTGGCTGCTGGTGCGGCTCGCGGCCGGCGTCGGCGACGCGATCATCCAGGCCCATCCGATGGATGCGGCCGACAACCTCCACGCGCGGCGCGTCCACACGCAGGCCAAGGTGCTCGTGCGGACCGTCATGGTGCTGATCGTGATCATCGGCACGGGCGCCGCGCTGATGACGTTCCCGAACGTGCGCCAGGTCGGCGCGAGCCTGCTGGCGTCGGCCGGCGTCGCCGGCCTCGTCGCCGGTATCGCCGCGCGGCCGGTGCTCGGCAACCTGATCGCCGGGCTGCAGATCGCGCTCACGCAGCCGATCCGGCTCGACGACGTCGTCGTGATCCAGGGCGAGTGGGGCCGCATCGAGGAAATCACCGGCTCGTTCGTGTCGGTGCGGCTGTGGGACCAGCGCAGGCTGGTCGTCCCGTTGCAGTGGATCATCGAAAACCCGTTCACGAACTGGACGCGCCACAGCTCGGAGATCATCGGCACGGTCTACCTGTCGGTCGACTACCGCACGCCGCTCGCGCCGCTGCGCGAGGAACTCGCGCGGCTCGTCCATGCGGCGCCCGAGTGGGACGGCCGCGTGCAGGTGCTGCAGGTGACCGATGCCACCGAGCGCACGATGCAGTTGCGCGCGCTCGTCAGCGCGGCCGACTCGTCGGCGTGCTGGGATCTGCGTTGCCGCGTGCGCGAGGGCTTGATCGCGTACCTGCAGGCGCGTTTTCCGCAATGCCTGCCGCGCAGCCGGATGGAACTGTATCCGCACGATTCGGCGCCGGGCGAGCCGAGCCCCGAAAGGCCGCACGCGCGGCCGCCCGCCGCCAGCACGGCGGCCAACACCGCGGCCGATCCGAAGGCCGCCGAAGGCCGCTGAACGCGCGCCGGTACCTGCTGCCATCCCCTCCATGACCGCGCTGAAGACGCTTGCCATCGCCAACTACCGCTCGCTGCGCGAGCTGATCGTGCCGCTCGCGGCGCTCACCGTCGTCACCGGGCCGAACGGCAGCGGCAAGTCGAGCGTGTACCGCGCGCTGCGGCTGCTTGCCGACACCGCGCAGGGCCGCGTGATTCCGTCGCTCGCGCGCGAAGGCGGGCTGCCGTCGACGCTGTGGGCCGGCCCCGAGCGCTTTTCGCGCGCGATGCTGAGCGGCGACACGCCGGTGACCGGCACGGTGCGCAACGGACCGGTGAGCCTCAAGCTCGGTTTCGCCGGCGACGATTTCGGTTACGCGATCGATCTCGGCCTGCCGGTCAAGAACGATGCGTCGATGTTTCGTCTCGATCCGGTCGTGAAGCGCGAATGCATCTGGGGCGGCGCGCTGCTGCGGCCGTCGACGCTGCTGGTCGACCGCCAGGGCGCGCAGATTCGCGCGCGCAGCGGGTCGGGCGACTGGCACACGGTGCCGCAGCCGGTCGCGAGCTTCGACAGCATGATGACCGAGTTCGCCGATCCGGTCGGCGCGCCGGAGATGATCGCGGTGCGCGAGCGGATCCGCTCGTGGCGCTTCTACGATCATTTCCGGACCGATGCGCAGGCGCCGGCCCGGCAGTCGCAGATCGGCACCCACACGCCGGTGCTGGCGGACGACGGCGCCGACCTGGCCGCCGCGCTGCAGACGATCCGCGAAATCGGGGATGCCGCCGCGCTCGATGCCGCGATCGACGACGCGTTCCCCGGCGCATCGATCGACATCGACAATCCGGGCGGGCGCGGCCGCTTCGACGTGCTGATGTGCCAGCCGGGGCTGCTGCGGCCGCTGTCGGCGGCCGAGCTGTCGGACGGCACGCTGCGCTACCTGCTGCTCGCGGCCGCGCTGCTGACGCCGCGGCCGCCCGCACTGATGGTGCTGAACGAACCGGAAACGAGCCTCCACCCCGATCTGCTGCCGGCGCTCGGCCGCCTGATCGCGCAGGCTGCGCAGCGTTCGCAGGTGCTGGTCGTGTCGCATGCGGCGCGGCTCATCGCGACGCTCGAACGCGAGGCCGGCTGCGAGTCGCTGGTGCTCGACAAGCAGCTCGGCGCGACCGTGCTCGTCGATGCGGACACGCGCGACCTGCCGCCGTGGAAGTGGCCGTCGCGCTGACGGGCAAAGCGGTGCGCGCGCGGCCGCGTCGGCGGCATGCCACCGGCAGCCCGCCGTCGGGCCCGCGGCGCCGGTCCGGCCGCGCCGATGCAGGACCGGCGGCCGGCGGCGCGAATGTATCCTGTCTGTAACAACACCCATAAAATGAAAGCCCGGTGCTTCCGGGCATCGGGATCGCGAATAATAATGAGATATCCGGCCGGCGCGATGCCGGCCGTGTGCTGCACGGAGGGGATTGTGCGCCAGCCCCCGTGCCGGCCGACCGAGGACACAGGAGACGTGGACCATGAGAATTGCCCAGATCGCCCCGCTGACCGAATCCGTGCCGCCGAAGCTGTACGGCGGCACGGAGCGCGTCGTGTCCTACATCACCGAGGCGCTCGTCGACCTCGGCCATGACGTGACGCTGTTCGCCAGCGGCGATTCGACGACCCGGGCCAGGCTCGAACCGGTATGGCCGCGCGCGCTGCGGCTCGATGCGTCGATCCGCGACCGCGTCGCACCGCACATGCTGCTGATGGAGACGGTCGCGCGCCGCGCGAAGGACTTCGACGTGCTCCATTTCCACATGGACTACTACTCGTTTTCGGTCTTCAACCGGCAGGACACGCCGTTCGTGACGACGCTGCACGGCCGGCTCGACCTGCCCGAGCAGCAGCCGGTGTTCGACACGTTCAACACCGCGCCGGTGATCTCGATCTCGAATTCGCAGCGCCAGCCGCTGCCGCAGGCGAAATGGCAGACGACCGTGTACCACGGGCTGCCCGACACGCTGTACCTGCCGCAACCCGTCGAGCCGCGCTATCTCGCGTTCCTCGGCCGCATCTCGCCGGAGAAGCGGGTCGACACCGCGATCCGCATCGCGCACCAGTGCGGGCTGCCGATCAGGATCGCCGCGAAGATCGACGCGGCGGACCAGGAGTACTTCGAACGGGAGATCAAGCCGCTGTTCGCACTGCCGCACGTCGAATACATCGGCGAGATCGCCGACCACGAGAAGGCAGAATTCCTGTCGGGCGCGCATGCGCTGCTGTTTCCGATCGACTGGCCGGAGCCGTTCGGGCTGGTGATGATCGAGGCGATGTCGTGCGGCACGCCGGTGATCGCGTTCAATCGCGGCGCGGTGCCGGAGGTGGTGGACGAGGGCGTGTCGGGCTTCATCGTCGAGGACGAGATCAGCGCGGTGGCTGCCGTGAACCGGCTGCACCTGCTGCCGCGCGCACGCGTGCGGCGGCGCTTCGAGGAGCGCTTCACGTCGCGGCGGATGGCGCAGCAGTACGTCGACGTGTACCAGTCGCTGATTCGTGCGCAAAAGCGCTCGCGCTTCAAGGTGATCGATTCGACGACCTGACGCGCGGCGGGTGCGGATAAAAGAACGGCGATGTCCGCAAGGACATCGCCGTTTGCACATCGCCCGCGCGCGGTGCGCACGGACGAGGACGCCGCGGCGTCAGATCTTCAGCTTCGTGACCTTCGTGCCGTTGATCGACACGTCGCCCATCAGGCCGGCGTTGGTCAGCACGATGACCTGGACCGGCGCGGTAGCCGTGTTGGAGTCGACCGCGCCGTTCGCCCCCATCTTCACGAGCGCGACCGATGCGCCGGCGCCGGCAGCCCAGCCGTCCGAGCCGCGGAATTCGTCGAGCGCTTCCTGCGTCATGAACAGGAACACGATCGCCTTCGACTGCGCACCGGCCTGCAGGCCGACCGACAGCGACGACGTGTTGTAGTAGCCGACGGTGCTGCCGCCGACGCGCAGCGCGCCGTTGCCCGACTGGCCGCCGACGATGAAGCCGGCCTGCAGCACGTCCGGGAACACGAGCACGCCGCGCGACTTCGCGACGAGTTCACGCGAACCCTTGACCGTGGAATACATGCGCGACAGCGTGGCGTCGACGCTGGAATCGATCGCCTGACGCTTCGACGCGTTGGTCGCGGCGTTGTCGGGCTTGTCGGGGGTAGTGGTGCAACCGGTGAGCGCAAGGCTGCCGACGACGAGCGCAGCGGCGGCTTTCAGCACGAGGTTCCGTTTTTGCATCGTTCTTCTCCATCGGATGACGTTCGGAGTGAGTCTCGCTCACGGAGCGGATCACGTCGGCAGTTATATCACAACGGATTACAACCCCATTTCGTGCGCGCATGAAAAGGCGCCGAATCGGTTTGCGGTGTCGCGGCGCACCAACGGACGGACCGGCGCGCGCACGGCGATATGTCGCTACATCGCGCGACGGCCGGGGCGGGCGGGAACGGCGGGGCCGGCAGGTGCAGGTCAGTGCGTGACGGGCGGCGCCGGCGGGGTCGGCGGCTTGATCGGCGGGCGCCGCAACGCGCGGCGGATCAGCGCGATCACGACCCCGCACGCGAACAGGAACGCGGCCGGCACGACCCAGTAGCCGACGAACGCGTGCCACAGATAGCCGGCGAGCGTGTTGCGGCGCACGACGTATTCGTCGCGGGCCGCCTGCTGGCGTGCCGCGTTGGCGGCCAGCACGTCGGCCGGGCAGCCGGCCGCGCGCGCCGCGTCAGGATCGCCGTGGCACTTCGTGGCGGCGCCGGCCGCCTGCTGCGCATCGGTGAGCTGCCAGGTGGTCAGCGCGAGTTGCAGGTCGGCCTTGTTGTACGCCATTTCCTCGCGGATCTCGCGCACGGCGACGATCGCGACGGGCACGGCCCAGAACACGATCACGATCAGCCAGCGGCGGAACCAGCGGTGTTGTCTCCATGCCATCCATGCCTCCGTTTGACGCGGTGTGCGCGTCCGTCTCGAGGGCGGCCCGATGGCGCTTCTTGTACTTGGGTGGGCCGCGTTGCAGCCATCATAGAAGAAATCGCGGCGAATTGCCGCACCATGTGGCGGCATTTGTACGGCGTGCTGGGGAAGCGGGGCGGGCAGGCGGCGCAGCAGGTCGCGACGACGGCAGCGACGGTGCCGCCGGCCGGCGCGGCGACGCATTCGGCGTCATCGCGTGCGTCGATGCGCGTGCAACGAAAACAAAAATGCCGCGCCCGCCGAAGCGGTGCGCGGCATTCGCGCGGGAGCGCCGGAACTCAGGCGGCCGGCTGGCTGCTCAGGCAGCTCTTCATGAACGCCTTGCGGTCGTCGCCCTTCTTGTCGGCGGCCTGCGTGTTGCACGCCTTCATCTTTTCCTGCTGCGACATCTTCTTCGCGGGCTTGGCCGACAGGCAGTCCTTCATGAACGCCTTGCGTTCATCGCCCGTCTTGCCGGCGGCCTGCGTGTTACAGGCCTTCATCTTGTCCTGCTGGCTGTTCGCCGCGAAAGCGGGGGAAGCCAGCATGCCGCCGAGAAGCACTGCGGCTACGAGCGATTGGATTTTCATTTCGACACTCCCATGGGGTGAATTGCGTTTTATATCGACGCCGTCACGAAGCCCGGCGCAACGGGAACAGGGCCACATCACGCCGCGCGCTCCGATTATGGCAAATCAATGTGAAAACACCAAAACGGCATTCCTATAACGCGGCGGGCGACGTGGCCGTTGACGGCGTGCGTCCCGCGGCGATCGGGACTAACCATGATGCGCGGCGGCCGGCGGCGGCCGTATCTACCGGATGCCGGCCGCGAGCCATTACAATCGCGGCCATGAATACTCCGAACTCCGTATCCCCTTCGTCCGCGCCGGCCCTGCCGCGCATCGCCGTACTTGCCACCGGCGGCACGATCGCCGGCGCCGCGCCCGACGCCGCCAGCACGGCCGGCTATCAGGCCGGCGCGCTCGGCGTCAATTTCCTGCTCGACGCGGTGCCGGCGCTCGCGTCGGTCGCACGCATCGATGCCGAGCAGGTCGCCAGCATCGACAGCAAGGATCTCGCGCTGCCGCTGTGGAATACGCTCGCCGCGCGCATCGACGTGCTGATGGCCGATCCGGCGATCGACGGCATCGTGATCACCCACGGCACCGACACGCTCGAGGAAACCGCCTACGCGCTGCATCTGGTCGTGACCGGCGACAAGCCGGTCGTGCTGACGGCCGCGATGCGGCCGGCCACCGCGCTGTCGTCCGACGGCCCGCTGAACCTGCTGAACGCGGTGACCGTCGCCGCTCACCCGGCCGCGCGCGGCCAGGGCGTGCTCGTCGCATTCAACAACCGGATCCACGGCGCGCGCGACGTCGTGAAGACGAGCACCTACGCGGTCGATGCGTTCCAGTCGCCGGAACTGGGCGCGCTCGGCTGGGTGCAGGACGGCCGCGTCGAATTCGCGCGCCGCGTGACGCGCGTGCGCGATGCGCGACTGGCGATCGCCGCGGCGTGGCCGCCGGTCGAAGTCGTCGCGAGCTATGCGGGCGTGACGCGCACGGCCGTCGATGCGCTCGTCGCGGCCGGCGTGCGCGGCCTCGTCGTCGCGGGCACCGGCAACGGGTCGATCCATGCGACGCTGCAGGCGGCGCTCGCCGATGCGGTGAAGGCGGGCGTCGCCGTGGTGCGTGCGTCGCGCGTTGGCTCGGGGCACGTGATGCGCAACGGCGCCGCGAACGACGACGCGCTCGGTTTCGTGAGCGCCGGGTCGCTGAGCCCGTTCAAGGCACGCGTGCTGCTAATGCTCGCGCTCGCGAACGGGATTCACGAGCGCGACGCGCTGCAACGCGCATTCGACACGCTGTGACCGCTGGCCGCCGATCGGGCGGCGCGCGGCGTGGATGAAAAAACAGCGCCTCGTGAACGGTTTGCGCAGCAGATTCGACTGCTCGCCCGCGGCGAGCCTGCAACCCTGATGCCAAAAAGACGAAACCCCACGCTCCGAAAAACGTGGGGTTCGTCAGCAGTCCGGGCAGGCCATTGGCCTGCCTTTTTTGCGTCAGTGCCGCGCGAATGCTCAGGACTGCGGCGGAATCACGAGCTTCTGGCCCGGATAGATCCGGTCCGGGCTCGACAGCATCGGCTTGTTCGCCTCGAAGATCGCCGGGTACTTGTTCGCGTCGCCGTACACTTCCTTGGCGATCGCCGACAGCGTGTCGCCCGGCTTCACGTCGTGGTACTGAACTTCCTGATCGTCCGGCTGCAGGTCGTCGTCGTTGACGCCCGCGACGCCTTGCACGTTGCCGGCCGCGACCTTGACCTTCGCCTTCGTGTCGAGATCGGCGACGCTGCCCGACAGCGTGACGGTGCGCGACGCGCCGTCGAACGCGACGCTCAGGTTCGACGTGTCGAGACCTTGCGTGCCGATGTAGTTCTTGATCGCGTCGGCCGCGGTCTGGTTCGCGGCATTCGGATCTTCCGCTGCTTGCGCATCGGCGTGACCCAGCAGTTTTTCACCCGCCTCTTTGATAAACGAAAGAAGACCCATCGCTGCACTCCCTAGGTGGTTGAAAAGAAAACGCGCCGTGAAGTGGCGAAAAAAACACCGCGCTGGGCGCGCTCACCGGAGCGAGCGCCAAGCGCGGCGGTTTTCTCGAAAGGCGTGGCGAAAGTGTAGGCGTTCAACGCGACGATTGCATGAAAAATCGCACGCGTGAACGTAAAGAAATGTAATACGCGAAATCCGACAGGCGGACACCCGACGACGACGTCTGACCGACCAAGGCTTCCCCGGCGCCGCCGGGTGCCGCTGCGGACCCCACCACGCCGCTCTCAGCCCAGAGCGGCGTTTTTCGCCCCGTCGCGCACGCGTTTCGGCGATACGCGGCGGGGCGCCCCACCGTGATGCGCGCATCGTCGCGCATCGATGCGACCGGCCGTGACCGGATCGCTTGTATTCGTCGCGCGCGTTCCGCCGTTGCAGCGAAACGCGCGTCGTTGCGTCCGCGTTACGCGGCCGGCGTCTGGCCGATCTCGAAGTTCGACATGATCTCGAGCGCACGCACGAGTGCCGAGTGATCCCATGCCTTGCCGCCGTGCGAGGCGCACACGCTGAACAGCTGCTGCGCGCTCGCCGTGTGCGGCAGCGCGAGGCCGAGCTTGCGCGCGCCGTCGAGCGCGAGGTTCAGGTCCTTCTGGTGCAGCTCGATGCGAAAGCCCGGATCGAACGTGCGCTTGGTCATGCGGGCGCCGTGCACTTCGAGGATGCGCGAGGCGGCGAAGCCGCCCATCAGCGCCTGGCGCACGCGCTCCGGATCGGCGCCCGAGCGTGCGGCGAACAGCAGCGCTTCGCCGACCGCCTCGATGTTCAGCGCGACGATGATCTGGTTCGCGACCTTGCAGGTCTGGCCCGCGCCGTTCTCGCCGACGAGCGTGATGTTCTTGCCCATCTTCTCGAACAGCGGCTTCGCGCGCTCGAACGCCTTCTCCGGGCCGCCGACCATGATCGTCAGCGTCGCTTCGCGCGCGCCGACTTCGCCGCCGGACACCGGCGCGTCGAGGTAGTCGCAGCCGAGCGCGTTGATCTGCTTCGCGAATTCCTGCGTGTCGAGCGGCGAGATCGAGCTCATGTCGATCACGAGCTTGCCGGCGCTCAGGCCCTTCGCGACGCCGTCGTCGGCGAACAGCACGTTACGCACGTCGGGCGTGTCCGGCACCATCGAGATGATGATGTCGGCGTGCTGCGCGACTTCGGTCGAGTTCGCGACGACCTTCGCGCTCGCGCGCAGGTCGTCGGGAATCGGGAATGCACCGTTCACGACGAGCTGATGATCGCCCTTGAGCAGGTTGCGCGCCATGTGCGCGCCCATGATGCCGAGGCCGATGAAACCGATGGTTGCCATGTGAAAGTCTCCTATAGGGGCGAAAGGGAAGAGCGGATCTCAGGCGGCGCGACGCGCCGAGCCCGGTGCGCAGCCGGCGATGCTTTGCAGCCAGCCGAGCCCTTCCGTCGTGGTGGTGCGGGGCTTGTATTCGCAGCCGACGTAGCCGGCATAGCCGAGCCGGTCGAGCAGCGCGAACAGGAACGCGTAGTTGATCTCGCCCGTGCCCGGCTCGTTGCGGCCCGGATTGTCCGCGAGCTGGACGTGGCCGATCGAGGCGAGGTTGCGTTCGATCGTCGCGGCCAGTTCGCCTTCCATGCGCTGCATGTGATAGATGTCGTACTGCAGGAACAGGTTGTCCGAGCCGACCGCGCGGATCACGTCGAGCCCTTCGGACGAGCGGTTCAGCGCGAAGCCCGGGATGTCGAAGCCGTTGCACGGCTCGACCAGCAGGCGGATGCCTTCGCGCTTCAGCGCATCGGCGGCGAAGCGCAGGTTGTCGACGATCGTGACGAAGGTCTTGTCGCGCGCGGTGCTCGCCGACGGGATGCCGACGAGGCAGTTCAGTTGCGGCACCTTGAGCGCCTTCGCGTACTCGATCGCACGGCCGACACCTTCCTGGAACTCGCCGACACGATCGGGCAGGCACGCGATGCCGCGCTCGCCCTGGTCCCAGTTGCCGGCCGGCAGGTTGTGCAGCACGAGGCGCAGGCGGTGCGTCTCGAGCCGCTCGGCGAGTTCCTCTTTCGCGTACGGGTACGGGAACAGGAACTCGACGGCGTCGAAGCCCGCGTCCGCGGCCGCCTTGAAGCGGTCGAGGAACGGCACTTCGTTGAACAGCATGGTCAGGTTTGCAGCAAACTTCGGCATGAGCTAAGCCTCTTCGGTCGGTCAGTCAAAAAATGGCGTGCGGATCAGTCGAGCATCGAGATCGCGGTCGGCGCGTGCTCGGCCTTCTCGGCGAGTTCCTCGAATTCGTTGATCGCGTCGATTTCGGTGCCCATCGAGATGTTCGTCACGCGCTCGAGGATTACTTCGACGACGACCGGCACGCTGAATTCTTCCGCGAGCGTTTGCGCCTGGCGCAGCGCCGGCTCGATCTCTTCCGGCTTGAACACGCGCAGCGCCTTGCAGCCGAGGCCTTCGGCCACCGCCACGTGATCGACGCCATAGCCGTTCAGCTCCGGTGCGTTGACGTTGTCGAACGCGAGCTGCACGCAGTAGTCCATGTCGAACGCGCGCTGGGCCTGGCGGATCAGGCCGAGGTACGAGTTGTTCACGACGACGTGCACGTACGGCAGCTTGAATTGCGCGCCGGCGGCCAGTTCCTCGATCATGAACTGGAAGTCGTAGTCGCCGGACAGCGCGACGATCGGACGGCGCGGGTCGGCCGCACGCACGCCGAGCGCGGCGGGGATCGTCCAGCCGAGCGGGCCGGCCTGGCCGCAGTTGATCCAGTTGCGTGCCTTGAACACGTGCAGGAACTGCGCGGCGGCGATCTGCGACAGGCCGATCGTGCTGACGTAGCAGGTATCGCGGCCGAACACCTTGTTCATCTCTTCGTACACGCGCTGCGGCTTGACCGGCACGTTGTCGAAATGGGTCTTGCGCTGCAGCGTGCGCTTGCGTTCCTGGCACTCGGACACCCACGCGCTGCGGTCCTTCAGCTTGCCGGCGGCCTTCCATTCCTGCGCGACCGCGACGAACAGCTCGAGTGCGGCCTTCGCGTCGGACACGATGCCGAGATCCGGGCCGAACACGCGGCCGATCTGCGTCGGTTCGATGTCGACGTGCACGAACTTGCGGCCCTTCGTGTAGACCTCGACGCTGCCCGTGTGGCGGTTCGCCCAGCGGTTGCCGATGCCGAGCACGAAGTCGGACGCGAGCATCGTCGCGTTGCCGTAGCGATGCGACGTCTGCAGGCCGACCATGCCGGCCATCAGCGGGTGGTCGTCCGGAATCGCGCCCCACGACATCAGCGTCGGGATCACCGGCACGCCGATCGTTTCGGCGAATTGCACGAGCAGGTCTTCGGCCGCTGCGTTGAGCACGCCGCCGCCCGACACGATCAGCGGCTTGTCCGCTTCGTTGAGCATCGCGAGCGCCTTCTCGATCTGCGCGCGGGTCGCCGCGGGCTTGTAGACCGGCAGCGGTTCGTACGTGTCGATGTCGAACTCGATTTCGGCGAGCTGCACGTCGATCGGCAGGTCGACCAGCACCGGGCCCGGACGGCCCGAGCGCATCAGGTGGAACGCCTGCTGGAACACGCGCGGCACGAGCGCCGGCTCGCGCACGGTGACGGCCCACTTGGTGACGGGCTTCGCAATCGACTCGATGTCGACGGCCTGGAAGTCTTCCTTGTACAGGCGCGCACGCGGTGCCTGGCCCGTGATCGCGAGGATCGGAATCGAGTCGGCCGATGCCGAGTAGAGGCCGGTGATCATGTCGGTGCCGGCGGGGCCCGACGTGCCGATGCACACGCCGATGTTGCCCGGTGCGGCACGCGTGAAGCCTTCGGCCATGTGCGACGCGCCTTCGACGTGGCGCGCCAGCACGTGGCTGATGCCGCCCGACTTGCGCATCGCGGAATAGAACGGGTTGATTGCTGCGCCCGGCACGCCGAACGCGGTCTGGATGCCTTCCTTCTCGAGCACGAGTACGGCTGCGTCGACGGCTCTCATCTTGGCCATGAATGTCTCCTTGGATAGTTGGATCTTGCGAATCGGTCTGTTGGGAACACTTTAGGGACGCAAGAAAGGTTTGATAAGATCAGCCGAAGTCGCTTATTTCGAAACTAAAAGTATGGAATGACGGCCGGACGGGGCTTCCCGCCGGTGTCGGAGCCGGGACGGAGACGGGTAATGGATCGTTTCAAGCAGATCGAGACGTTCGTGCGGGTCGCGGACGCGGGCAGCCTCGCAGCGGCCGCGCTCGAGGAGGGCGTGTCGCCGGTGGTGCTCGGGCGGCGCATCGACGCGCTCGAGAAGCGCCTCGGCGTGAAGCTGATGTATCGCTCGACGCGCCGGCTGGTGGTCAGCGAGGAGGGCGCCGCGTTCCTCGAGCGCTGCCGCGGGCTGCTGTCCGAATGGGACCAGGCCGAGAACGAGCTGGCCGCCGGCCGGCGCGCGGTCAGCGGGCACCTGATCGTGTCCGCGCCGGCCGCGTTCGGCCGCAAGCACGTCGCGCCGCACGCACCCGGTTTCCTCGTCGACAAGCCGGAAATGCAGCTGTCGTTCAACCTGACCGACCGCGTCGTGGATCTCGTGCGCGAAGGCTACGACCTGTCGATCCGGATCGGCGGCTCGGTCGATCCGAACTTCGTCGCGGTGAAGCTCGCGTCGAACCGGCGCGTCGTGTGCGGCACGCCCGCGTATTTCCGCAAGCACGGCCGGCCGAAGTCGCTCGACGACCTGCTGAAGCACAACTGTCTCGCGTTCAACCTGCAGGGCGGCCAGAACCGCGGCTGGTATTTCCAGCGCCACGGCAAGATCGTGACGATGCGGGTGGCCGGCAATCTCGACTGCAACGACGGCGAGCTGCTGCATCGCTGGGTCGCGGAAAGCCTGGGGCTCGGCTGGCGCTCGACCTGGGAAATCGCCGCGCAGCTCGAAACGGGCGAACTCGAAACCGTGCTCGACGAATTCGCGCTGCCGGACTACGACATCCTCGCGGTCTATCCGCAGCAGCGCTACGTGCCCGCGCGCGTGCGCTACTTCATCGACTACCTGCGCGAAGCGTATGCGCGCCCCGGCTACTGGAACAGCACGCCGTAACGGGCGCGGCGGTTTCCGGCATTTTTTTGCGCATCATCGGCTTCGTGCGGGAATAAACTCGACGCAGCGGCGGTAAGGTCATCGAGAGCGCCCGCTGCCGGTCTGTCCGGGCACCGGACGCGGAACGGGCGCGGCTTCGGCCGCCGGGACCAGGGAGGTCATGTGGGGCAAGCCGGACAGGCGGTCGACGAACGGGCGGAGGACGACGCGGTCGCGCGCGGCGAACGGTTTCGCGTGCTCGTGCTGCCGCATCTCGACGCCGCGTACAACCTCGCGCGCTGGCTGAGCGGCAATGCGGGCGACGCGGACGATGTCGTCCAGGACGCGTGCATGCGCGCGCTGCGCTTCGTCGACTCGTGCCGCGGCGACAACGCGCGGCCGTGGCTGCTGACGATCGTGCGCCACACCTGGTACACCGAGTGGCGCCGCCGCGCCCACGCGCACGAGGTCGCGCTGCCCGACACGCTCGACGACACGGAGGTGCCGGACGACTGGCAGCCGGCGACGGAGGATCCGCTCACGCACCTGTTACGCGGCGAGAACGTGCGGCTGGTGAACGCGGCGCTCGCGAAGCTGCCGCCCGAATACCGCGAGGTGCTGGTGCTGCGCGAGATGGAGGATCTGAGCTATCGCGAGATCGCGGCGATCGCCGACGTACCGGTCGGCACCGTGATGTCGCGACTCGCGCGCGGCCGGCGTCGGCTCGCCGCGCTGCTGGCCGGCACGCAGGCGCCGGCACCCGAACCCGCGCCGGGACGTGCGTCGGCAAGCGGAACCGCATCGGAGGCGATCGATGGACTGTAACGAAGCGCGCGCATTGCTGGACGCGGACGTCGACCGCGAGCTGTCGGCGCCTGATGCGTTGCGCGTCCAGCGGCATGTCGAAGGGTGCGACGCGTGCCGCCGCGAACGCGAGCGGATCGTCGCGCTCGGGCGCGCCGTGCGGCAGGCCGATTATCACCGCGCGCCGGAGGCGCTGCGCGCGAGCATCCTCGCGGCGCTGCCGGCGGCGGCCGGCGCGAACGCGCGCGGCCGGGCCCGCGTGGAACCGGCGCCGGACGACGCGGCGGCGCGGCCGCGGGCCCAGCCTCGGCCGACCGGTCGCCGCTGGTTCGCGTGGCTGGGCGGGCGCGGCGTGGCGGCTCGCCCGGCGTCGACCGGACCGGGGGCGGGCGTCGCCGCGCTGCCCGGGCTCGGCTGGGGCGTCGCGCTGCTGGTCGCGCTCGCGGCGGCGGCCGGGATGGCGCTGTCCGCCCGCCACGCCGCAACCGACCAGACGGTCGACGAACTGGTCGCGAGCCACGTGCGCGCCGGCCTGTCGGCGCGCGACATCGACGTGATCTCGACCGACCGGCATACGGTCAAGCCGTGGTTCAACGGCCGGCTCGACTATGCGCCGCCGGTCGAGGACCTGTCGGCGAGCGGCTTCCCGCTCGCGGGCGGCCGGCTCGACTACGTCGGGCGGCGCCGCGTCGCGGTGCTCGTGTACCGCTATCGTCAGCACGTGATCGACGTGTACGTGCAGCCGGCAGGCGTCGCGCGGGAGGTCGCGCCGTACGCGACCGTGTCGCAGGGCTACGCGCTCGACCGCTGGGAGGCGGCCGGGATGACGTGGTGGGCCGTGACCGACGCCGAGCCGTCGGCGCTGGCCGCGTTCAGGACGGCGCTCGACGCGCGGCTGGGCGGGGCGCGCGGCGAGTGACGGCGGGCCGCGTCGCCCGCCCCCAAGCGCGCGCTTGAGACTCCGCCCCCATTTCAGAACGGTCGCGCCGACGGCGGCTTCAGCTGCCGGCGCCATTCAAGTCGTTGAAAACATGGCCGAATCCGGTCGGGAATCGTCGATCGGTGTTGCATGCGCCCCGTATCCGGGTTAGAATCTTCGGCTTCTCACTTGCCACACCGGTTCAGACGCCCGGGTGGCTTTAATCCACAAGGAGTGTGTAATGCGTCATTACGAAATCGTATTCATCGTGCACCCCGATCAGAGCGAGCAAGTGCCCGCGATGATCGAGCGTTACAAGACCACGATCACGACGCACGGCGGCCAGATCCACCGTGTCGAAGACTGGGGCCGTCGCCAGCTGGCCTACATGATCGAGAAACTCGCGAAGGCTCACTACGTCTGCATGAACATCGAGTGCGACCAGACGACGCTCGACGAACTCGAACACGCGTTCAAGTTCAACGACGCCGTGCTGCGCCACCTCATCGTCAAGATGAAGAAGGCCGAGACCGGCCCGTCGCCGATGATGAAGGAAGTTCAGCGCGAAGAAGCCAAGAAGGCGGCTGCAGCTCAGCCGACCGAAGCGCAGGCTTAAGTTCGTCACTCATTAAGCCATCAAGGAGCGCGTCACTCACGTGAACAGGTTGCAATTGACGGCGAGCGTCGTCGAACGCGCACCGGTGCGATATACGCCGGCGGGTGTTCCGATCGCAAGCGCCACGTTGCATCACCGCACGGAAGTCGTCGAAGCAGGCATTCCCCGTCAGGTCGAAATGACGATCGAGGCGGTGGCGGCCGGTGAGGCGAGCGGCAAGCTGGAGCGTCGTGAAATGGGCGTCGAAACGCTGTTCACGGGCTTCCTGGCAAAGAAGAGCCGCAACGCGAGAACCTTGGTGTTTCACATCACTGCATTGCAGGACATAGGAAAGGACTGAAATCATGGCCCGCCCGACTGGTAAGAAATTCGACAAGCGTCGTCAGCAACAAAACCCGCTCTTCAAGCGCAAGAAGTTCTGCCGTTTCACGGCTGCCGGCGTCGAGCAGATCGACTACAAGGACACGGAAACGCTGAAGGACTTCATCGGCGAAAACGGCAAGATCACGCCGGCGCGTCTGACGGGTACGAAGGCGCACTATCAGCGTCAGCTCGACACGGCAATCAAGCGTGCGCGTTTCCTCGCGCTGCTGCCGTACACCGATCAGCACAAGGCGTAACTCGGCGACGCCATAAGGAGAATTCGAATGCAAATCATTCTGTTGGAAAAAGTCGCCAATCTGGGCAACCTCGGCGATATCGTCAAGGTCAAGGACGGTTACGCTCGCAACTTCCTGATCCCGAACCGCAAGGCTCGCCGTGCAACGAAGGAAGCGATCGCCGAATTCGAAGTTCGCCGCGCTGAACTCGAAAAGATCGCCGCTGAAAAGCTGGCAGCATCGCAGGCAGTCGGCGAGAAGCTGAACGGCCAGTCGTTCGAAATCACGCAGAAGTCGGGCGTCGACGGCCGTCTGTTCGGCTCGGTCACGAACGGCGACGTCGCGGAACTGCTGAAGAAGGCAGGTTTCGAAGTCGAGAAGCTGCAAGTTCGCATGCCGGAAGGCCCGCTGAAGATGATCGGCGAGCACGTCGTTCAGATCGCGCTGCACACGGACGTCGTCGTCGACGTCACGATCAACGTGATCGGCGACCACGCGTAAGCGTATGCAAGCTTTCCGGGCGGCTTCCGCCGTCCGGACAAGGGCAGGCGCCCGGGCAACCGGGGCCTGCCTTTTTTATTGCCCGATCGCCGGAGCGGTAGCGCTGCTGCGATCTATTCGCGATAATCCCAACCCATGAACGCGCCGCAAGATCCTCAAATCGAATCGCTGAAAGTCCCGCCGCATTCGGTCGAAGCCGAGCAGTCGGTGCTCGGCGGCCTGTTGCTCGACAACGCGGCATGGGACCGGATTGCCGACTTCCTGTCGCAGGGCGACTTCTATCGCTACGACCACCGGATCATCTACGAGCACATCGGCCGGCTGATCGCGTCGACGCGCCCGGCCGACGTCGTGACCGTGTACGAAGCGCTGACCACGTCCGGCAAGGCCGACGACGTCGGCGGCCTCGCGTACCTGAACGCCCTCGCGCAGAACACGCCGAGCGCCGCGAACATTCGCCGCTACGCGGAAATCGTGCGCGACCGCGCGGTGCTGCGCCGGCTCGTGTCGGTCGCGGACGAAATCTCGGCCGACGCGTTCAATCCGCAGGGCAAGGAAGTTCGCCAGCTGCTCGACGAGGCAGAGTCGAAGGTGTTCTCGATCGCCGAAGAGGGCGCGCGCGGCAACCAGGGCTTCCTCGAGATCGGGCCGCTGCTCACGCAGGTCGTCGAGCGCATCGACACGCTGTATCACACCGCGAACCCGAGTGACGTCACGGGCACGCCGACGGGCTTCGTCGACCTCGACCGGATGACGTCCGGGATGCACGGCGGCGAACTGATCATCGTGGCCGGAAGACCGTCAATGGGGAAAACGGCCTTTTCCATGAACATCGGCGAATACGTCGCCGTCGAGTACGGGCTGCCGGTCGCGGTGTTCTCGATGGAAATGCCGGGCACCCAGCTCGTGATGCGTATGCTCGGCTCGATCGGCCGGCTCGACCAGCACCGGATGCGTACCGGCCGGCTGACGGACGAGGACTGGCCGAAGCTGACGCACGCGGTGCAGAAGATGAGCGAGGCGCAGCTCTTCATCGACGAGACGGGCGGCCTGAACCCGATGGAATTGCGCTCGCGCGCGCGGCGTCTCGCACGTCAGTGCGGCAAGCTCGGCCTGATCATCGTCGACTACCTGCAGCTGATGTCGGGTTCGTCGCAGGGCGAGAACCGAGCGACCGAAATTTCCGAAATCTCGCGATCGCTGAAGAGTCTGGCAAAGGAGCTGGACGTGCCGGTGATCGCGCTGTCGCAGCTGAATCGCGGGCTGGAGCAGCGTCCGAACAAGCGTCCGGTGATGTCGGATTTGCGTGAATCGGGCGCAATCGAACAGGATGCGGACGTGATCCTGTTCATCTACCGTGACGAGGTCTACAACCCGGACAGCCCGGACAAGGGCACGGCCGAAATCATCATCGGCAAGCAGCGTAACGGCCCGATCGGACCCGTTCGGCTCACGTTTCTGGGTCAATACACGAAGTTCGACAACTTTGCGGGGGCGCAGAACTTCTACGGCGAGTAACACTTCTACGCCGGTTGTAAACCCTTATTTCGCCAAGCGTTGTATCCAATCCCGGCGCGCGCATATGCGCGCGTCGCGGCGCAACCGAAAACGGTACAATATCGCCCGTTTTCGTGACAGTCGTTTGACAATCTCTCAGGAATCCCATGTTCGGTCGATTCATGCCCACCGAGGGCAAGTTCTTTGAACTCTTCAACGCGCACGCGAAGCACATCGTTTCCGGTGGCCGCGAGCTCGAACTGCTGATCGACAATCTCGCCGACGCCGAGATTCACAAGCAAAACGTGCAGACCGCCGAGAAGGCCGCTGACAAGCTGACGCATGAAGCGATCGATCTGCTGCACAAGACCTTCATCACGCCGCTCGATCGCGACGAGATCCACAAGCTGATCACGACGATGGACGACATCCTCGACCTGATGGAAGACGTCGCGACGGCCGTGTCGCTGTACGACGTGCAGTCCGTCACGTCCGAGGCGAGCCAGCTCGCGCACATCGTCACGCAGTCGGCGCAGCACGTGCAGCAGGCCGTCGGATTGCTGTCCGACATGAAGCAGTCGGCGCAGATCCTCAAGCAGTGCGAGGAGATCGACCGCTGGGAGTCGGAGGCCGATCGCGTGCTGCGCGCGGCGATGTCGAAGCTGTTCCGCGAGGAAGACGACGTGAAGACGCTCATCAAGCTGAAGGCGATCTACGAACTGCTCGAAGAGATCACCGACAAGTGCGAGGACGTCGCGAACATCATCGAAGGCATCGTGCTGGAAAACGCCTGAGCGGACCACGATGCATTCGATACAACTCGCCCTATGGATGGTCGCGACGCTGGTGCTCGTCGCGCTCGTATTCGACTTCATGAACGGCTTCCACGACGCGGCGAACTCGATCGCCACCGTCGTGTCGACCGGGGTGCTGAAGCCCCAGCAGGCCGTGGTATTCGCGGCCGCGTTCAACGTCATCGCGTATTTCATCTTCCACCTGAAAGTCGCCCAGACTGTCGGTAAAGGCACGATCGATCCCGAGATCGTCGACCACTATGTCGTGTTCGGCGCGCTGGTCGGTGCGATCGGCTGGAACGTGATCACGTGGTACTACGGGATTCCGTCGAGCTCGTCGCACGCGCTGATCGGCGGCCTCGTCGGCGCGGCGCTCGCGAAGTCGGGCTGGAGCTCGCTGAACATCGACGGGCTGCTGAAGACGATCGCGTTCATCTTCATTTCGCCGCTGCTCGGCTTCATCCTCGGCTCGCTGTTCATGCTCGGCGTGTCGTGGCTGTATTTCCGCACCGCACCCAGCAAGGTCGACCGGCGCTTCCGGCGGCTCCAGCTGCTGTCGGCCGGCCTGTACAGCCTGGGCCACGGCGGCAACGACGCACAGAAGACGATCGGCATCATCTGGATGCTGCTGATCGCGTCGGGCTATGCGTCGGCGACGTCCGATGCGCCGCCCGCGTGGGTGATCGGCGCGTGCTACCTGTCGATGGGGCTCGGCACGCTGTTCGGCGGCTGGCGCATCGTGCGCACGATGGGCCAGAAGATCACGAAGCTCAAGCCGGTCGGCGGTTTCTGTGCCGAAAGCGGCGGGGCGATCACGCTGTTCATCGCGTCGTTCCTCGGCATTCCGGTGTCGACCACGCACACGATCACCGGTGCGATCGTCGGTGTCGGCGCCACGCAGAAGCTGTCGGCCGTCCGCTGGGGCGTCGCCGGCAACATCGTCTGGGCGTGGGTGCTGACGCTGCCGGCGGCCGCGCTGTTCGCGGCCGGCGGATGGTGGCTCGGGCACCAGATCTTCTGATATCGACGCTGCCGGATCGATACGCGCAATGCGCCGCACACCGAAAGGTTGCGGCGCATTTTCTTTGCGCGGTCGGGAAAGTGCGACGACGGGCGGCGGCGCTGCGGCGGATGACGTGGATCAGTAACTGCCGTTCGCGAAGCGGGCGATCGGATCGTCGGCGGTGGCGGTGCGCGGGCTGATCGGTGCGGATTGCGTCGACGCCCGCAGCACCTGCACGGGCTCGGTGTCGCGCAGCGACGGCGCGGCGGCCGCGGGCGGCGGTTCCGCGTCGAACGCGGCAGCCTGGGCGGCCGTCAGCGCGGTGGTCGGAATCTGCGTGCCGGTCTCGGTGGGGCCTGCCGGCCCCGGATTCGCCGTCGTAGCGATCATGTCGCCATTCACGGACGTTGCCTGCTGCTGCGCGGTCAGCACGCGCGGCGGCGGTTCGTACGGATCGGCGGCGGGGGCGATTGCCGCGGCCGTCGGGGCAACTGCCGCGGTCGACACGACCGGAGCGGCTTGCGTGACCGGCGCGGGCGACGGCGCGACGCCCGCCTGAGACGCGGCATACGCAGAGGCAGGCCGTCGCGACGCGGCTGCCGCGACGACAGGCGCTGCCGCCGGCACATCGCGCCGTGCCTCGTAGGTCGGCGCATCGAACGGCCCGGGCGCACCGCGCGGTGGCGCGACGCGGCGAATGCCGTCGAAGCGCTTGGCCCAGTACGGGTTCGTCAGGTAGTCGAGCCGCACGGTGCCGCCGGTCGACGGCGCGTTGACGAAACGCAGCTTGCCGACATAGATGCCGACGTGCGAATGTGGGCGTCCGGTCGTATTGAAGAAGATCAGGTCGCCCGGCGCGACCTGTTCGGGGTCGATCGACACGCCGCGGCTGCTCATGTCGGCGGTCGTGCGCGGCAGGTCCACGTCGGCCGCGCGGCCGATCACGTAGCGCACCAGGCCGCTGCAGTCGAAGCCGCTCGTCGGCGTGTTGCCGCCCCAGCGGTACGGCACGCCGACGAGGCTCATCGCCTGGATGGAGATCTCTTCCTGGCCGACGCTGTGGTCGACGAATTTCGGGAAATTGGCGGGTGCCGGGAAGGCGCGCGGCGTCGTGATCTTCATGCCGGAGGTGCGCGAGGCCGACTGCGGCGGCACGCTGGAGCAGGCCGCGAGCAGTGAAACGACGGCGACGGGAACCCAGATTCGAAGCATGACAAGGCGGACGAGCGCGGCGCGCTCGCGAATCGTATGACAACAGACAGACCCGATGGTAGACGTTCCGGCGGGGCTTAGGCAACCATTCCTGAGAATTTACTTGAAGTTTCGCGTGTAAGTGAGGTTGTTGCGTAACGAAGCATGACCAACGTTTTCGACCCCAAAAATGAAAACGGCGCTCCGGAAACCGGAGCGCCGCGTGGCGTCGGAGGCCGGCGGGCAGCCGGCGTATCGCGTTACAGGATGTCCGACGCGTAGTCGGCGAGCCGCGAGCGTTCGCCGCGCGCGAGCGTCACGTGGCCGCTGTGGCCCCAGCCCTTGAAGCGGTCGACGACGTAGGTCAGGCCCGAGCTGCCTTCGGTCAGGTAAGGCGTGTCGATCTGCGCGATGTTGCCGAGGCACACGATCTTCGTGCCGGGGCCTGCGCGCGTCACGAGCGTCTTCATCTGCTTCGGCGTCAGGTTCTGCGCTTCGTCGATGATCAGGTACTTGTCGACGAACGTGCGTCCGCGCATGAAGTTCATGCTCTTCACCTTCAGGCGCGAACGGATCAGCTCCTGCGTCGCCGCACGGCCCCATTCGCCGGCTGCGTCGTCGGTCTTCTGCAGCACTTCGAGGTTGTCGTCGAATGCACCCATCCACGGCTGCATCTTCTCTTCCTCGGTGCCGGGCAGGAAACCGATGTCCTCGCCGACGGGCACGGTCGCGCGCGTCACGATGATCTCGTTGTAGCGCTTGTCGTCGAGCACCTGCGCGAGGCCGGCCGCGAGCGCGACGAGCGTCTTGCCGGTGCCGGCCTGGCCGAGCAGCGTGACGAAGTCGATCTCGGGGTTCATCAGCAGGTTCAGCGCGAAGTTCTGCTCGCGGTTGCGCGCGGTGATGCCCCACACGTTGTTCTTGTGGTGGCTGTAGTCGCGCAGCGTCTGCAGCAGCGCCGTCTTGCCGTTCAGCTCGCGCACGATCGCGTGGAACGTCGGCTCGCCGTTCTGCGGCTCGAGATAGACGAACTCGTTGACGAGCATCGACCCGCAGAGCGGGCCCGTCACGCGGTAGTACGTGGTGCCCGTCTTCGTGTCCTGCCAGCTCTCCATCCCCTTCGCGTGTTTCGTCCAGAAGTCCTGCGGCAATTCGCGCACGCCGCTATAGAGGAGATCCTTGTCCTCGAGGACCTGGTCGTTGAAGTAGTCTTCCGCGGGCAGGCCGAGCGCATGCGCCTTGATGCGCATGTTGATGTCTTTCGACACCAGCACGACCTGGCGGTCCGGCCGGTCGCGCTGCAGCGCGCGCACGACGCCGAGGATCTGGTTGTCGGCCTTGCCTGCGGGCAGGCCTTCGACCGGCGCGATGTCCGCGAGCCTGGTCTGGAAGTAGAGGCGGCCGAGCGCCTCGCGGCTGCCGAGACGCGACAGCGGAATGCCGTCGGAGATCGGGCCGCCGTCGGCGACCAGCGCGTCGAGCGTGCGGCTCACCTGGCGCGCGTTGCGCGCGACTTCGGACATCCCCTTCTTGTGGTTGTCGAGTTCCTCGAGCGTCATCATCGGCAGATAGACGTCGTGTTCCTCGAAGCGGAAGAGGCTGCTCGGGTCGTGCATCAGCACGTTCGTGTCGAGCACGAACAGCTTCTGCAATTCGGCTTCGGCCGGCTTGCGGCTGCGCGACTTCGTCGCGGCACCGGCATCGCGTGCGCTCGCGGTGGTCGGCTTGCCGGCCCCGGGCTTGTCGTTGCGTGCGACGACCGGCGCGGCGGGGGCGGCAGGGGCCGCCGGTTCGACCGGTGCCGGCATCGGCTGCAGCAGCGCGGCCGTCTGTCTGGTCTTGCGACCGCGTGCGGGCGTGCCCGCGGCTTCTTGCGTCGACGCCGCGACGGCGCGCAGCGGCGCGGCCGTGTTCGCGGCTTCGGTCATCGGTTGGGCCACGCTGGCCGGGCCATATTCTCCGGCTGTGGAGGCGTCCCCTTCGGCGGATTTCTTCGCGGCTTTCGCGGGCCGCGCTTTCGCCTTGTATTCATCGGGCGGCAGCAGGCTGCCGAGCTTGCTGGGGGCAGTAGGCAAAGGCATGGTGTCCCTCGGGAGGAATCGTGTCGCATGGCGTGCGCCGCTGATCGCATCCTGCGTGACGTGGAAGGTGCATGCAGTTTGCGCGCGGTGGCGCACAGGAAATTCGTCTAGCCGGTTCGCCTAAGTGTCGATCAGCTCCTTGACGGGGTGAGGGGCCGGACCGAGAGCCGGCGCGCAGTCCATAAAAAAAGCCGCTGCCCCGGGGACCGGGACATGCGGCTCGGCTGATACCGTCGTGATGCGCGTCAGGTGCCGGAAAGCATCGCAACGGGCACCGGCGCAGCTACGAGAAATATGGGGCGAACTGGCATTCATTGCGGCCCAATATAACGCGGCTCAAAGCGCTTGTACAGCACTTAGCACGTCGTCCACGTGACCGGGCACCTTGATGCCGCGCCATGCCTGGCGAAGCACGCCGTCGGCGTCGATCAGGAACGTCGAACGCTCGATTCCGCGCACTTCCTTGCCATACATTTTCTTCATCTTGATGACATCGAACAGCGCGCACAGCGCCTCGTCGGCATCGGAAATCAGCGGGAACGGCAGTTCGAGCTTCGCCTTGAAATTGTCATGCGAGCGCAGGCTGTCGCGCGACACGCCGATCACTTCGGCGCCGGCCTTCTTGAACTTCGGATAGAGATCGCGGAACTGCAGGCCTTCGGTGGTGCAGCCCGGCGTGTTGTCCTTCGGATAGAAATACAGGACGAGCTTCTTGCCCTTGAGGTCGGACAGCGAAATGTCGCCGCCCGTCGCCGGTGCGGTGAAATCGGGAACTTGACGGTCAACTTCGACGGACACGTGTTTCTCCTGTTGTTATGGAAAGGCGCCGCTCGGGCGGCGCGGTTCGGCGGGGCGTCGCGGCGGCACGCCGCAAGGGCAGGGCAGGCGGCGCGGGCGCGCGCGAACTCAGTCGGGCTGGACGATCAGCTCGCCGGAGCGGCCGGGAATCTCGCCCCATGTGACAGGGTACGATGGCAGCGAGTCGCGGTCCAGCGTCGCGTGGTAGTCGCCCATCGTCGCAAACGTATGGCCCTGTGCGCGCCAGCCGGCGAGCAGCTGCTCGAATACCGGCGCGAGCTTCTGGCCTTCCAGTTCCGCATGCAGCGTGAACACCTGGTCGTGCGGATTGGTTTCCGTGAACTTCAGGATGTGCGCGGCGACGTTGTGCGTGTCGATGCCGTCGATGCCGAGCACTTCGTCGAGGGTCGGCAGCGTGGTCGGCATCTGCACGTGCGACAGCGTGCGGCCGCCGACCACGGGCAGATACGGCGAATGGCCGCGGCCGTCGGATGCGTAGCGCATCCCCCACGCGTCGATCTGCTCGAACGCCGCGTCGTTCATTTGCCAGCCGGCCGCGCCGTGCGTTGCGGGCGGCGCGCCGAAGACGTCGACGAAGCGCGCATGGCTCTTCTGCATTTCACGCGCGGTCCAGTCGCGATCGCGCACGCGCACGTTGTCCTGCCAGTACACGTGATCCCACGTATGGATCCCGCATTCGAAGCCGGCCTCGTGGATCGCGCGCATGTCGGCGATCGCGCGGCGGCCGATGTCGGGGCCCGGCAGCAGTACCCCGTACATCAGCTGTTTCACGCCGTAGTGCTCGACCACCGACGTGCGCGACACCTTCTTCAGGAAGCCAGGGCGGAACACGCGCCGCAGCGCCCAGCCCGTGTGATCGGGCCCGAGGCTGAAGAGGAAGGTCGCGCGCGCGCTGAAGCGGTCGAAGATGCGCGCGAGGTTCGGCACGCCTTCGCGCGTGCCGCGCAGCGTGTCGACGTCGATCTTGAGGACGATACGAGCCAAGCGAGCGTCCCGTCAGTTCTGCTGCTCGACCAGCGCGCGCGCATCGGCGACATGGCCGCGATACGCTTCGAAGATCTTGCGCAGTGCGTCGTCGAACGTCGATTGCGGCGCCCAGGCGAGCTCCTGCATCGTGTTGTCGATCTTCGGCACGCGGTTCTGCACGTCCTGGTAGCCATTGCCGTAGTAGGCGCCCGACGTCGTTTCGACGAGTTGCACCTGCTTCGCGGAGCCGGCGTATTCCGGGTATTCGGCGGCCAGTTCGAGCATCTTGTGCGCGAGTTCGCGAACCGAGAAATTATTCTTCGGATTCCCGATGTTGTAGATCTTGCCCGATGCGACGCCGTTCTTGTTGTCGATGATCTTCATCAGCGCGCTGATGCCGTCGTCGATGTCGGTGAACGCGCGCTTCTGCGAGCCGCCGTCGACGAGGCTGATGTTCTCGCCGCGCACGATGTGGCCGAGGAACTGCGTGACGACGCGCGAGCTGCCTTCCTTCGGCGTGTAGATCGAGTCGAGGCCCGGGCCGATCCAGTTGAACGGACGGAACAGCGTGAAGTTCAGGCCTTCCATCCCGTAGCCCCAGATCACGCGGTCCATCAGCTGCTTCGAGCAGGCGTAGATCCAGCGCGGCTTGTTGATCGGGCCGTACGTGAGCGCCGATGCATCCGGGTCGAACTGCTCGTCCGAGCACATGCCGTAGACCTCGGAGGTCGACGGGAACACGAGGTGCTTGCCGTACTTGACGGCCGAACGCACGATCGGCAGGTTCGCCTCGAAGTCGAGCTCGAACACGCGCAGCGGCTGCTGGACGTAGGTCGCGGGCGTCGCGATCGCGACGAGCGGCAGGATCACGTCGCACTTCTTCACGTGATACTCGACCCACTCCTTGTTGATCGTGATGTCGCCTTCGAAGAAGTGCATCCGCTCGTGGTTGACGAGGTCGCCCAGCCGATCGGTCTGCATGTCCATGCCGAACACTTCCCAATCGGTGGTTTCAAGAATGCGCTTCGACAGGTGATGGCCGATGAAGCCGTTCACACCCAGGATCAGGACTTTTTTTGCTTTCATGAATGACGGGAAGAATGAATGAACTGCGCGAATTCCGCGGGCGTCACGACGGTTTCGCTGCCGTCGCGCTGCTGCCACAGCTCGAGAATGGATAGGGCGCGGCTGTCGCCGCAGACGCCGAATAGCGCATTATCGCTTACGTGCAGGCCGGGCGGCAAATCCGCTGCGGCCGCGGCGGCGGCGCTGCCGGGCGCCGCGAGGCGCGCGCGGGCGATCACGAAACGCGTGCCGGCGACGTCGGTGAACGCGCCCGGATACGGGGGCGCGACCGCGCGTACCAGGTTGTAGACCTGCGCGGCCGGCTTCGACCAGTCGACGCGGCCGTCCTCCGGCTTGCGCCCGCCGTAGTAGCTGCCGTTCGCGAGATCGTTCGGCAGGTGCGGCGCCTCGCCCGCGAGCAGCGCGGGCAGCACGCGCCAGAGCGTTTGCTCGGCGGCGACCGTCACCTTGTCGAACACCTGCGCGGCCGTGTCGTCCGGCAGGATCGGCACGGCGGTCTGGCCGATGATCGCGCCCGCATCGGGCTTCGCGGCCATCTCGTGCAGCGTCGCGCCGGTTTCCGTTTCGCCGTTCAGCACGGCCCAGTTGGTCGGTACCCGACCCCGGTATTTCGGCAGCAGCGAACCGTGCATGTTGTACGCGCCGCGCGGAGCGATCGCGAGCAGGTCCACCGGCAGCATGTGGCGGTAGTAGAACGAGAAGATGAACTCGGGCCGCGCGTCGGATACCGCGCGGCGCAGTGCCGGCTCGGCGGGGTCGGCCGGCGTGACGACCGGGATCCCGTGCTCGGCGGCCACCGATGCGACGCTGCCGAACCAGATGTTCTCGTTCGGGTTGTCCTCGTGGGTGACGACGAGCGCGACGTCGACGCCGCGTGCCAGCAGCACCTGCAGGCAGCGCACGCCGACGTTGTGATACGCGAAGACGACGGCGCGCGGCTTCATTGCGACGTCCCCGTGCGGCTCGCGGGGGCCGGCACCGCCGGCATGCCGTCGTGCTGTTCGAGCACGGCCTGGATCAGGTAGCGCGGCCGTGCACGCACCTGCTGGTAGATGCGGCCGACGTATTCGCCGAGCAGGCCGAGCGCGAAGATGATCACGCCGAGCAGGAAGAACGTGATCGCGAACAGCGTGAACACGCCTTGCACTTCCGCGCCGACGATGAAGCGGCGCACGAGCAGCAGCACGAACAGCGCGGCGGAGCCGAGCGACAGGATCACGCCGATGAACGACAGCCACTGCAGCGGCACGACCGAGAAGCCCGTCACGAGGTCGAAGTTCAGCCGGATCAGGCTGTACAGCGAGTACTTCGACTCGCCCGCGAAGCGTTCCTCGTGCGCGACCTCGATTTCGGTCGGTTTCTGCGCGAACGTGTAGGCCAGCGCGGGGATGAACGTGTTGACTTCGCCGCACACGTTGATCGTGTCGATGATGCGGCGGCTGTACGCGCGCAGCATGCAGCCCTGGTCGGTCATCTTGATCCGGGTGATGCGCTCGCGCAGCCGGTTCATCATCTGCGACGCCTTGCGACGCCACAGGCTGTCCTGACGCTGCTTGCGGATCGAGCCGACGTAGTCGTAGCCCTCGCGCATCTTCGCGATCAGCTTGCCGATTTCCTCGGGCGGGTTCTGCAGGTCGGCGTCGAGCGTGATGACGATCTCGCCGCGCGACTGCGCGAAGCCGGCGAGGATCGCCATGTGCTGGCCGTAGTTGCCGTTGAGCAGCACGACACGCGTCGTGTCGGGGCGCACGTGGAACTGGTCCGCCAGCATCGCGGCCGAGCGGTCGCGGCTGCCGTCGTTGATCAGGATCACTTCGTACGACGTGCCGAGTGCGTCGAGTGCCGGGTAGAGCCGCGCGAACAGCGCGGCCAGGCCGTCTTCCTCGTTGTACACGGGGATGATGACCGATACCTCCGGGTTCGCGGCGCCCGGATGCCCGGCGCGTGCTTCAAGGTGATTCATGTACGCTTATTTTCCGTATTGTTCGCAAATCTGGTTGATGGCGTCGGCCACGCGACGCACGTCGTCTTCCGTCATCTGCGTGAAGAGCGGCAGCGTGACGGTCGATGCGCCGTATCGTTCGGCGTGGGGGAACATGCCCTCCTTGAAGCCGCGCGCACGATACAGCGTGAAAAGATGGATGGCCGGGTAGTGGACGCCCGTGCCGATGCCGCGCTCCTTCATCTGCGCCATGAAATCGGCGCGCGAGATCGACAGCCGGTCGAGCGGCAGCGTGACCTGGAACATGTGCCAGTTGCTGTTCTCGAAATCGGCGACGGGCAGGCCGAGCCCGAGCTGCACGGCCGCACCGCCGTCGAGCGCGGCGAAATACGCGCGCGCGAGTGCGCGGCGCTGCGCGGTGAAGCGCTCGAGGTGCGGCAGCTGGCCGAGGCCGACGCGCGCGGCGACATCGGTCAGGTTGTACTTGCCGCCGAGCACGTCGCAGTCCATCCCGTCGAAGCCGGTGCGCGTGATGCCCTGCAGTCGGTACTTCTGCGCGAGCGTCGCCTCGTCCTCGTTGTTCAGCACGAGCGCGCCGCCTTCGATCGTCGTCAGGTTCTTGTTCGCGTGGAAGCTGAACGACACGATGTCGCCGATCGCGCCGATGCGCTTGCCTTGCCACGTCGAGCCGAGCGCCTGCGCGGCGTCCTCGATCACGCGCAGGTTGTGTGCGCGCGCAATCGCGTACAGGCGGTCCATGTCGACCGGCAGGCCGGCCAGGTAGACCGGGATGAGCGCCTTCGTGCGCGGCGTGATCGCCTGCTCGAGCTTGTCGAGGTCGATGTTGCGCGTGACGGGGTCGATGTCGGCGAACACGGGCGTCGCGCCCGTCTCGAGGATCACGTTGCTGGTCGACACCCACGACGCCGGCGTCGTGATCACCTCGTCGCCGGGGCCGACGCCCGCGATGCGCAGGCCGATCTCGAGCGTGCAGGTGCCCGAATTGAACGCGCGGACCGGACGGCCGCCGCAGTACTCGGACAGCGCGGCTTCGAACTTCTGGCTCTGCGGGCCGGTGGTGATCCAGCCCGAGCGCAGCACGTCGACGACGCCCTGGATGGTTTCCTCGTCGATCTCGGGGCGGGTGAACGGCAGGAACGGAGCGGTAGTCTGGCTCATGAACACTTTGCCTGTAATGGCGTGTAATAAAGGGGTCGGGCGATCCGGCCCGAAACCGGCATTAAACACCGGTTGCCGGATTCGTACCGTGATTTTTTGTAGGCGGACGCTTAATGCCCGCCGGGCCGGCGGGGCGCGCTCAACTGCGCGCGAGCACGAGCACGCCGATCAGGATGATGCCGATACCGACCAGCCGCTGGACCGACAGCACCTCGCCGAACAGGTACCAGGCGGCGAACGCGTTGACCACGTAGCCGAGCGACAGCATCGGGTAGGCGATCGACACGTCGACCCGCGACAGCCCGACAATCCAGACGACGACGCTCAGCACGTAGCAGCCGAGGCCGCCGATGATCGGCAGCTGGGTCGCGATCTTCAGGCCGACCGGCAGGATGTTCGCACGGCTGAATTCGAAGTGTCCAACGGCGTTGACGCCGGCTTTCAGCAGAAGTTGCGCACAGGCGTTGAGCATCACGCCGGTGATGATGCAGACGAACGAAACGGGATTCATGCGGCGGGCGTCCTTACGATTGCGGTTTCTCGACGATCACGCGGCGGTTGTCGCGCGCGATCACGCGCATCGGCACGCCTTGCCTGACCAGCGTGTCGTACTGGCCGGGCGGCATGATCGCGAGCGCATGGGTGTCCTGCTTCCAGCGTTCGATCCATTGGTCGACGGTCGGGATCCACTTGTCCGGCTCGACCGAGATGCCGAATGCGAGCTCGTCCTGGCGCTGGACCATGATCGTCGTGTGGCCCATATAGAACGGGAACGTGTGATCGAGCATCTCGATCGAGTAGAACGGCGTGTCGGGCGGCAGCTTCGCCAGTTCGGCGCGCACGGCGGGCGCGAGCAGCGCGCCCGAGCTGTAGCGGCCGAATTCGTCGTGACCGGTGCCGCCGATCGTGCCGAACGCGAGCCACGCGGCGCCGAACGCGATGATCGCGGCCGCGACGCCCACGCGGCGGTTCAGCCAGGCGGCCGCGAGCGTCAGCGCGCCCGCGACCGCGAGGCCCGCGTACAGCCACACCTGGAACGCACGATACAGCGCGTTCGGCGTGCGGGCGTCGCCCTGATACGCGAGGAAGATGATCCCGAACGCCGCGACGACGAAGAACACGAGGTAGCCGAGCAGGTGGCGGCGGAACCGGTCGGCGTTCATCAGCGGCAGGTACGCGCCGATGATCAGCGCGAGCGCCGGCGCGACCGGCAGCACGTACGAGATCAGTTTCGAGTGCGACGTGCTGAAGAACAGGAAGATGAACGCGCTCCAGATCAGCAGCACGAGCATCGGCGAGAAGCCGTTCGGCTGGCGCGGCATGCGCAGCGCGTGGCGGATGCTCTGCCACGCGACCGACAGCCACGGCAGGAAGCCGACCAGCAGTACCGGCACGAAATAGTAGAACGGGCCCGGGCGGTTCTGCTCCGGGGTCAGGTAACGGCGGAACTGCTGGACGATGAAGAAGAAATTGAAGAACTCGGGGTTGCGCTGCTGGACGAGCACGAACCACGGCGTGACGATCGCGAAGAAGATCACGAGGCCGCTGACCAGGTAGAGTCGCTTCCACAGTGCCCAGTCGCGGGCGATCAGCGTATAGAGCACCAGTACGGCGCCGGGCAGGATCAGGCCGACGAGGCCCTTGGACAGCACGGCGAACGCCATCGCGGCCCAGCACGCCCACATCCAGCCGCGCACCGCGCCCGCCGGCAGCCCGGGCCGCTGCGCGAGCAGCAGCGAGCAGAGCGACAGCGCCATCCAGAACGCGAGCCCCATGTCGAGGGCGTTGAAGTGGCCCATCAGGTTCCAGTACGGCGAGCACGCGAGCACGACGGCCGCGAGCAAGCCGGACAACGGGTTGAACAGGCGCGCGCCCGTGAAGCCGACCAGCAGCACGCCGGCGAAGCTGGCGAGGCCCGTGTACAGGCGCGCCTGCCATTCGCCGATGCCGAACCAGGCGAACGTCAGCGCGTTCAGCCAGGTCTGCAGCGGCGGCTTCTCGAAATACTTGTAGCCGTTGTAGCGCGGCGTGATCCAGTCGCCGGTGACGAACATTTCCCGCGCCATTTCCGCGTAGCGGCCTTCGTCGCTCGGGATCAGGTGGCGCAGCCCGAGCGGCGCGAACCAGACGATCGCGAGCGCGACGAGCAGGAGGACGAGCGTGATGCGATTGAGCGGTAGCCTCGACGGCGTATCGTTCATGAATTTTCAGCCTGTTGGTTGTTGTAAGCGCCGCCGGCGGGTCGCGCCGGCGGCGGCCGGCTTGCTGCCGGTTGCCGATCCGCGTGATGATCCGGGGATCGACCCGGTGTGCCGGCCCGAGTTTTACCGCATCGGGGATTAACGTTCAATTAAGAGCGCGGCGGCCACTTTGCGGCCCTCGGCCATCAGGATGTTGTAGGTCCGGCAGGCGGCCTGGAAATCCATCGTCTCGACGCCGATCCGCTTGGCCGTCAGCGCGGCCACGAGGCGCGGGTGCGGGAAGCGCAGCCGCGCGCCGCTGCCGAAGATCACGAGTTCGGGGGCCGGGTCGAGCAGCATCGCGAAATGCTCGGGCGCAAGCGCGTCGAACGACGACACGGGCCAGTCCCGCACCGGCGCGCCGGGCAGCACGATGACGCTCCCTTCGTGGCGTTGGAGGTTGACGTCGACATAATCGGGGCCGTAGCCGGTGACGGTGTTGAGCGCGCCGCTCGTGTCCTGGTGCAGTTTCAAATCGGTATTCCGCGGTTCCGTGGAGGGAAGGTCTGGCAAGGGCCGCACGGGCCCGGGCGGCCGTTTCGCGACCGGCGCACGCGGGACGCCTGACGGCGCGGGCCCGGAGCGGCCATGGTGCATTGCGAAAGTTGGCCAAAATCCGCTAAATTATAACTTTTTGGTCGCCCCCGGGCGCCACTTGCATCGTGCGTTGCCACAAGCCGCGTCCGACTGCCCGCATTTTCCCCAGTCTAGACAGCGCGCATAGACCAGCCGCTCTCCAGTTTTGATCCCGTCCCCCGGCCGCAAGGCCAACCCAGGAACCGTGTCGTCGTGAAACCGATTCAGAAGTCGAACAAGCTGCTCAACGTCTGCTACGACATCCGTGGCCCGGTGCTCGAGCACGCGAAGCGCCTCGAGGAAGAAGGCCACCGCATCATCAAGCTGAACATCGGCAACCTCGCGCCGTTCGGTTTCGACGCGCCGGACGAAATCATCCAGGACATGATCCGCAACCTGCCGGCGTCGTCCGGCTATTCGGATTCGAAGGGCGTGTTCTCGGCCCGCAAGGCCGTGATGCACTACACGCAGCAAAAGGGCGTCGTCGGTGTCGGCCTCGACGACATCTACATCGGCAACGGCGCGTCCGAGCTGATCGTGATGGCGACCCAGGCGCTGCTGAACGACGGCGACGAAGTGCTGCTGCCGGCGCCCGACTACCCGCTGTGGACGGCCGCCGTGAGCCTGTCGGGCGGCACGCCCGTGCACTACGTGTGCGACGAGCAGAACGCGTGGATGCCCGACCTCGACGACATCCGCCGCAAGATCACGCCGAACACCAAGGCGATCGTCGTGATCAACCCGAACAACCCGACCGGCGCGCTTTATTCCGACGAATTGCTGCTCGAATTGCTCGAGATCGCGCGTCAGCACGGGCTGATCGTGTTCGCCGACGAGGTCTACGACAAGATCGTCTACGACGGGCTCGAGCACACGGCGCTGGGCTCGCTGTCGGAAGACGTGATCACCGTCACGTTCAACAGCCTGTCGAAAAGCTATCGCTCGTGCGGCTACCGCGCGGGCTGGATGGCCGTGTCGGGCCTCGGCGGCGACAACCGCCGGCGCGCGAAGGATTACCTGGAAGGCCTCGGGATCCTGTCGTCGATGCGCCTGTGCGCGAACGTGCCCGGGCAGTTCGCGATCCAGACCGCGCTCGGCGGCTACCAGAGCATCAACGAGCTGATCGTGCCGAGCGGGCGCCTCTTCAAGCAGCGCGAGCTCGCGTACGACATGCTCACGTCGATTCCCGGCGTGACCTGCGTGAAGCCACAGGCCGCGCTGTACATGTTCCCGCGCCTCGATCCGAAGCTTTATCCGATCCAGAACGACCAGCAGTTCATCCTCGACCTGTTGCTCGAGGAACGCGTGCTGCTCGTGCAGGGGACGGGCTTCAACTGGGCGGCGCCGGATCACTTCCGCGTGGTCTTCCTGCCGAACCTCGACGACCTGACCGATTCGATCAACCGGATCGCGCGCTTCCTCGACGGCTACCGCAAGCGTCATTCGGTCTGAGCGGACAGCGTCCCCCGGCATTCATTCAATTCTTACTCATCGATCACACGCAGCATGGAACCGATCAAAGTTGGCCTGTTGGGCTTCGGCACCGTCGGCAGCGGCACCTTCACGGTGCTGCACCGCAACCAGGAAGAAATCAAGCGACGCGCGGGGCGCGGCATCGAGATCGCGCGCATTGCCGTGCGCAATCCGGCCAAGGCGCAGGCCGCGCTCGGCGGTAACGCCGGCGCCGCGCAGATCACCGACGATTTCAACGCGGTCGTCGACGATCCGTCGATCTCGATCATCGCCGAGATGATCGGCGGCACGGGCATCGCACGCGAGCTCGTGCTGCGCGCGATCGCGAACGGCAAGCACGTCGTGACGGCGAACAAGGCGCTGCTCGCGGTACACGGCACCGAGATCTTCGAGGCCGCGCGCGAGAAGGGCGTGATGGTCGCGTTCGAGGCGGCCGTCGCCGGCGGCATCCCGATCATCAAGGCGCTGCGCGAAGGCCTGACCGCGAACCGCATCCAGTACATCGCCGGCATCATCAACGGCACGACGAACTACATCCTGTCGGAAATGCGCGACCGCGGCCTCGACTTCGCGACCGCGCTGAAGGCCGCGCAGGAGCTCGGCTATGCGGAAGCCGATCCGACCTTCGACATCGAAGGCGTCGACGCCGCGCACAAGGCGACCATCATGAGCGCGATCGCGTTCGGCGTGCCGGTCCAGTTCGACCGTGCCTACGTCGAAGGCATCAGCAAGCTCGACGCGACCGACATCCGCTACGCGGAAGAGCTCGGCTACCGGATCAAGCTGCTCGGCATCGCGCGCCGCGCCGAAAACGGCATCGAGCTGCGCGTGCACCCGACGCTGATTCCGGAGAAGCGCCTGCTCGCGAACGTCGAGGGCGCGATGAACGCGGTCGTCGTGCACGGCGACGCGGTCGGCACGACGCTGTACTACGGCAAGGGCGCGGGCGCGGAACCGACCGCGTCGGCGGTCGTCGCGGATCTCGTCGACGTCACGCGCCTGCACACGGCCGACCCCGAGCATCGCGTGCCGCATCTCGCGTTCCAGCCGGACAGCCTGTCGAACACGCCGATCCTGCCGATCGAGGAAGTGACGAGCGGCTACTACCTGCGCCTGCGCGTGGCCGACCAGACCGGCGTGCTCGCGGACATCACGCGCATCCTCGCCGCCACGGGCATCTCGATCGACGCGCTGCTGCAGAAGGAATCGGAGCAGGTCGACGACGCGAACGGCGAAACCGACATCATCCTGATCACGCACGAGACGCTCGAGAAGCACGTGAACGCGGCGATCGCGCAGATCGAGAGCCTCGCGACGGTGGTCTCGAAGGTGACGAAGCTGCGTATGGAAGCGCTGAACTGAGGACCAGGAACGACATGAACTACATCTCCACGCGCGGCGCCGGCATCGGCGAGCGCCACACGTTCTCCGACATCCTGCTCGGCGGCCTTGCGAAGGACGGCGGGCTGTACCTGCCGGCCGAATACCCGCAAGTGTCGGCCGACGAACTCGCGCGCTGGCGCACGCTGCCGTACGCGGATCTCGCGTTCGAGATCCTGTCGAAGTTCTGCGACGACGTGCCGGCCGACGACCTGCGCGCGATCACGCGCCGCACTTATACGGCCGCCGTATACAGCAACACGCGCCACGGCGAGAATGCGTCCGACATCACGCCGCTGAAGACGCTCGGCACCGAGAACGGCGCGGCGCTGTCGCTGCTCGAACTGTCGAACGGCCCGACGCTCGCGTTCAAGGACATGGCGATGCAGCTGCTCGGCAACCTGTTCGAGTACACGCTCGCGAAGCACGGCGAAGCGCTGAACATCCTCGGCGCGACGTCGGGCGACACCGGCAGCGCGGCCGAGTACGCGATGCGCGGCAAGGCAGGCGTGCGCGTGTTCATGCTGTCGCCGCACAAGAAGATGAGCGCGTTCCAGACCGCCCAGATGTTCAGCCTGCAGGATCCGAACATCTTCAACCTCGCGGTCGAAGGCGTGTTCGACGACTGCCAGGACATCGTGAAGGCCGTCTCGAACGATCACGCGTTCAAGGCGCAGCAGAAGATCGGCACGGTCAACTCGATCAACTGGGCGCGCGTCGTCGCGCAGGTCGTGTACTACTTCAAGGGCTATTTCGCGGCGACGACGTCGAACGACGAGCGCGTGTCGTTTACGGTGCCGTCGGGTAACTTCGGCAACGTCTGCGCGGGTCACATCGCGCGGATGATGGGCCTGCCCATCGCGAAGCTCGTGGTCGCGACCAACGAGAACGACGTGCTCGACGAGTTCTTCCGCACCGGCGCATACCGCGTGCGCAGCGCGGAAAACACCTATCACACGAGCAGCCCGAGCATGGACATCTCGAAGGCATCGAACTTCGAGCGCTTCGTGTTCGACCTGCTCGGCCGCGATCCGGCCCGCGTGATGCAGCTGTTCCGCGACGTCGAGGAGAAGGGTGGTTTCGATCTCGCGGCGAGCGGCGATTTCGCGCGCGTCGCCGAGTTCGGCTTCGTGTCGGGCCGCAGCAGCCACACGGACCGTATCGCGACGATCCGCGACGTGTTCTCGCGCTACGACACGATGATCGATACGCACACGGCCGACGGCGTGAAGGTCGCGCGCGAGCATCTCGACGCGGGCGTGCCGATGGTCGTGCTCGAGACGGCCCAGCCGATCAAGTTCGGCGAGACGATCCGCGAAGCGCTCGATCGCGAGGCCGAGCGGCCGGCTGCATTCGACGGGCTCGAGGCGCTGCCGCAGCGTTTCGAGGTCGTGAAGGCCGACGCGCAGCAGGTGAAGGACTTCATCGTCGCGCATACGGGCGCATGACGTAGCACCGGGGGGTAGCACCGTGCCGCGGGGGCGCAAGCCCGGCGGCGCAGCACGGCCGGAATGCCGATTCGTCGCACGGATCGGGGTTCCGGCCGTTTTGTTTGGGTTGGGCCGCGGCCGCGCACGGGCGCGCCGTCCGACGGCGCGCGAATCGAAACAAGTAAATCGAAACGAGTGCCAGTGCCGCGTGTTCGCGCCGATCACAGTTGCCGCATGTCCGGCATATCGCGCGTGGGCGCGACGGCGTCGCTACAATGACGTATTGACTCCAACGTTTCCCCGATTCCATCGATGTCGAATCCGAATCCCGCGGCGCCGCGCGCGCCGATGCTGTCGACCGCCGAAGCGCTCGCCGCGCTGCTCGAAGCCGCGAAGCCGTTGCCCGGCGCCGAAACCGTCGCCACGCTCGATGCGCTCGGCCGTGTGCTGGCGGCCGACGTGAGTTCGCCGCTCGACGTGCCGCCGATGCATACGAGCGCGATGGACGGCTACGCGGTGCGCGTCGCCGACCTGCTGCACGGCGAGCGGCGCCTGCCGGTGTCGCAGCGGATTCCTGCCGGCCATCCGGCTGCGCCGCTCGCGGCGGGCACGGCCGCGCGGATCTTCACCGGCGCGACGGTGCCGCCCGGCGCCGACGCCGTCGTGATGCAGGAACAGACGTCGGCCGACGGCGATGCGGTCGAGATCCTGCACACGCCGAAGGCCGGTGAATGGATCACCGCGCAGGGCGCGGACATCCGCCAGGGTTCGGTGATCCTGCCGTCCGGCACGCGGCTCACGCCGCAGGCGCTCGGGCTGGCCGCGTCGGTCGGCTGCGCGCAGCTGTCGGTCGCGCGGCGGATTCGCGTCGCGGTGTTCTTCACCGGCGACGAACTGACGATGCCGGGCGAGCCGCTGAAGCCCGGCGCGATCTACAACTCGAACCGCTTCACGCTGCGCGGGCTGCTCGAGCGGCTCGGTTGCCACGTGACCGATTACGGGATCGTGCCCGACTCGCTCGCGGCGACCCGCGACACGCTGCGCGAGGCCGCGCGCGATCACGACGTGATCCTGACAAGCGGCGGCGTATCGGTCGGCGACGAGGATCACGTGAAGCCGGCCGTCGAGGCCGAAGGGCGGCTCGCGCTGTGGCAGATCGCGATGAAGCCGGGCAAGCCGCTCGCGTTCGGCGCGGTGCGCCGCGGCGACGCGCGTCCCGACGCCCATTTCATCGGGCTGCCGGGCAACCCCGTGTCGAGCTTCGTCACGTTTCTGCTGTTCGTGCGGCCGTTCCTGCTGCGCCTGTCCGGCGTGCGCGACGTCGCGCCGCGCGCGCTGTCGCTGCGCGCGGACTTCTCGCAAGGCAAGGGCGACCGGCGCAACGAATTCCTGCGCGCGCGCGTCAACGCGGCCGGCGGCCTCGACCTGTTCCCGAACCAGAGCTCGGCGGTGCTGACGTCGACGGTCTGGGGCGACGGACTGATCGACAATCCGCCGCAGCACGCGATCAGCGCGGGCGAGACCGTGCGTTTCATTCCGTTTTCCGAATTGCTGTCGTAATACGACGGCTTCCCGACTTATGAAGATTCAGCTGAAATTCTTTGCAAGCGTGCGCGAGGCGCTGGGCGTGTCCGACGAGCAGGCCGACGTGCCGGACGGCGTGACGACCGTCGGCGACGTGCGCGCGTGGCTGCGCCTGCGTGGCGGCGCGTGGGCCGAAACGCTCGCCGAAGGGCGCGCGTTGCGCATGGCATGCAATCACGAGATGACCGATCCCGATACGCGGCTCACCGACGGTTGCGAGGTCGCGTTCTTTCCGCCGGTGACGGGCGGTTGAGCTTTGGATGGGACCAGAGTAGGCGCTAAAGCGCCAACTCTGGTCGACCGCGAAGCATGGGACCCGAGTAAGCGCTAAAGCGCTAACTCTGGTCGACCGCAAAGCATGGGACCAGAGTAAGCGCTAAAGCGCCAACTCTGGTCGACAGAGGCAGATGATGGCAACGATACGAATCCAGACCGACGACTTCGACCTGAACACCGAAGTCGCGGCACTGCGCGCGCGCAACCCGAAGATCGGCGCGGTCGCATGCTTCGTCGGCACCGTGCGCGACCTGAACGAAGGCGATTCGGTCGCCGCGATGGAACTCGAGCACTATCCGGGGATGACCGAGAAGGCGCTCGAGAAGATCGCCGCCGAGGCCGGCCGGCGCTGGCCCGGGATCGACGTCGCGATCGTGCACCGCGTCGGCCGGCTGCTGCCGCTCGACCAGATCGTGATGGTCGCGACGGTCGCGTCGCATCGCGGCGACGCGTTCGCGTCTTGCGAATTCGTGATGGACTACCTGAAGACCGAGGCGCCGTTCTGGAAGAAGGAAACGACGCCGGACGGCGAGCGCTGGGTCGATGCCCGCAGTACCGACGATGCGGCGCTCGCGCGCTGGGGCGTCGAATCGGGCAACACGCCGCGTTGAGCGCGGCGTTCGCATTGTGCGGCGATGTGCCGCAGGCGCTCGAGGGTTCGAGCGCAGCGAATCGTCGTGTCAGGCGTCCGGATCCGTGCCGCGTCCGATGATCCTCGTCGGAAACGGCTCGCCGCGGGCGCGTGACGGCAGCGCATGCGGATCGTCGCCCGTGTCGCGGCGGCGCGGCGCGATCGCGTCGAGCAGCGCCTGCTGCTCGGGCGGAATCGGGTAATCCCAGCCGAAGCGGCTCAACTGCAGGCTCTGCGCGATCCGCAGCGCGGGCTCCATGAAGCGGATGGCCGCGGGCGGCGTGTAGCGCCCCTCGACGGTCTTCAGGAACAGCGACAGCCAACGGCTGAAATGCGCGGGCTCGATCCCGTCGAGCGGCTGGTGCGCCTGCTGCACGTTGCCGCGATAGCTCTTGGTGCCGAGCACGAGGCTCGACCAGAAGCTCACCATCTTCGGCAGATGGTCGTCCCAGCGGCCGTCCAGCTTCGCGTCGAACACGGGGCCCAGCAGCGGATCGGCGCGCACGCGGTCGTAGAACGCGTACACGAGGTCGCGGATGTTGTCTTCGGTCGGTTCGGCGTCGCGCAGGCGGGCCGGAGCGGTATCGGGCGTGGCGGGCAGGGCGGTCATGGCAAAAAAGGGCCGGGAAATTCAGGGTATCGGTGACGTGTCGGCGGAACGATGGCGCGGGCAACGCGCAGGACGCCGACGGGATTTTGACGCAAAATAGCGTCCACCCCTGCCTGAAAAATGCGCAGATTCCATGCATCTTATTGCGCGCAGGCCGTCCCGGCAACCCGGCGTCGTCGGTGGCCTCGACAGCCGCCTCGGCGCGCGTTCCGATCGACCCGCTTCGCCCGAGCGGGGCACGATCGACGATTTTCCGTATCTGCTCATGAGACTCACCGACTACACCGACTACTCGCTGCGCGTCATGTTGTATCTCGCCGTGCGCGGCGAGGGGCTCGCGACGATCCAGGAGATCTCGGACGCCTACGGCATCTCGAAGAACCATCTGATGAAAGTCGTGCAGCAGCTCGGCGAGCTCGGCTGGGTCGACACCGTGCGCGGCCGCAACGGCGGGCTGCGGCTGTTCCCCGAATCGCTGAAGCTGACGGTCGGCCAGGTGGTGCGTGCGACCGAAAACGATTTCGCGCTGGTCGGCTGCTTCGTGGCCGACGGCGACGAGGCGCGCGGCTGCGTGATCGAGCCGCAGTGCCGCCTGAAAGGTGTGCTGGCGGCCGCGCGCGACGCATTCTTCGCCGAGCTCGACCGCCACACGCTCGGCGAGCTGAGCGTGCCCGCGTCGCCGCTCGCCGCGCTGCTGGGCATTCGTCCGATCGCGCGCGTGCGCGCCGAACCGTCCGGGGATGACGCGCCGGCGGCCGCCGAATCGTCGTCGAGGGGCGACTGACACGCCGGCGCCATCCCCGCCGTCCGCGCTGCGGCCCGCCCACAGGCCGGCGGGTCGCCGCCCGGCGATTTTTGCGTTGAATCAACCCGAATTCCGCTTGAAACCCGTATAACCATCCTCATCTTGGTGTTAATCGAAAATTGGAGGTCTCACCAAATGAGAATCGACAAGCTCACCACCAAGTTCCAGGAAGCACTCTCTGACGCGCAAAGCCTCGCGGCAGGGCGCGACAATCAATACATCGAACCCGTTCACGTGCTGGCGGCGCTGGTCGCGCAGCAGGACGGCTCCGCCCGCTCGCTGATGTCGCGCGCGGGCGTTCACGTGCAGGCGCTGCAAGGCGCGCTGAACGAAGCCATTTCGCGCCTGCCGCAAGTGACGGGCACGGGCGGCGACATCCAGATCGGCCGGGAGCTGGCCGGGCTGCTGAACCAGGCCGACAAGGAAGCGCAGAAGCTCAACGACACGTTCATCGCGAGCGAGATGTTCCTGCTCGCCGTGTCCGACGACAAGGGCGAAGCCGGCAAGCTGGCCCGCCAGCACGGCCTCACGCGCAAGGCGCTCGAAGCCGCGATCGCCGCGGTGCGCGGCGGCTCGCAGGTGCACAGCCAGGACGCGGAAAGCCAGCGCGAGGCGCTGAAGAAATACACGGTCGACCTGACCGAGCGCGCCCGCGCGGGCAAGCTCGATCCGGTGATCGGCCGCGACGACGAAATCCGCCGTTCGATCCAGATCCTGCAGCGCCGCACCAAGAACAACCCGGTGCTGATCGGCGAGCCGGGCGTCGGCAAGACCGCGATCGTCGAAGGGCTCGCGCAGCGGATCGTCAACGGCGAAGTGCCGGAGACGCTGAAGGGCAAGCGCGTGCTGTCGCTCGACATGGCCGCGCTGCTCGCCGGCGCGAAGTACCGCGGCGAGTTCGAGGAGCGCCTGAAGGCCGTGCTCAACGACATCGCGAAGGACGAAGGCCAGACGATCGTGTTCATCGACGAGATTCACACGATGGTCGGTGCCGGCAAGGCCGAAGGCGCGATGGACGCGGGCAACATGCTGAAGCCGGCGCTGTCGCGCGGCGAGCTGCACTGCATCGGCGCGACCACGCTCGACGAATACCGCAAGTACATCGAGAAGGATGCCGCGCTCGAGCGCCGCTTCCAGAAGGTGCTCGTCGACGAGCCGAGCGTCGAGGCGACGATCGCGATCCTGCGCGGGCTGCAGGAGAAGTACGAACTGCACCACGGCGTCGACATCACCGACCCGGCGATCGTCGCCGCGGCCGAGCTGTCGCATCGCTACATCACCGATCGTTTCCTGCCGGACAAGGCAATCGACCTGATCGACGAGGCTGCGTCGAAGATCAAGATGGAAATCGATTCGAAGCCCGAAGAGATGGACAAGCTCGATCGCCGGCTGATCCAGCTGAAGATCGAGCGCGAGGCCGTGAAGAAGGAGCAGGACGAAGCGTCGCAGAAGCGCCTGCAGCTGATCGAGGAAGAGATCGAGCGGCTCGGCCGCGAATATGCTGACCTGGAAGAGATCTGGACCGCCGAGAAGGCCGCGGTGCAGGGCAGCGCGCAGCTCAAGGAAGAGATCGAGAAGGTGCGCGCCGACATCGCGCGTCTGCAGCGGGAGGGCAAGCTGGAGAAGGTCGCCGAGCTGCAGTACGGCAAGCTGCCGCAACTCGAGTCGCGACTGAAGCAGGTCACGCAGGCCGAAGAGCAGGAGCAGCACAACCCGACGCGTCCGCGGCTGCTCCGCACGCAGGTCGGCGCCGAAGAAATCGCGGAAGTCGTGTCGCGCGCAACCGGGATTCCGGTGTCGCGGATGATGCAGGGCGAACGCGAGAAGCTGCTGCACATCGAGGAGAAGCTGCACGAGCGCGTGGTCGGCCAGGACGAGGCGATCAGCGCGGTCGCGGATGCGATCCGTCGTTCGCGCGCGGGTCTCGCCGATCCGAACCGTCCGTACGGCTCGTTCCTGTTCCTCGGCCCGACGGGGGTCGGCAAGACCGAGCTGTGCAAGGCGCTGGCGTCGTTCCTGTTCGATTCCGAAGAGCACCTGATCCGCATCGACATGAGCGAGTTCATGGAGAAGCACAGCGTCGCGCGGCTGATCGGCGCGCCGCCGGGCTACGTCGGCTACGAGGAAGGCGGCTACCTGACGGAAGCCGTGCGCCGCAAGCCGTACAGCGTGATCCTGCTCGACGAGATCGAGAAGGCGCATCCGGACGTGTTCAACGTGCTGCTGCAGGTGCTCGACGACGGCCGCATGACCGACGGGCAGGGGCGTACGGTCGACTTCAAGAACACGGTGATCGTGATGACATCGAACCTCGGCTCGCAGGTGATCCAGGCGATGACGGGTTCGCCGCAGGAAGAGATCAAGGACGCCGTGTGGCTCGAAGTGAAGCAGCACTTCCGTCCGGAGTTCCTGAACCGGATCGACGACGTCGTCGTGTTCCACGCGCTCGATCGCAGCAACATCGAGTCGATCGCGAAGATCCAGCTCGCGCGCCTGCACGACCGGCTCGCGAAGCTCGACATGGCGCTCGACGTGTCGCCGGCGGCGCTCGAGCAGATCGCGAAGGTCGGCTACGATCCGGTGTTCGGCGCGCGGCCGCTGAAGCGCGCGATCCAGCAGGAGATCGAGAACCCGGTCGCGAAGCTGATCCTCGCGGGCCGCTTCGGTCCGAAGGACGTGATCCCGGTCGACGTCAACGACGGCCAGTTCGTGTTCGACCGCGTCGTGCACTGATCGCCGGCAATCGGCCGCGTGTCCGGTTCGCGCCGGGCACGCAAAAACAAACACCCCGCTCAGGCGGGGTGTTTGCATATGGGGCGGCCGAAACCGCCGGCGAGGCCGTCAGCCGGCGCGGCTCAGGCCTGCTTGTTGCCGCCGAACATGCCGGCGAGCTGCGTGAGCGTGCCCAGCACGTTCGACGTGTCGATCTGGCCGCCGGCCGGCACTTCGCCGTTCGGCGTCGCGCTGTTGACGACGTGCGGCAGCACCTGCGCGAGGATCGACGAGGCCTGGCCCGGATCGATGCCGATCTTGCTGGCGAGCGAACCGACGACGTCCGAGCCGAGCACGTTCTGCAGCGTGTCGGGCGAGATCGGCTGGTTTTCGCCGGTGCCGACCCACGAGCCGATCACGTCGCCGGCGCCGCCTTTCTGGAACTTCTCGATCAGGCCGTTCAGCCCGCCCGGCTGGTTGTTGATGAATTCGAGCGCGGTCGCGATCAGCGCGCTTTGCGAGTTGCCGCCGGCCTGGCCGCCGAGAAGACCGCCAACGATATCGAGGAGACCCATGGTTCTTCACCTTTACTGAAAAGGGCGCCGTGACGACGGCGCCCGTTGATCGAATGCCGCGCGCACGCCATCGCGCACGCGGCGCACATCAGGCGCCCGACGCCGCGGCGGCGGAGGCTGCCTTGTCCTTCTTGCTCTTCTTCTTCGAACCCTTCGTCGCCTTCGTGGACGACGCTGCGGCCGGCGCGCTCGCGCCCGCGTCGGCGGAGGCCGCCGCGGCTGCGGCCGCCTTCTCCTTCTTCGAGGCGCGCTTGCCCTTGGCCGGCTTGGTCGCCGCTTCCGGAGCGCTCGCGGCCGGTGCAGGTGCCGCAGCCGTCGTGCCGGCCGTCGCGGTCGTCGACGTCGGAGCGGTGCCTGCCGGCGTCGTGGCCGACGTGGTCGACGAGGTCGTCGCGGCCGGCTTCGACAGCTTCACGCCCTTCGGCGGCGTCGACGAGCCGCCGATCGTCAGGCCGTTTTCCTCCAGATGCCCGACCGACTTCGTGCCGAGACCCTTCACGCGGTTCGCGAGATCGTCCGCGTCCTTGAACGGGCCGTTCTTGGTGCGTTCGTCGATGATCGCCTTCGACTTCACGGGGCCGAGGCCCTTCACCGATTCGAGCGCGGCCTGGTCGGCCGTGTTGACTTCGACGGCCGCGGCGAGGCCGGCGGCAAGCGACAGCGATAGCGCGACGAACAGCATCAGCAGCTTTTTCAGCATGGCAAAGGCTCCCTGGTTCTGACGGATGAATGGCTGTTGCAACGGACGGCGGGGCGAGACCTGGCCGGGCGTCGCCGTTAAGCATAGGACAAATGCGTGCCCTTTTTGAGACAGGCTGACCGAATCTTGCTGAAGGCTTGCGTCGCTGTAAAGACGGAAAGCCGCGTCGGGTGGCCGTTTTGACCATTCTTTACGGTGTCCGCGGCGGTGATTCCAAATTGTTGTACTTGGCCGTGCGACAACGCTTGACTTAGAGTGAACTCTAACTCCTAACCTTGTTCCCGCCATGTCGAAAACCGTATCCAGATCCTCCACCGCCGGTCCGCTCACGATCGGGCAAGTCGCCGAACTGACCGGCGTGTCGACGCATACGCTGCGGTATTACGAGCAGGCCGGCCTGCTGCGCGCGATTTCGCGCACGGCGGCCGGGCACCGGCTCTACGCGCCGGCCGATCTTGACTGGCTGGACTTCGTGATGCGCCTGAAGGCGACCGGCATGCCGATCGCGCAGATGCAGCAGTTCGCGGCGCTGCGTGCGCAAGGCGAGTCGACGTTCGGTGCACGGCGGGACTTGCTGGTCGCGCATCGCGACGCGGTGCGCGCGCATATCGCGGAGTTGCAGGCAAGCCTCGACGCGATCGGCGACAAGATCACGTACTACGAGACGCAGGAACGCGAGACGGAACGACGGGCGAACCCTACTCACTCATTCTCGGAACAGGACGGACACCATGGAACGACTCGTTGAAGATCGCTATGCGCGCGGCTGGAACAAGCTGAAGGAAATCGACGGCGAAGTAGGCGAACGCGTGATCGCGTCGCTTGCGCCGATCGCGCCGGACTTCGGGCGGCTGATCGTCGAATTCGGTTTCGGCGACATCTACAGCCGGCCGCAGCTCGACCTGAAAGCGCGCGAGATCGCGACGATCGCCGCGCTGGCCGCGCTCGGCAACGCGCAGCCGCAACTGAAGGTGCATGTCGAGGCGGCGCTGAACGTCGGCTGCACGCGCGACGAGATCGTCGAGGTGTTCATGCAGATGGCCGTCTACGCGGGTTTTCCGGCCGCCCTCAACGCGTTGTTCGCCGCGCACGAGGTGTTCACGCGGCGCGATGAAGCGGCCGGTCGGGACGCCGGCACGACCGAAGCGGGCGCGCGCGCCGCGTGACGCGACGCGTGCCGACGCATCGCGCGAGCCCAATGCTTCAGAGGCGGTGCGGCGCGACGATCCGGTGTTTCGCGATCCGCCGGTACAACGTCGCGCGCGAGATGCCGAGCGCCTGCGCGGCAGCGTCCGGCCGCCAGCGATGCGCGGTGAGCGCCGCGACGATGCGGCCGCGTTCGTCGTCCGGCAGCGCGCCGGCCGGGCCCGCACCGAGCTGCGCGGCGAGATCGGCGGGCAGGTCGCGCCGCGTCACGCGTGCGGCGTCGCACACCGCGCACGCATAGCGCAGCACGTTGCGCAGCTGCCGCACGTTGCCGGGCCACGGATACGCGGCGAGCTGCTCGGCGAGCGTCGCGTCGAGCGTGAGCACATGGCCGGTCGCCTGCGCTTCCTCGGCGAACACCGCGGCGATCACGTCGCGCACGTCCGCGCGCTCGCGCAGCGGCGGCAGTTCGAACGTCGCGCCGCTCAGCCGGTAATACAGATCCTCGCGGAACGTGCCGTCGGCCACCATCCGCGCGAGATCGCGGTGCGTCGCGCAGATCACGTCGAGATCGACGCGCACCGGCGTATCGCTGCCGAGCGGGACGACCTCGCCGTCGGCGAGCACGCGCAGCAGGCGCGTCTGCAGCGTGAGCGGCATGTCGCCGATTTCGTCGAGGAACAGCGTGCCGCCGTCGGCGAGCGCGATCCTGCCGCGCGCGCCGTGCTTGCGCGCACCGGTGAACGCACCGGCCGCATAGCCGAACAGCTCGCTTTCGATCAGCGCCTCGGGCAGCGCGCCGCAGTTGACCGCGACGAACGGCCGTGTGCGTCGCGCACCGGCGTCGTGGATCGCGCGGGCGAACACTTCCTTGCCCGCGCCGGTTTCGCCAAGCACGAGAATCGGCAGCCGCTTGCTCACGACACGCAGCGCGAGTTCGGCCTGCTGCGCGACCCGCGCGTCGCTGCTGTGCAGGAACGGCGTCAGCGCGCCGACGTGGCGCTGCGCGGTGCCGGGGCGGCGCGATGCCGGGGCGGCTCGTGCCGTGCCGGTTTCGCGGCCGGCGCGCCGTAGCGGCGCGCGCAGCCGTGCGTAGAGCGGGGCGCCCGTCGCGCGCAGCCGCAGCGCGACGATCGCATCGAGCCGCGCGGCGTCGCGCAGCGGCATCTCGGTCGCATCGAAGATCTCGTCGATATGGCGCGGTTCGCGCAGCGCCGGCAGCGCGTCGCGCGCCGTCCGGTTCGCGGCGACGATATTGCCGCATTCGTCGAACGCGATCAGCCATTCGGGTTGCGCCTCGACGTAGTGACGATTCGGATGCCCGAACAATATCCAGTGCTGCGCGGTGCTGTGCACGAAGTAGCCATCCTCGATCAGCGCCGCGCTCTGCCGCACGAGCTGGTACACGAGACGCTGGCTGTCGCGGCCGTCCGGCGACTGGACGGCCGACGCATCGAGCACGCCGATCAGTTCGCCGCCCGGCGCGAAGATCGGGGCCGCGCTGCAGGTGAGCGTGGTGAACGCCGCGCGGAAGTGGTCGGTCTTGTGCACGGTGATCGGCGCGAGATCGGTCAGCACGCTCGCGACGCCGCAGGTGCCTTCCTCGCTTTCCGACCAGCACGAGCCGATGTGCAGCCCCGCATGACGGAAGTCGTTGCGGCGTTCGCGGTCGATCCGGTAATCGATCGTCACGCCGTGCGCGTCGGTCAGCATCACGCAGTAGTCGGCGACGCGAATCATGTCGTGCAGGCGTGTCAGGCACTGGCCCGATGCGCGCAGGAAGGCCTCCTCCTTGTCGCGCACCTCGCGCAGCTCGGCCGCGGTCAGCACGCGCGGGCCGATCGACGACGCCGGGTCGAGCGCGTAGCGCTCGAGCGAGCGCTGCCACGACGACACGAGACGCGCGGAATCGGCCGGCGCGGGCAGGCGTCCGGCGAGCGCGCCGAGCACACGGTCGGCGTGCTGGGCCTGGGGGACTGCGTAGGGCATGATCGGCTCCGGTTCCGTACGGCGGGGAATTCGATGTTCTTGTAGCACATCCGCTTGCGCGGATCACATTGCATCGCAGCACGCGCGCGGCGTGAGACGGTCGTCTCAGCGGTATCTCAGCCGGTCTCGCGCGGCTGAGACGCGCGGGCAGGCCGCGCGCAACGGTGGGCCGGCGCACGGCGGTGCGCGCCGCGCCGCGAGCCGCGTGGCCTGCCGGCGAAATTGCGGTCCGGATGAAGGCGCCGAAACCGGCGCGCCAGGAGATCGACCGCGTGAGACACACGGGCGGTTTCGCAGGGCGTCGGGCGCTCGCGGCAGCAGATGCCGATGCCTGGCGTACCGGCCGAGCCAGTCCGCACGCGGGTTTCGCGGTCATTGCACACACGGTGGCACGCCGCTTGCAGATGTCACGGGCAAGCCGGCGCAATCGCGTCGGCGACGACGATCCGCTGCCCTCGATGACGGCGGACGACACATGCAAGGCCGGCGCGCGAGCGCCGGCCCACTGGATGGAGACAAGCCCGTGACGACGCCCGTGACCGTCGGCGTGATCGCGAACCCCGCATCGGGGCGCGACATTCGCCGCCTGACGACGCATGCATCCGTATTCCCGACGGCGGAAAAGGCCAACATGGTCGTGCGCCTGCTCGCCGGCCTCGGTGCGATGGGCGTCGAGCGCGTGCTGACCTTGCGCGACAAGACGGGCATCGCGACGCTGCTGATGCGTGCGCTCGATACGCATCGCGCGGTCGCGCCGCACGAGCGCTGGCCCGACGTCGAATTCGTCGACCTGCCGATCTCGGACACCGTCGCCGACACGCAGGCCGGTGCCGCCTACATGCGACGGTTGGAAGTCGCGCTGATCGTCGTGCTCGGCGGCGACGGCACGCATCGCGCGGTCGCCGCGCATTGCGGCGCGACGCCGCTCGTCGCGCTGTCCACCGGCACCAACAATGCGTTTCCCGAACATCGCGAAGCGACCGTCGCGGGCGTCGCGGCAGGACTTGCCGCGACCGGCGCCGTGCCGGCGGAGGTCGCGTTCATGCGCAACAAGCGGCTCGTCGTGCGCTGCGCGGCGGGCGCGAACGCGGGGCGCGAGGAGATCGCGCTCGTCGACGTATGCGCGGCCCGCCAGCGCTTCATCGGTGCGCGCGCGATCTCGGGGCCCGACGACATCGACACGCTCTACCTGACGTTTGCGGAGCCGGACGGCATCGGCCTGTCCGCGCTCGGCGGCGCGTGGGCCCCGCTCGAGCGCAGCGCGCCGCACGGGCTCGCGATGCGCTTCGCCGCCGACGGCAAGACCGCCGGCACGCCGCTCGTCGCGCCGATCGCGCCCGGCCGCGTCGATCGTGTCGTGATGCGCAGCTGCGAGCGGCTCGAGCCGAATGCGTGGCAGACGATCCCGTTCGAGCACGGCACGCTCGCGTTCGACGGCGAGCGCGAGATCGAGGTCGCGCGCGGCGAGCGCTACGAGATCGCGCTCGACTGGCGCGGGCCGTTGACGGTCGATGTCGGCCGCACGCTGCGTTACGCGTCGTCGCGGCAGCTGTTGCGCGATGCCGGCGCGTGGCGCTTCTGATCGCGGCTTCGCGACGACATCTCGATCGGATTCCGAACCTTCTACAAGGAGACTTCGCCATGACAGCCCGTTTCGACGAACCGGTCGCCATCGCGCGCATGCGGGCCGCGCGCGTCGACGGGCGCGTCACGTTTCACTGACGGCCGCAGGGCCGCCATGCAATCCGTCGCCGCAGCATTGTCGCGGCGGCATTCGCAGTCAGACCTATCCAGGAGACACACATGACCGTTTCGACACAGCTCAGCAGGGACACGCTGCTGGACGCCTACCGGCTGATGCGCACGATCCGCGAATTCGAGGAGCGCCTGCACGTCGAGTTCGCGACCGGCGAAATCCCCGGCTTCGTTCACCTGTACGCGGGCGAGGAGGCTTCCGCGGTCGGCACGATGCTGCATCTCGGACTTGCGGACTACGTCGCCACCACGCACCGCGGGCACGGCCACTGCATCGCGAAAGGCGTTGACGTGCACGGGATGATGGCCGAGATCTACGGCAAGAAAACGGGCGTCTGCCACGGCAAGGGCGGCTCGATGCACATCGCCGACCTGGCGATGGGGATGCTCGGCGCGAACGGGATCGTCGGCGCGGGCGGCCCGCTCGTGTGCGGCGCGGCGCTCGCGGCCAAGCACAAGAAGACCGGCGGCGTCGGCGTGTGCTTCTTCGGCGACGGCGCGTCGAACCAGGGCGTGATCTTCGAATCGATGAACCTCGCGTCGGTGTGGCGCCTGCCGGCGATCTTCGTGGCCGAGAACAACGGCTATGCGGAAGCGACGTCGTCGAGCTGGTCGGTCGCGACGGACAACATCGCGGACCGCGCGAACGGCTTCGGGATGCCGGGCGTGATCGTCGACGGCTTCGACTTCTTCGCGGTGCACGAGGCGCTCGGCGAGGCCGTCGCGCGCGCGCGCAACGGCGGCGGCCCGACGCTCGTCGAGGTGAAGTTCACGCGCTACTTCGGCCATTTCGAAGGCGATGCGCAGACCTACCGCGCGCCGGGCGAAGTGCAGAAGCTGCGCGACGAGAAGGACTGCCTGAAGCATTTCGAAGCGCGCGTCGTGCGTGCCGAGGTGCTGACGACCGACGATCTGCGCGCGGTCGATGCGCAGGTGAAGGCGCTGATCGACGATGCGGTCGCGCAGGCGAAGGCCGCGCCGCTGCCCGACGCGGCCGACCTGCTGACCGACGTGTACGTGTCGTACCCGTGAGCGCGCTCTGACACAGCTGCCGGCGGCCGGCGCAGCCGGCACGGCGAACCGAATATCCCAGGAGACAGACATGGCAAGGAAGATCACTTATTCGCAGGCGATCAACGAGGCGCTCGCGCAGGAAATGGCGCGCGACGACAGCGTGATCGTGATGGGCGAGGACAACGCGGGCGGCGCGGGTGCGCCGGGCGAGGACGACGCATGGGGCGGCGTGCTCGGCGTGACGAAGGGGCTGTTTCACAAGTTTCCGGGCCGCGTGCTCGATACGCCGCTGTCGGAAGGCGGCTACATCGGCGCGGCGGTCGGCGCGGCCGCATGCGGGATGCGGCCCGTCGCGGAGCTGATGTTCATCGATTTCATGGGCGTGTGCTTCGACCAGATCTTCAACCAGGCCGCGAAATTCCGCTATATGTTCGGCGGCAAGGCCGTGACGCCGGTCGTGATCCGCGCGATGTACGGCGCGGGCCTGCGCGCGGCCGCGCAGCATTCGCAGATGCTCACGTCGCTGTTTACGCACATTCCGGGGCTGAAGGTCGTGTGCCCGTCGACGCCTTACGACGCGAAGGGGCTGCTGATCCAGTCGATCCGCGACAACGATCCCGTGATCTTCCTCGAACACAAGCTGCTCTACACGCGCGAAGGCGATGTACCTGAGGAATCCTATGCGATTCCGTTCGGCGAGGCGAACGTCGTGCGCGAAGGCGACGACGCGACGATCGTCACGTACGGCCGGATGGTGCATCTCGCGACCGACGCGGCCGCGAAGCTCGCGAAGGACGGCATTCACGTCGACGTGATCGACCTGCGTACGACGTCGCCGCTCGACGAGGAAACGATCCTTGAAAGCGCGGCGCGCACCGGGCGCGTGGTGGTGGTCGATGAAGCGAACCCGCGCTGCTCGATCGCGACCGACATCGCCGCGCTCGTCGCACAGCGCGCGTTCCGGACGCTCAAGGCGCCGATCGAGCTCGTCACCGCGCCGCATACGCCCGCGCCGTTCGCCGGCGTGCTGGAAGACCTTTACATCCCGTCCGCCGACGCGATCGCGCAGGCGGTACTCAAGACCAGGAGCTGACACGATGTCGATTCACATGATCACGATGCCCAAGTGGGGGCTGTCGATGGAGCAGGGGCAGGTCAACGGCTGGCTGAAGGCGATCGGCGAGCGCGTGACGAAGGGCGACGAAGTGCTCGACGTCGAGACCGACAAGATCTCGTCGGGCGTCGAGTGCGCGTTCGACGGCACGCTGCGCCGGCAGGTCGCGCAGGAGGGCGAGACGCTGCCCGTCGGCGCGCTGCTCGGCGTGGTGGCCGCGGCCGAGGCGAGCGATGCCGACATCGACGCGGCGATCGCCGAATTCCAGCGCGATTTCGTGCCGGCCGCGGCCGCCGACGATGCGGCCGGCCCGCAGCCCGAGAAGGCGCAGATCGGCGGACGCACGGTCCGGTTCCTGAAGCTCGGCGACGGCTCGGGCACGCCCGCCGTGCTGATCCACGGCTTCGGCGGCGACCTCAACAACTGGCTGTTCAACCACGCGGAGCTCGCCGCGCACCGGCCCGTCTGGGCGCTCGATCTGCCGGGGCATGGCGAGTCGGGCAAGGCAGTCGACACCGGCAGCCTCGACGAACTGGCCGATGCGGTGCTCGCGCTGCTCGATGCGCAGCACATCGAGCGCGCGCACCTGATCGGCCATTCGATGGGCGGCGCGGTGGCGATGACGTTGGCCGACAGCGCGCCGGAGCGCGTCGCATCGCTGACGCTGATCGCGAGTGCTGGGCTCGGCGCCGACATCAACCGCGATTACATCGACGGCTTCGTCGCCGGCAACAGCCGCAACACGCTGAAGCCGCACCTCGGCGCGCTGTTCGCGGACCACGCGCTCGTCACGCGGCAACTGGTCGAGGATCTCGTCAAGTACAAGCGGCTCGAAGGCGTGCAGGCCGCGCTGGAGAAGATCGCGAGCGCCGCGTTCGACGGTGCGGCCCAGCGGCGCGTGTTCCGCGACCGCGTCGGGTCGCTCGCGCCGCGCACGCTCGTGATCTGGGGCGAGCGCGACCAGGTGATTCCGGCGCGGCACGCGCAGGGCTTGCCGGACGGCGTGCGTGCCGAGGTGATCGCCGGCAGCGGCCACATGGTGCAGATGGAGGCGGCTGCCGACGTGAACCGCCTGATCGTCGCGTTCCTCGGAGACTGACGATGACCGCCGCGCTCGAACGACCCAGCCTCACCGCGCTCGGCCAGCCGGGCGCGCGCAGCCGCGACAAGCTCGCGCGCATTCCGGTGCGCGTCGAGCCCGCGGGCGGCGCGGCGCTGCCGAAGCCGCCGTGGCTGCGGGCGCGGCCGATGATGAGCGGGGCGGTCGCCGACATGGCGGCCGTGCTGCGCGAGCATCGGCTGCATTCCGTCTGCGAGGAGGCGATGTGCCCGAACATCGGCGAATGCTTCGCGCAGCGCACCGCGACCTTCATGATCATGGGCGGGCTGTGCACGCGGCGCTGCCCGTTCTGTGACGTCGCGCACGGCCGTCCCGAGCCGCTCGATGCCGACGAGCCCGCGCGGCTCGCGGCCGCGGTCGCGGCGCTCGGGCTGCGCTACGTCGTGATCACGTCGGTCGATCGCGACGACCTGCGCGACGGCGGCGCCGCGCATTTCGCCGCCTGCATCGCGGCGGTGCGCGCGAGCGTGCCGGGCATCGGCGTCGAGGTGCTGACGCCCGATTTCCGCGGCCGCGTCGCGCGTGCGCTCGATGCGTTGTCGTCGGCGTGGCCGGACGTGTTCAATCACAACATCGAGACGGTGCCGTCGCTGTATCGGGCGGCGCGGCCGGGCGCCGACTATCGCGGCTCGCTCGAACTGCTCGCGCACGCGAAGGCCGCGCGGCCGACGCTCGTGACGAAATCGGGCTTGATGCTCGGGCTCGGCGAGTGCGACGACGAGGTGCGGGACACGCTGCGCGACCTGCGCGCGCATGAGGTCGACGTGCTGACGCTCGGCCAGTATCTCGCGCCGTCCGCGCACCATCTGCCGGTGCGACGCTACGTGAGCCCCGAGGCGTTCGCCGCGTGGCGCGACGAGGGGCTGGCGCTCGGTTTCAGGGAAGTCGTTGCCGGACCGCTCGTGCGGTCCTCGTACCACGCGGCCGACGTGCTGGAGGACGCGTAGGCCGCACGCCGTGCGTCATGCGCCGTATGCGCCGACGGCCGGTTGCGCGCGGCTGACGTGGCGCAGGTAGAGCGCGAGGCCCGCGCCCGCCAGCATCAGGCTGATCGTGTTCGCGAACCAGAAGCCGCGCGCGCCGGTCAGCCAGGCGGGGGCGAGGCCGCCGACGTCGAAGCCGAGCACGTAGCCGCCGCCAAGTCCGACGCCCCACAGCGCGACCGCATAGATCACGGTCGGCACGACCGCGACCTTGTACGCGCGCAGCACGAAGGCGGACGTGATCTGCAGCGCGTCGAAGAAGTGGTAGCAGGTGACGATCGCGACCAGCGGCAGCGCGGCGGCGGCCACGGCCGGATTCGGCGTGTAGCCGCTGACGATCAGCGGACGCAGCGTGAACACGAGCACGCCGTACGCGGCCGCGATCCCGCACGCGAGCATCACGCTGTGCCGGCCGAGCAGCCGCGCCTCGTCCGGGCGGCCGGCACCGAGCGCGCGGGCCACCAGCGTCGACGCCGCGACCCCGATCGACAGCGGCGTCATGTACAGCACCGCGCCGATGTTGCCGGCGATCTGGTGGCCGGCGAGCGTCGTCGTGCCGAACTGCGCGATGAAGAGCGCCATGCACGTGTACGACGTGACCTCGATCAGGTACGACAGGCCCATCGGCACGCCGAGCTTCAGGATCGCCTTCTGGCGCGCCCAGACGGGCCAGCAAAAGCGCGAGAAGATCGAAAGCGGCGAGAACACGTCGAGCTTCGCGAGCAGCATGAAGCCGATCAGCGCGAGCGCCCAGTTGATCAGCGTACTGGCGAGCCCGCAACCGGGGCCGCCGAGGGCCGGCACGCCGAGCCCGCCGAAGATGAACCACACGTTGAGCGGAAACTTGAGCAGCAGCGCGCCGACCTGCAGGATCATCGCGAGGCGCGGCTTGCCGGCCGCGTTGGTCAGCGCGTTGTAGATCCGGAACACGAGGCTCGCCGGCAGGCCGTACGACAGGATTCGCAGGTAATCGACCGTGCGGTCGTGCAACGCGGGCGGCGCGTGGGCGATGTGCAGCAGCGGTTCGGGAAAATGCAGCAGCAGGAAGCCGGGCACCGCGAGCATCAGCGCGAGCCACAGCGCCTGGCGGACTTCCTCGCCGATCTCGGCGTAGCGCCGCGCGCCGTACAGCTGCCCGGTGATCGGCTGCAGCGCGGACAGGATGCCCGTCAACCCGATGTAGACCGACACGTAGATCGACGAACCGAGCCCGAGCGCGGCGAGGTCGATGGCAGAGTAGCGGCCGACCATCGCCGTGTCGATCACGCCGAACGCGATGATCGCGAGCTGGCCGACGAGCACCGGCCACGCGAGGCCGACGATCCGGCGGATGTCGGCGAACATCGTCAATCGACCGCCCGGTGGCGTGGGCCACGGCGCTTGACGGGCGCCGCCGGCCGCTCGATGCGCTCGTACAGGCGGAAGCGCTCGTCGCGGTCGGCCACGCGGCGGCCTTCCCATACGAGACGCCACACGTATTGCGACATCGCGCTCGGCTCGCCGAAGTCGGCGCGGTCCTGGCGCAGGATCACGTCGCAGTCGCCCGAGAATTCGAAGTGCATGTCGCCGAAATACGCGAAGGTCGCGATCTGCGCATCGCCGAGCCGCACGGGCGAGATGCACTCATAGTCTTTCGGCAGGTGCGACGCGATCTGTTGCGCGACGTCGCTGTAGGTCCGGCCGTAGTTGACGATCGGCAGCCACAGCGTCATCAGCAGCACCCACATCAGCGTGGTGCCCGCACCCGACAGCACGACGCTGCGCCACAGCACCTTCGGCTGGCGCGAGACGCGCCAGCGCGCGAGCAGGCACCAGCACACGGTGACGATCACCGCGCAGACGAACGACAGGATCTTGAAGTGCGGTTCGTAGCCCGGCACGAGGCGCGCGAGGTTGCGCGCGAGCGGATGCGGGAAGCCGGTGAGCGACGCGAGCCACACGAGCCACACGAAGGTGCCGAGGATCGTGAAGCTCAGCACCGCGAACCAGTCGAACGCGTTGATCGCGCCGCGCTTGAGGGTCGGCAGCGCGAAGGTGGCGAGCACCGCGAGCGGCGGCAGCAACAGCATGTACATGCGGTTCGACTGCTGGCTCTGCAGGATCACGAGCGCGACGAGCGGTACCACGACCGACAGTGGAATCGCGATGTGCGCGCGGCGCCGCATGCCGGCCCAGCTCCACCAGGCCCAGATCGCGAGCGGCCACGCGGGCCACGTGAACAGCGGAAGGTTCTTCGCCGCATAGGCGAGCACCGCGGTCGGCGGGCCCGAGAAGCGCATCAGGCTGCCGTGGATCCACTGGTTGAAGAACCACGCGGCGTCGTCCGGCGCTGCCTGAAAGGCGGCGAGCGGCCACAGCGCGAAGATCGCGGCCGCGAGCGGCAGGCCGATCAGCGGCAGGCGCAGGTTGCGCATCTCCGGCGTGACGAGCCACAGCGCGGCCGTGCCGGCGAGCAGCGCGACGACCAGCACCGGGTTGCCGGACAGTGCGACCAGGCCGATCGCGGCGCCCCACCACAGCGCACCTTGCAGCGGCTTGTCGATGCCGCGCACGATGCCGTACACGAACATCGCGATCCACGCGAACTGCGCGAGTTGCGGCGTCGTTTCGTGGCCGCGCTCCGCGAGCCCGAAGCATGCGACGAGGACCAGCAGCGCGCCGTCGGCGAGCGTGCGGCCGTAGTCGCGCGGCTCCGGCTCGCCGCCGAATGCGTACTTGAACGGCTGGACCTCCGCACGCCGGCCGAGCAGATAGGCCGCGTACCAGACGAACGCGCACGCGACGCAGAACAGGACGCCCGTGTCGACGCGCGACGCGTTGCTCGCGTCGACCCACGGCGCCAGCGCGCGGATCGACAGCGCGCCGAGCCAGTAGGCGAGCGGCCCGTCGGTCGTGATGAACTTGCCGACGAGATTCGGCAGCAGCCAGTCGTGCCAGCCGCCGGTGGCCATCGTCCACATCACGCCGAAGCCCGCCGCGTCCTCGTTCTTCCACGGGTCGCGGCCGAACAGGCCGAACGCCGCGTAGACGAGGCAGAGCGTGAGCAGCAGCCAGCGCGGCAGCGCGCGCGTGGCGGAGGCGGTGAGGCGAACGACAGGCTTCATGCAGATGAGCGATTTGTTATGGGCGGGCGGCCGGTGCGGTCATGCGCCGACGGTGCGGATTCGAGCATCCGGCATTGTAGACGCGCCGGCCGTTGCGCGTCAGACGATTGCCCGGCCCCGGCCGCCGTGCGGCGTTTCCCGGCGAGCGGCGACAAAAAAGGGCAGCCTGGGCTGCCCTTTCGTGCGGTACCGGTGCATTGCAACCACCGGAACGGTGCGAAGCTTACTTCGCCTTGCCGTTGGCGCGAACGCCGAACTTGTTCTTGAACTTCTCGACACGGCCTGCCGTGTCCATGATCTTTTGTTGACCCGTGTAGAACGAGTGCGATTCCGACGACACTTCGATCTTGGCGAGCGGGTAGGTCTTGCCTTCGTGTTCGATGGTTTCACGCGTCTGGATCGTCGAGCGCGTGATGAACTTGAAGCCGTTCGACATGTCTTGGAAGACGACTTCGCGGTAGTCCGGGTGAATGCCAGGTTTCATGATGTTCCTTGGTGAGAGCGGTAGCCAACCCGCCGCTTGCCGTGCCGGACCGCACACATTTGCGCGATTTCAGCCGACGTCAAGCCCGGCGCGAGCCACTTGCCTAAGGTCGAAAAACGGCGATTATGCCAGAAAATCAGACGGTTGACGAATAATTTTCATCACGCGTCGAGGGCGCCCGTGTGGGCCGGATCCTGCCGGTAATAGCGGGCGAGCAGCCGGTAGAGCTCCGGAAATTCGGACTCGAACGCGCGCGGTCGCACGAACAGCGCCTCGCTGCACACCGCGAAGAACTCCGACGGGTGATCGGCCGCATAGGGATCGATCAGCGAGTCGCGCTCGAAGCGCGCCCACGCGCGATCCGGCACCGCATCGACGCGCGCGCAGAACTGGTCGTACGCGTGCTCGAACACGTCGGCCCACGCCTGCGCGTCGAGGTGCGGCGCGTGCCAGCGGCGAAAGAGGGGCGGATAGCCGTCGGCCTCGCCGTTGACCATGTCGATCTTGTGCGCGAACTCGTGGATCACGACGTTGTACGCGTCGCGGCCGTCCGTCATCTGCGCGTCTTCCCACGACAGGATCACCGGCCCGCCTTCCCACGCTTCGCCGCTCGCGTCCTGCTCGACTTCATGGACGACGCCGTCCTCGTCCTGCACGGTCTTGCGGATCACGAATTCGCCCGGATACACGACGACGCCGACCCAGCCGTCGTACAACGACAGATCGAGATTCAGCACGGGCAGGCACGCCTGCGCGGCGATCGCGACGATCATCTCGTCGGTCAGCTCGAGCCCGTGCGCGGTCGAAAACGATTTCTTCGCGATGAACAGGCTCGTCAGCTCGCGCAGGCGGCCCAGGTCGCCGGGCGTCAGCGCATCGAGGAACGGCAGGCGTGCGACGGTGTCCTGCCACAGCGCATCGGGAATCGGGTGGCTGCGCAGCGCGCGGTCGCGGCGGCGGTCGTCGAACCAGCGGGTCAGTTTCGAGAGCATGGAAGCAGCGCGGGGAAATCCAAAGCCTGTCTTTTAACTCAATCGATCTCTTTTTGCCATGCCGCGAACAGGCCGCCGACCAGCGCGACACCCGCGAGGAAATAGAAACCGTCGAGCGACGCGAGGAACGACGCCTGTTGCGCGACCATCCGCGCGATCGATGCGATCGCGAGCACGTGCGCCTCGTTCAGCGCATGGCCGGCGGCCGCATAACCGCGCGTGAGGGCGTCGACGGTCTGCTGGAACAGCGGATCGAACACGTTCGCGCGCTCGACGAGCCGCGTCTGGTGCAGGGCCAGCCGATGTTGCTCGACGATGATCACCGACGACGTCGCGAACGAGATCGTCAATTGCCGCACGATGTTCTTCAGCCGGTAGCCGTGCGTGTATTCGTCGATCGCGAATATGCGGAACGTCAGGTTCGCGACGGGCAGCACGATGAACAGCAGCAACAGCCCGCGCAGCAGCAGCGGGACGATCAGCGCGGCCTCGCCGACCTGGGGCGTCATCCGCGTCATCCACAGCGCGGCCGTGACCGCGATCGCGAACCCCGGCACGACGAACCACTTCTTGTGCGTGACGCGCTTCGCATGGCGCAGGTAGGCGAACAGAGCGGTGGCCGAGATCAGCGACATCGTGCCGACCAGGCGCCCGGCGTTCTCGACCGGATAGCCGAGCCCGCCTTCGAGCAGGCGGGACGTCAGGTAGCTGAAGCCCGTCGACTCGTAGTAATAGAACATGTACAGCAGCAGCCCGACTTGGAACGTGCGCTCGCGAAACGCGTGCAGCCGCACGAGCGGCGTCGGATGGTTCCACTGGTGATGGGCGAACCACGCGAGCGCGCCGAGGCCGGCGATCGTCAGCAGGATCAGCATCGGCGAGCCGCTGTAGAGCTGGTAGTGCACCTGCTGCAGCACGATCTGCAGCGCGCCTTGCGCGAGCGCGAACACGACGTATGGCCAGAAATGCCCGGAGCCGCGTTCGTCGTCGGGCGTCCTGCCGGAGTCGGGGAGCGTGAGCAGCGCGAGGATCGCGAACGCGATGCCCGCGGGCGCGGTGCAGGCGAACAGCGCGCGCCACGTCGAATGCGCGACGAGCAGCCCGCCGGCGATCGGCGCGAGCGCGCTGCCGAGCAGGATCATGATCAGGAACGCGCGCGTGGCGGGCGGCCGCTCCTGCGGCTTGAAGCTGACCTGGATCAGGATCCGGCAGGCACCCATCATCGGGCCGATGAAATAGCCCTGGAAGCCGCGCGCGAACGCGAGTTCGAGCGACGTGTCGGCGAGCGCGGCCGCGATCGCGCCGAACGAGAACATCAGCATGCAGCTGGCGACGTAGCGGCGATGCCCGAGCCGGTCGACCCACCATTGCTGCTGCAGGATGCCGAGCACGGCCGTGACCGCATACGCGCTCGACGACCACACGAGTTCGTCGGGCGATGCGTTGACGCCGCCCGCGATGTAGCTCGCGAAGAACGAGAAGGCCGCGTTGTCGAAATAGTCGATGCCGGTGACGAGCGCGAGCGCCCACGGGAACAGGTCCGCGCGCAGGTTCGCGCGGCTCCATAGCGGCGAGCGACCCGGCGCGACGTTCATTCCCGGTCCTTGCGCGTACGCCGCGCGCCGGCCTCGGCCTGCCGTTGCGCGATCAGCGCGTCGGGGTTTTCGCCGGCGAGGCGCCGTTCGACGTAGTCGATGTCGTGCTGCAGTTCCTTGCGCAGCGCGACCGCTTCCTTCAACTCGCGCTGGACGGCCGCGATCCGCTGGTCGAGCGTGTCGATCTGTTCGGCGAGCCCCGAGCGGATCTCGCGCAACGATGCGTCCGAATAGCGGCGCCGACCATCGCCCGTTTCTTCCAGCGGGCGCTTGAGCATCTCGGTGATGCCGTGCAGCGAAAAGCCGAGCGCGCGCAGCCGCAGGATGCGGGCGAAGCGTTCGAGATCGGCTTCGTCGTACAGGCGATAGCGGCCGCCGCTGCGCGACGGCGTGACGAGTCCGCGCTCTTCGTAGTACTTCAGCGTGCGCGGCGTGACGCCGAGCCGCGACGCGGCGTCGCTCACGGTCAGCAACGAGGGGGAGGCGTCGTTCGGCATCGGGATGGCAGGGGCTTCGGTCGGGACGATGGCGCGATTATAGATCAACCTGTACGTTCACGTACAGGTTGGCGCGAAAAAACGGCCGCCGGGCGAAACGCGCGGGCGGCCGTTCGGTGCGGGGCGAGGGCGATCAGCCGCCGCGGCGCATCAGGTCGAAGAACTCGGAATTGCTCTTCGTCTGGCGGATCTTGTCGAGCAGGAACTCCATCGCCTCGACTTCGTCCATGTCGTGGATGAACTTGCGCAGCACCCAGATCTTTTGCAGGATCTCGGGCTTGATCAGCATTTCTTCGCGGCGCGTGCCCGACTTGTTCAGGTTGATCGACGGATAGACGCGCTTTTCCGCGAGACGGCGCTCGAGGTGCACTTCCATGTTGCCGGTGCCCTTGAACTCTTCGTAGATCACGTCGTCCATGCGGCTGCCGGTCTCGATCAGCGCGGTGCCGATGATCGTCAGCGAGCCGCCTTCCTCGATGTTGCGCGCGGCACCGAAGAAGCGCTTCGGACGCTGCAGCGCGTTCGCGTCGACACCGCCCGTCAGCACCTTGCCCGACGCCGGGATCACGGTGTTGTAGGCGCGGGCGAGACGCGTGATCGAGTCGAGCAGGATCACGACGTCGTGCTTCATTTCGACGAGGCGCTTGGCCTTCTCGATCACCATTTCGGCGACCTGCACGTGACGCGTGGCCGGTTCGTCGAAGGTCGATGCGATCACTTCGCCGGCGACCGAGCGCTGCATTTCGGTCACTTCTTCGGGGCGCTCGTCGATCAGCAGCACGAACAGGATGACGTCCGGATGGTTCTGCTTGATCGCGTGTGCGATGTGCTGGAGCATCACGGTCTTGCCCGACTTCGGCGACGCGACGAGCAGGCCGCGCTGGCCCTTGCCGATCGGCGCGATCATGTCGATGATGCGGCCCGTGACGTTTTCTTCGCCGCGCATTTCGCGTTCGAGCGACAGCGGCTTGTTCGGGTGCAGCGGCGTGAGGTTCTCGAACATGATCTTGTGTTTCGAGGCCTCGGGCGGCTGCCCGTTGACTTTGTCGACCTTCACCAGCGCGAAGTAGCGCTCGCCGTCCTTCGGCGTGCGGACTTCACCTTCGATGGTGTCGCCGGTGTGCAGGTTGAAGCGGCGGATCTGCGACGGGCTGATGTAGATGTCGTCGGTGCTCGCGAGGTACGACATTTCCGGCGAGCGCAGGAAGCCGAAGCCGTCCGGCAGCACTTCGAGCGTACCGTCGCCGAAGATCGTCTCTCCCGTCTTGGCGCGCTTTTTGAGAATGGCGAACATCAGCTCCTGCTTGCGCAGGCGGTTCGCGTTTTCGATCTCCAGGCCATTGGCCATTTCGATCAGTTCGGACACGTGCAGAGACTTGAGCTCGGATAAATGCATACGGAGAACCCGCCAGGGAGGAGAAGCGACGAAAAGAAATAAGGGAGGAGGGGCGAGCGGAGGCGCTCTGAGACTTAATGCGTCTTGTAGACGTTTTTTGATTCTAGCATACGCCGATTCGCGCCTGAGCGGCCGATCGGCGGCTTGACGGGGGACGTGTTGTCGGTTGACAACACGTCCGCGGAACGGCCGGTATTACAGGTGGCTGTCCAGGAATGCGGTGAGTTGCGACTTCGACAGCGCACCGACCTTCTGTGCGGCCGCCGCGCCGTTCTTGAACAGGATCAGCGTCGGGATGCCGCGCACGCCGAACTTCGCAGGCGTTGCCTGGTTGTCGTCGACGTTGATCTTCGCGATCTGCAGCTTGTCGCCGTAGTCCTTCGCGACTTCGTCGAGGATCGGGGCGATCATCTTGCACGGGCCGCACCATTCGGCCCAGAAGTCGACGAGCACGGGCTTGTCGGATTTGACGACGTCCTGTTCGAACGATGCGTCGCTGATGTGTTTGATCTGTTCGCTCATTGGGTCAATACCTCTTACGGTTCGGGGACTGCCTGCTTGGCGCGTTGCGGCGCTCCGGCGGCCTGTCGGCTGCCGGCCGCTGCGGCAGGTCACTCCGCTCCCCGGAAGGAGGGGCGTAAGCGCTGCTTGGCGCGGCTCGCGGGTCGTTCGGGCGTCATATTAGCCTAAATTGCTATCTGCTGCGGGCGGCGATAGTAGCCGCTACGCGAGTAGGGGTACGACGCGCCGTTCGACCGTTGTGATCCGAACGTGGAGGCCGCCTCGCAAAATACAAGAGTCACGGTCTCCATCGCGGAATCTGTCCGGCTGTTCGCGCTGGATCGACAAGCCCGTACGCGCGCCGGTTCGCTCGATCGTGCGCATTGTTGCGAACAAACGGTCGCATTTGGCCGGAAGCGGTGATAGAATATGCCGTGACGGGCCTCCTCGCATGGTGGGGCGGTGAACCTGGTCAGGTCGGGAACGAAGCAGCCACAATCGTTTTCTGCCAGTGCCGAGGGTCGGGCTCGTCACCTTTCCTCTCGCCCCGTTCGCCGGGCGTTTTTTATTTCTGCGTCATTCTCCGTTTTACCTGCGTCTTGCTCGTTTTCGGCACCGTTTCGCGTGTCGGCGCGACGCAGCGTTACTGATACAATTTCCCGATGACCTATCAAGTTCTCGCACGCAAGTGGCGTCCGAAGGATTTCGCTTCGCTCGTCGGCCAGGAGCACGTCGTCAGGGCGCTCACGCACGCGCTCGACGGCGGGCGTCTCCATCACGCCTATCTGTTTACCGGAACCCGCGGCGTCGGCAAGACGACGCTGTCGCGGATCTTCGCGAAGGCGCTCAACTGTGAAACCGGCGTCACGTCGCAGCCGTGCGGCGTGTGCCGCGCGTGCCGCGAGATCGACGAAGGCCGCTTCGTCGACTACGTCGAAATGGATGCCGCGAGCAACCGCGGCGTCGACGAAATGGCCGCGCTGCTCGAGCGCGCGGTGTACGCGCCCGTCGATGCGCGCTTCAAGGTCTACATGATCGACGAAGTGCACATGCTGACGAACCACGCGTTCAACGCGATGCTGAAGACGCTCGAGGAGCCGCCGCCGCACGTCAAGTTCATCCTCGCGACCACCGATCCGCAAAAGATTCCCGTCACCGTGCTGTCGCGCTGCCTGCAGTTCAACCTGAAGCAGATGCCGGCCGGGCACATCGTGTCGCACCTCGAACGGATCCTCGGCGAAGAGCAGATCTCGTTCGAGCAGCAGGCGCTGCGTCTGCTCGCGCGCGCCGCGCAGGGCAGCATGCGCGATGCGCTGTCGCTGACCGACCAGGCGATCGCGTACTCGGCGAACGAAGTGACCGAATCGGCGGTCTCGGGCATGCTCGGCGCGCTCGACCAGACTTACATGGTGCGCCTGCTCGATGCGCTCGCGGCCGGCGCCGGCCCCGAGATCCTCGCGATCGCCGACGAGATGTCGCTGCGCAGCCTGTCCTTTTCCACCGCGCTGCAGGATCTCGCCAGCCTGCTGCACCGGATCGCCTGGGCGCAGTTCGCGCCGGGGTCGGTGCTCGACGAATGGCCGGAAGCGGCCGATCTGCGCCGCTTCGCGGAGACGCTGAGCCCCGAGCAGGTTCAGCTGTTCTACCAGATCGCGACGGTCGGGCGCGCGGAGCTCGGCCTTGCGCCGGACGAATACGCCGGCTTCACGATGACGTTGCTGCGGATGCTCGCGTTCGAGCCGGCCGTCGGCGCCGGCAGTGCGCCGGGAGGTCAGCCTGCCGTGCCGCGTGCCGTGCCTGCACCAGCATCCGCGCCGCGTGCGGCCGCTGCCGTTGCGTCGGCTGCGGCACCCAAGTCGTCGGCGCCGCAGCCGGCAGCCGTGGCGGCCGCACGTCCGCAAGCGGCTGCGCCCGCTGCGCGTCCGGCAGCGGTCCAGTCCGACGATGCGGCGATTGCGCCGGCAGTGAAGGCTGTTTCGACACCGGCATCTGAATCTGCATCCGCGGCAACATCGGCTGCGACCGCAGCGCCGGCCGCACCGCAGCCGCAAGCGATCCCGGCACCTCAGGCGGTACCGCCGAGCGATGCACCGCCGGCTGTCCGCAACGAACCTGAACCGCCGGTTGCCGCCGCCAAGCGCAACGACGAACCTGCGCTGCCTGCCGAACCGGCGCCGCGTGCTGCGCCGGCCGAACCCGCCGCGCGCCCGTCTGCCCGCGGCGGTGCAGCTGCCGCACTCGACGTGCTGCGCAACGCCGGCATGCGCGTGTCGTCCGACCGCGCGCGTGCGGGCGCCGCGCCCAAGCCGGCGGCGGCCCAGCCGGCCGTCGAAAAGCCGGCGGCATCGCGTCCTGCCGTGCAGGTACCGACGCCGCGCGCGGCGGCCCGCGCGCCGCAGGTTGCCGACACGCGTCAGGCCCCGCCGCCGTGGGAAGACATTCCGCCGGACGAATATGTGCCGCTCAGCGCCGACGAGATGTTCGGCGGTGCGGCGGACGACGGCTTCGTGCCCGTGTTCGACAGCGGCCCCGACGACGTGCGCATTGCGCCGAAGGCAGTGGAGTCCCGTCCGTCCGCGCCGGTCGACACGCGCCCGCTGCCGCCCGCGATCGCGCTCGACCCGGTCGGCTTCGACGGCGAATGGCCGGCGCTGGCCGCGCGGTTGCCGCTGAAGGGCGTCGCGTATCAGCTTGCATTCAACAGCGAGCTGACGGCCGTCGACGCGACGACGTTGAAACTGTCCGTGCCGGTGCCGCAGTATGCGGACGCCGCCCAGGTCGCGAAACTGAAGGCGGCCCTGGCCGATGCGCTCGGCAAGGCCGTCGAGGTCGCGGTCGAGGTCGGGCCCGCGCGGCGCACCGCGGCGGCACTCGATGCGGCTGCACGTGCGGCACGCCAGCGCGAGGCAGAGCAGGACATCCATGGCGATCCGTTCGTCCAGCAGCTCGTGCGTGACTTCGGCGCGCGTATCGTCGAAGGCTCGGTGCGGCCGCTCGCCGATCCGGCGCCGGACGGCACGCCGCCGACGCTGCATTGAACGAATCGCACTGCGACAGGCACAATCACGCCCGCACACATTGACCGGCACGCGCCGCGTGCCGGTTTTCACACGATCAAGAAGGAGTATTCCCATGTTGAAAGGCAACCTCGCCGGACTGATGAAGCAAGCGCAGCAAATGCAGGAAAACATGAAGAAGATGCAGGAGCAGCTTGCGCAGATCGAAGTCGAAGGGCAGTCGGGTGCCGGCCTCGTCAAGGTGACGATGACCTGCCGCAACGAAGTGCGTCGCGTGGCGATCGACCCGAGCCTGCTCGCGGACGACAAGGACATGCTCGAGGATCTGGTCGCGGCCGCGTTCAACGATGCGGTGCGCAAGGCCGAAGCGACGTCGCAGGAAAAGATGAGCGGCATGACGTCGGGCCTGCCGCTGCCCCCGGGTTTCAAGCTGCCGTTCTGAGCGCAGCCTCCGTTCAGCTTTCAGCCGCCGTATGAAACAGCCGTCCGCCCTGTCCGCGCTCGTCGAAGCGTTGCGCGTATTGCCCGGCGTCGGGCCGAAATCCGCGCAACGCATGGCGTACCACCTGATGCAGCACGATCGGGAGGGCGCGGAACGGCTCGGCCGGTCGTTGCTGTTCGCGACCGAGCACCTGCAGCACTGCGAGAAGTGCAATACCTTCACGGAGGCGCAGATCTGCGAGGTGTGCAGCGACGAGGAGCGTGATCCGACGCTGCTGTGCGTCGTCGAGACGCCGGCCGACCAGATCATGCTCGAGCAGACGATGACGTACCGCGGGCTGTATTTCGTGCTGATGGGGCGGCTGAGCCCGCTCGACGGGATCGGCCCGAAGGAAATCCATTTCGACCGCCTCGTGCGGCGTGCGTCCGACGGTGTCGTCAAGGAGGTCGTGCTCGCGACCAACTTCACGAACGAGGGCGAAGCCACCGCGCACTACCTCGGCCAGACGCTGAAGGCGCGCGGGCTCGCGGTCACGCGCCTCGCGCGCGGCGTGCCGGTGGGCGGCGAACTCGAATACGTCGACGCGGGCACCATCGCCCGCGCGATGCTCGACCGCCGCACGATGTAAGCCGGGCGCCGCCGGCCGGCGGCGCCGTTCCTCATGCCAGGGAGACACATGAGCACCAGCCAGGGCCCGCTCGCGGGCGTCAAAGTGCTCGAATTCGGGACGCTGATCGCGGGGCCGTTCGCGTCGCGCCTCTTTGCCGAATTCGGCGCGGAAGTGATCAAGATCGAGGATCCGAACGGCGGCGACCCGCTGCGCAAGTGGCGCAAGCTGCATCCGGAGCAGGGTGGCACGTCGCTGTGGTGGTCGGTCCAGGCACGCAACAAGAAATCGGTCACCCTCAACCTGAAATCCGATGCCGGCAAGACGATCGCGCGGCAACTCGCGCGCGAGGCCGACATCGTGATCGAAAACTTCCGCCCGGGCCTGCTCGAGAAGCTCGGGCTCGGCTACGACGTGCTGTCGGCTGACAACCCCGGGCTTGTGATGGTGCGCCTGTCCGGTTACGGGCAGACCGGCCCGTACCGCGACCGGCCCGGCTTCGGCGCGATCGCCGAATCGATGGGCGGCTTGCGCCACATCACCGGCTATCCCGAATTGCCGCCGCCGCGCATCGGCATCTCGATCGGCGACTCGATCGCCGCGCTGCACGGCGTGATCGGTGCGATGATGGCGCTCCACCACCGCAACGTGAACGGCGGTGCGGGGCAGGTGGTCGACGTTGCGCTGTACGAAGCGGTGTTCAACATGATGGAAAGCGTGGTGCCCGAGTACGGCGTGTACGGGATGGTGCGCGAGCGCACCGGCGCGTCGCTGCCGGGCATCGTGCCGTCGAACACCTACGCGTGCCGCGACGGCAGCATCGTGATCGGCGGCAACAGCGACCCGATCTTCAAGCGGCTGATGAAGGCGATCGAACGCGACGACCTCGCCGACGATCCCGCGCTCGCTCGCAACGACGGCCGCGTGCCGCGCACGCAGGAGATCGACGACGCGATCGCCGCGTGGCTCGCGCCGCGCACGATCGACGACGCGCTGGCGGTACTCAACGCGGCCGACGTGCCGGCCGGGCGCATCTACAGCGCCGCCGACATGTTCACCGATCCGCAGTTCATCGCGCGGCAGATGATCCAGCGTTTCAAGCTGGCCGACGGCACCGACATTCCGCTGCCGAACATCACGCCGAAGCTGTCCGGCACGCCGGGCGAAACACGCTGGCTCGGGCCGGAACTCGGCGAGCATACGGACGAGGTGCTGCACAGTCTCGGCTACGACGCGCAGGCGATCGCCGCGCTGCGCGAGGTCGGCGCGATCTGAGCGCCGCGCACTCGGCGCTGCGCGTCAGGTTTGCCGAACGGGCATCTCGTCACGGCGGCCCTTCGAGGGGAAAACCCGGGCGGCACCGCGTTTTCCCGAACCTGCAAACGCCGCCGCGCGATGCGACGGCGCACCGCGCGCGCGTCGTGCGTGCGGGCCTGTCCGCACCCGCCGGACTGTCGCTCTCGCGCCATCTTTCCTCGGTTACAATCGCCGGATGCGAATCCTACTCAGCAACGACGACGGCTATCTCGCCCCCGGTCTCGCCGCGCTCAGCGACGCGCTGCAGCCGCTTGCCGACCTCACGGTGATCGCGCCCGAGCAGAATTGCAGCGGCGCGTCGAATTCCCTGACGCTGTCGCGGCCGCTGTCGGTGCAGCGCGCGACGAATACGGGTTTCTTCTACGTGAACGGCACACCGACCGATTCGGTGCACGTCGCGCTGACCGGGATGGCCGACGCGCGGCCCGACCTCGTCGTGTCCGGGATCAACAACGGCCAGAACATGGGCGAAGACACGCTCTATTCAGGGACAGTTGCGGCCGCCACCGAAGGCATCATGTTCGGCGTGCCGGCCATCGCGTTTTCGCTGGCCGACAAGGGCTGGGCGCATCTGGCGGATGCGGCGCGCGTCGCCGCGGAAATCGTCGAGCACTTTCTCGCGCATCCGCTGCCCGGTCAGCCGCTGCTGAACGTCAATATTCCGAATCTGCCGTACGACGAACTGAAAGGCTGGCAAGTCACGCGCCTCGGCAAGCGTCACCCGTCCCAGCCGGTGATTCGCCAGACCGACCCGCGCGGCGAGCCGGTCTACTGGATCGGCGCCGCGGGTGCGGCGCTGGACGCGAGCGAAGGCACCGATTTCCACGCCGTCGCAAACGGTTTCGTCTCGATCACGCCGCTGCAGCTCGATCTCACGCATACGCAAATGCTGCCTGCAACGCGCGAATGGGCGCGCGCAGGAGGGCGGGCTTCATGAGCGGCGAGCGCGCGAAGCGGTTCCCGCTCGCGCTCGAAGATCTCAAGCGAGCGCCACGCAAATCGGAGGGCCGGGCCGGTGAACGCCATGCGGCGAGCGCGGTGCCGAAGGCCGTCGACAAGCCCGCTGCCGTGCTGAAGCCGGTGGCGGTGAAGGCGGGCGTCGCCCGCACGGTGCCCGGTGCGGCCGCCGCGAAGCCGGCGAGCGCACCGAAGCCGACCGCGCTGAAGCCCGCGATGCCGAAGCCGGCGGCGCCGAGCGTCGCGCCGGCCGGTGCATTCGCGCTGACGTCGGAACGTGTGCGCGAGCGCATGGTCGAACGCCTGCGCGCGAACGGCGTGACCGACGCGCGCGTGCTGGATGCGATGGCCGCGGTGCCGCGCCACCTGTTCGTGGATCCCGGGCTCGCGACGCAGGCGTACGAGGATGCCGCGTTGCCGATCGGCCACCAGCAAACGATTTCAAAGCCGTCGGTCGTCGCGCGCATGATCGAGCTCGCGATGGCCGGCCGCACGCTCGAGCGCGTCCTCGAGATCGGCACCGGTTGCGGCTACCAGGCCGCGGTGCTGAGTCACGTGGCACGCGACGTGTATTCGATTGAACGCATCAAGCCGCTCTACGAGCGCGCGAAGCTGAACCTGCGGCCGCTGCGCGTGCCGAACATCCGTCTGCATTACGGCGACGGGCGTGTCGGCCTGCCGTCCGCGGGCCCGTTCGACGCGATCGTGATCGCGGCGGCGGGGCTCGACGTGCCGCAGGCGCTGCTCGAGCAGCTCGCGATCGGCGGGCGGCTCGTCGCGCCGGTCGGCGCGCAGAGCGGGCAGCCCCAGGTGCTCACGCTCGTCGAGCGCGTCGCGCACGCGCAATGGCGGGAGTCCCGGCTTGATCGCGTTTTCTTTGTCCCTTTAAAATCCGGAGTGATTTGAAACCGATGAGTATGTTGCGCGCGATGCAAAACAACCGAACCAGGGAACCGCTCACGTTCGCCCAGCGCGCGATCTGTGTGGCTGCGTTCTCCACGCTGCTGGCCGCCTGTGCGACGCGGCTCGACAACGCGCCCGTCGTCGACCGCTCCGGATCGCTCGGCACGACCGCCGCCGCGCAGCCGGCAGTGCCGCTCGGCCCGCCGCCGCCCGGCTTCTACCGTGTGAAACCGGGCGATACGCTGTACCGGATCGCGCTCGAGAACGGGCAGAACTATCGCGACATCGCCACCTGGAACAACCTGGCGAACCCGAATCAGATCGAAGTCGACCAGTTGCTGCGTGTCGCGCCGCCGGGCGGTGCCGCGCTTGCCGGCTCGCCGGCTGCCGCACCGATCACCGGCGCCGCCGTCGCGACCGCGCCGCTCAGCAGCGGTCCCGCGACGCCGGCCGCGGGCTCGTCGTCCGCGAGCACGCCGCCGGCTGCCGCCGCATCGAGCGACACGGCAGCCGCGCCGAGCGGCCCCGTGACGTTCGCATGGCCCGTGCGCGGTCCGGTGCTGAACGGTTTCGACGACGCGAAGAACAAGGGCGTCAATATCGGCGGCACGTCCGGCGAGGCCGTGAAGGCGGCGGCCGACGGCCGCGTCGTCTACTCGGGCAACGGCCTGCGTGGCTATGGCAACCTCATTATCATCAAACACGATGCAACTTACCTCACGGCGTATGCACACAATCGCGCTTTGATGGTAAAAGAGGGGGACGCGGTAACGAAGGGGCAGAAGATCGCCGAGATGGGTAATAGCGATGCCGACCGCGTGATGCTGCATTTCGAGGTTCGCCGGCAGGGTAAACCTGTCGATCCGCTGAAGTATTTGCCGCCTCAATAACCGAGACGACCATGCCGAAATCGAAGCGCCACGAGCCGCAAGCCGAATCTGAGAAGATCAGTCGTGCCACGCAAGCATCGGTGGAGCGAGCTGGCGCTTCGACGGACGACGAAGACGACGTCGCGGAAAACGAACGTGATCTCGAGGCACGCGACGCCGAAGCGGACGGCGACGACGAGCACGAAGGCCGGGCGGAAGCCGCGCCCGACGTCGACGATTTCCGCGCATTGCTGCAGGCCGAACTCACGGCCGACACGATCCAGCATTACCTGAACCGTATCAGCGTGAAGCCGCTCCTGACCGTCGAGGAGGAGCAGCGCTATTCGCGTCTTGCGAAGGCCGGCGAATTCGAGGCGCGGCAGGTGATGATCGAGCGCAACCTGCGTCTCGTCGTCAGTATCGCGAAGGGTTACCTGAACCGCGGCGTGCCGCTGCTCGACCTGATCGAGGAGGGCAACCTCGGCCTGATGCACGCGATCGAGAAATTCGATCCGACGCGTGGCTTTCGGTTCTCGACCTACGCGACGTGGTGGATCCGGCAGAGCATCGAACGGGCGATCATGAACCAGGCTCGCACCGTGCGTCTGCCCGTGCACGTGATCCGCGAACTGAACCAGGTGCTGCGCGCGAAGCGCCACCTCGAAAAGAATTCGATGTCGACGGGCGAGGCGGCCGAGCGCCGTGAAGCCAGCATCGACGACATCGCCTATCTCACCGGCAAGACCGCCGAGGAAGTCACCGACATCCTCGCGCTCAACGAGCACACCGCGTCGCTCGACGCGCCGCTCGATCTCGATCCCGCGAGCAGCCTGCTCGATCTGCTGCCCGACGACCAGAGCCAGTCGCCCGACGCGGAGGTGCAGCACCGCGAACTCGAGACGCTCACGCGCGCATGGCTGTCGCGGCTGTCCGACAAGCATCGGCACGTGATCGAGCGCCGCTTCGGCCTGAACCACATCGAACCGGCCACGCTCGAGGAGCTGGCCGACGAGATGGGGCTCACGCGCGAGCGCGTGCGGCAGATCCAGCAGGAAGCGCTGGTGCGCCTCAAGCGGTTCTTTGCCTCCAATGGCGTGCGCAAGGACGCCGTTCTGTAACTGATGACACCGATTCTCGTTTTTGACATCGAGACCATTCCCGATGTCGACGGCATTCGCCGTCTTGAAGACCTGCCCGCGACGCTGGACGATGCCGCGGTGGCCGAACATGCGTTCGCCGCGCGCCGCGAGAAGACCGGCAGCGATTTCCTGCCGCATCACCTGCAGCGCATCGCGGCGATTTCCTGCGTGTTCCGCGACAACAACGGTTTCCGCGTTCGGTCGTTGGGCACGCCGCAGGACAATGAGGCGACGCTGGTCCAGTCGTTCTATCGCGTGATCGAGAAATACACGCCGCAGCTCGTGTCGTGGAACGGCGGCGGCTTCGATCTGCCGGTGCTCCATTACCGAGCGCTCGTACACGGGATCCCCGCGACGCGCTACTGGGATCTGGGCGAGGACGACCGCGAGTTCAAGTGGAACAACTACATCTCGCGTTATCACTCGCGGCACACCGACCTGATGGACGTGCTCGCGATGTATCAGGCGCGCGCGAATGCGCCGCTCGACGCGCTCGCGAAGCTGTGCGGCTTCCCGGGCAAGCTCGGAATGGACGGTAGCCAGGTGTGGCCGGCGTTCCAGGATGGCCGGATCGAGGAAATCCGCAACTATTGCGAAACCGACGTCGTCAATACCTACCTGCTGTATTGCCGGTTCCAGCTGATGCGCGGCGGCCTGACGCCGAGCGAATATGCGGACGAGATCCTGCTCGTGAAGAATTCGCTCGCGCAGGAGCCCGCGTCGCACTGGGCCGAATACCTGGCCGGTTTCGACGCGTGACGCGGGCGGCCCGCATGGCGGCCGCGATCAATTTCGATCGAGTTCGAGCACGACCGGCTGGTGATCCGATTCGCGCGCGTCGCCGTCGATTTCGCAGCGCGTGACGTGCGGCAGCAGCGTATCGGTCACGAACACGAAGTCGCATGCGAGCGGCCCGTCGGACCATTGCGCAGTGTCGTAGACGCCGGCGGTCGGCGGCGGCGTGCGGCCCGGGTGCCGGGCGATCCACGCATCGACGAACGACGGTGCGTCGGCGATCGGCTCGAGCATGCGCCGGTACGCGTCGCTGCCGAACGCGCTGTTGAAGTCGCCGCAGAGGATGGCATCACGCGGTTGGCCGGTCTCGCTGAACGGCCCCGTGGCATTTTCGGCCGGCGCGGGCTGGTCGGCATGCGCACACGCTTCGCGGTGCCGGGCGCGCAATGCGTCGACCTGCGCGAGTCGCTGGCGCGCCGAATAAAATTCCAGATGCGTCGTGACGACCCGCAGCCGACCCGACGGTAACACCAGTTCGACGTCGAGCGCGACGCGCGGCATGGAAGGCGCGTCGGCGTCTGCCGGCCACGGCAGCAATTGGCGCAGCACGCGCCCGATCGGCAGCCGGGTCGCGACCGCATTGCCGAACTGGCGGCGCGGTGCGCCGGGTTCGAGCGGCGGCAGGTCGGCGCCGACCGCTTCGACGATCGTATAACCGGGCAGCAACGCCGCCAGTTCGGCGAACTGGTCGGGGCCGGGCTGGCCGGGCAGTGCGCCGAAACCGCGCGTGACTTCCTGCAGGCACAGCACGTCGAAGTCGCCAAGCCGGCGAGCGGCGGCGATCGTGCGCGGCAGGTCGACGACGCCGTCCGCGTCCCGACCCCATTGGATGTTCCAGTCGATCAGTCGCATGGTCGATTCTCCCGAGTCTCCTGAGTCTGTTGTGAGCAGAACGTGTGCCGCCGGCTGAGCTCGCGAGAGGCCGCGCATGCGGGCCGGCGGCGGGCTGCCTGCAGGTCGTTCCCGCATGACGCGGCGCGGCAGAGGCGTCAGTATTGACGCTTGCGCCACGAAAGCGGGCGACGCGGGCTTTCGTCGTCTACAATCTCGCCTTCTTCAACGTTTTGTCAGGAAAAGCTGGTGTCCGAAGCCGTCCCCACTTCTGCGCGCAAATCGAAAAATGCGCCCGTCGCGCCCGGGCCTGCCCCGGTTCTCGAGATCGAATCGCTCGACATGGAAGCGCGCGGTGTCGGCCGCACGGCGACCGAGGACGGCACGCCGGGCAAGGTCATCTTCGTCGAGGGTGCGCTGCCCGGCGAGCGCGTGACCTATTCGAGCTACCGTCGCAAGCCGAGCTACGAGCAGGCGACCGTTGTCGACATTCTGCGCCCGAGCGTGCTGCGCACGGAGCCGAAATGCAAATTCTTCGGCACCTGCGGCGGCTGCTCGATGCAGCACCTCGACATGCGCGCGCAGGTCGCGATCAAGCAGCGCGTGCTCGAGGACAACCTGTGGCACCTGTCGAAGCTGCGCGCCGAGACGATGTTCGCGCCGATCCACGGCCCGTCGTGGGGCTACCGGTACCGTGCGCGCCTGACCGTGCGCAACGTCGCGAAGAAGGGCGGCGTGCTGGTCGGGTTCCATGAAAAGAAGAGCAGCTATGTCGCCGACATGACGAGCTGCGAAGTGCTGCCGCCGCACGTGTCGGCGATGCTCGTGCCGCTGCGCCGGCTGGTCGAGGGGCTGTCGATCCGTGACCGGATGCCGCAGATCGAGCTCGCGGTCGGTTCGCAAGTCACGGCACTGGTGCTGCGCGTGCTGGAGCCGATCAATGCGGACGACGAAGCGCTGCTGCGCGCGTTCGCCGACGAGCACAAGGTGCAGTTCTGGCTGCAGCCGAAGGGCCCGGACACGGTGACGCCGTTCTATCCGCTCGACGTGCCGCTCGACTATACGCTGCCGGAGTTCGGCATCCGCATGCCGTTCAAGCCGACCGACTTCACGCAGGTCAACCATCAGATCAACCGCGTGCTGGTGGGTCGCGCGCTGCGCCTGCTCGCGCCGTCGCGCGACGATCGCGTGCTCGACCTGTTCTGCGGGATCGGCAACTTCACGCTGCCGCTCGCGCGGCTGTCGCGCGAGGTGATGGGCATCGAAGGCAGCGAGACGTTGACGACTCGCGCGCTCGCGAATGCGCGCGAGAACGGCGTCGACGGCCATACGACGTTCGCGTGCCGGAACCTGTTCGAGGTGACGGGCGACGACCTGCGTGCGCTCGGCGCCTTCGACAAGTTCCTGATCGACCCGCCGCGCGAAGGCGCGCTCGCGGTGTCGAAGGCGCTGGCCGAAATCGCGCAGAGCGGCGAAGGCCCGCTGCCGAAGCGCATCGTCTACGTGTCGTGCAACCCGTCGACGCTCGCGCGCGACGCAGGCCTGCTCGTGCACGAGGCCGGCTACCGGCTGAAGGGCGCCGGCGTCGTGAACATGTTCCCGAATACGTCGCACGTCGAATCGATCGCGCTATTCGAGCGCGACTGAGCGGCGGCGGACGTAAAAAAACCGGCCCGAGGGCCGGTTTTTTCATCGGGTACGGCGAACGTCAGTTGCGGTTGCCGCCGAAGATGCCGAGCAGCGCGAGCAGGTTCGTGAACACGTTGTACAGGTCGAGGTAGATCGCGAGCGTGGCCGAGATGTAGTTCGTCTCGCCGCCGTTCACGACACGCTGGACGTCGAACAGCATGTAGGCCGAGAAGATCGCGATCGCGAGCACCGACACGGTGAGCATCAGCGCCGGCAGTTGCAGGAAGATGTTCGCGACCGACGCCAGCAGGATCACGATCACGCCCATGAACAGCCATTTGCCGAGCCCGGAGAAGTCGCGCTTGCTGACCGTGGCGATCGTCGCCATCGCGGCGAAGATGATGCCGGTGCCGCCGAACGCGAGCATGATCAGCGACGGGCCGTTCGAGAAGCCGAGGATGAAGCTCAGCAGGCGCGACAGCATCAGGCCCATGAAGAACGTGAAGCCGAGCAGCACGAACACGCCGGCCGCGCTGTTTTTCGTCCGCTCGATCGCGAACATGAAGCCGAACGCGATTGCGAAGAACGCGAGCAGGCTCATCATCGGGCTCGTGGCCGCGAACAGCGAGAATCCCGTCGCGACGCCGACCCATGCCCCCACCACCGTCGGCACCATCGACAGCGCGAGCAGCCAGTACGTGTTCCGCAGCACGCGATTGCGAACCTCCGCGGTGCTGACGGAGCCGCCGCGGCCGAAATTGTACGGATAGTCGTTCATGGTTTCTCCTAACATTGAACGCATGGGCGTCCGGGGCCGGTTCGGCGCGCGCGGTGTGCGGCGCAGCAAACCGGAGCAGCTATGGCTAAGATACGTTCCGTGCCGCGAGGTTTCAATGCCGGGCGGCGCAAAAAACATATGGATTTGGAACCTTTCACTCGTGTAAGGGTTCAATCGCAATGATACACGGGATCGTGCTACAATAGCGGATTCATTTGAACCTGTAACTTCTTAATTTCTTGGAGTTTTTATGGCAATCGAGCGCACCCTGTCGATCATCAAGCCGGATGCGGTGGCAAAGAACGTGATCGGCCAGATCTACAGCCGTTTCGAAGGCGCCGGCCTGAAGATCGTCGCATCGCGCATGGCACACCTGTCGCGTGCGGACGCAGAGAAGTTCTACGCAGTTCACGCAGCACGTCCGTTCTTCAAGGACCTCGTCGATTTCATGATCTCGGGCCCGGTGATGATCCAGGTTCTGGAAGGTGAAGGCGCGATCCTGAAGAACCGCGACCTGATGGGCGCGACGGATCCGAAGAAGGCGGAAAAGGGCACGATCCGCGCCGACTTCGCCGACAGCATCGACGCGAACGCCGTGCACGGCTCGGACGCTGCCGAAACGGCCGCGGTCGAAATCGCGTTCTTCTTCCCGGAAATGAACGTCTACTCGCGCTAAGCCCAGGCTGGCAACAGGTAGGCAGGATTCAGCGCACGCGGCAAGGCAGCACATCATGACGAGCGAAACTTCCGTCAATCTTCTCGACTTCGATGCCGAAGGTCTTGTCGCGTACTGCGGCAGCCTCGGCGAGAAGCCGTTCCGCGCCAAGCAGTTGCAGCGCTGGATCCATCAGTACAACGCCGGCGATTTCGACGGCATGACCGATCTCGCGAAGTCCCTGAGAGAAAAGCTCAAGGGCCGCGCGTCGATCGTGATGCCCGATATCGTCAGCGATCACGTTTCCACCGACGGCACGCGCAAGTGGCTGATCGACGTCGGAAACGGCAATGCGGTCGAAACCGTTTTCATCCCGGAAGAGACGCGCGGCACGCTGTGCGTGTCGTCGCAGGCCGGGTGCGCGGTCAACTGCCGCTTCTGCTCGACGGGCAAGCAGGGCTTCTCCCGCAACCTGTCGACAGCCGAAATCATCGGTCAGCTCCGGATGGCCGAGTTTGCGCTGCGTGCGTCGCTGGGTCGCGCACCCGGTCCGAACGGCAAGGCCGAACGGGTCGTCACCAACGTGGTGATGATGGGCATGGGCGAGCCGCTGCTGAATTACAGCGCGGTCGTGCCCGCGATGCGGCTGATGCTCGACGACAACGCGTACGGCCTGTCGCGCCGCCGCGTCACGTTGTCGACGTCCGGCGTGGTGCCGATGATGGACCGCCTCGGCGCCGAATTGCCGGTCGCGCTCGCCGTTTCGCTGCACGCGCCGAACGATGCGCTGCGCGACGAACTGGTGCCGCTCAACAAGAAGCATCCGCTTCGCGAGCTGATGGCCGCGTGCCAGCGCTATCTGAAAGTCGCACCGCGCGACTTCATTACTTTCGAATACTGCATGCTCGACGGCGTCAACGACACCGAAGCGCATGCGCGCGAACTGCTGGCCGTCACGCGTGACGTGCCCTGCAAGTTCAACCTGATCCCGTTCAATCCGTTTCCGGAATCGGGCCTCATCCGCTCGAAGCCGGAGCAGATCAAGCGCTTTGCACAGGTCCTCATCGACGCGGGTGTCGTCACGACCGTGCGCAAGACGCGCGGCGACGACATCGACGCCGCGTGCGGCCAGCTGGCCGGCGCCGTGAAGGACCGCACGCGCCTGGCGGAGCGAACGGGCGCAGCAGCAAAAATCATCGAAGTTCGGGCGATCTGACGGGGACGCCTGGTCGGGGCCGCATGGGTGCGGATGCCTGGACTTCTTGCGGTACAACACGCGAATAGCGATCGGTCGCGGCGCCTCGGCGCCGCGCATGATATGGACAGTTGCGGGAGCCGGCGGCGCCCGCCAGTGAAGAAGAATCGACGCGAGGACAAGGATGAGTGAGCCGCAGCCGACCAACGGCGCAGAGACGAATGCCGCGAAGCCGGCACCGGCGGGGCTTGAAACGCTGGCGGCCGTCGGCAGCCGGCTGGCGCAGCTCCGGGAGGCGAAGGGCTGGACGGTCGACGACGTGTCGGCGCGGCTCAAGGTCGCTCCGCAGAAGCTGCGTGCGCTCGAGGCTGGCGACATCAGCCATTTGCCCGGCGTGACGTTCGCGCTCGGCGTCGTGCGCAGCTACGCGAAGATGCTCGGCGTCGATCCGGAGCCGTTCGCCCATGCATTGCGCCGCGAGCGTGGCGTGCAGGAAGTCGATCTGTCGATGCCCGCGTCGTCGGGGACGGATCTGCCGCGCGGCCGCGTGTCGATTCCGCTTGGCGGGTCGTCGCACCATCATCCGTGGCTGTGGGGGACGGCGATCGTCGTCGTCGCGGTGATCGCGGTACTCATGTGGCACACTGGCGGCGATTCGTCGAGCTGGCTCGCGCGCTTCAAGGGCGGCGGTACCGAACACGCGTCGGCGGCCAGCGCGCCGGCGGCGTCTTCCGTCGAAGCGGCAGCCGCGGGCGGCGCGTCGGCGGCAGCCGTCAACGAAGCCCCGGCGCAGGTTGCGGCATCCGCCGTGGCGCCGCAGGCCGTTGCGTCGGCTGCTCCGGCTCCGGCCTCGGCCCCGACGGCCGCCGTGCCCGCGTCGCAACCGGTCGTCGCGCCGGCCGCGGCGAGCAGCGCGGCCGTGCCGGCCCAGCCCGCGAGCGTCGTGGTCGCGGCAGGCCAGTCGATGGTCGAACTGAAGGTCAAGCAGGATTGCTGGTTCAGCGTGCGCGACAAGAGCGGCAAGGAACTGTTCTCGGCGCTGGTGCGGGCCGGCGAGACGAAGCAGGTCGCCGGCGACGGTCCGTTCAAGGTCACGATCGGCAACAAGGCAGGCCTTGATACGGTCGCGTTCGACGGAAAGCCGGTCGATCCGGCAAAATATTCGGCAGCGCGGGGTAACGTGGCGCGGTTCACGCTGCCCTGACGTCAAGCGCCGTGGCGCAGGCCTGTCCCGGACAGGCCGCGAGGGCACGGCGCTTTTTCAATTCATGCGCCGCCTCGCGGCGCATTCCGCGTAAATGGATCTATCGATGCAATCCGAAGCTCAATCCCCACGCAGCAGTCAGATTTGTTCAACCGAGCCGGTGTTCGGCGGGCATCAGCCGCGTCGCGTGTCGCATGCGGTGGATGTTCGTTGGGGCGGGCAGCTCGTGACAATCGGCGGTGATGCGCCGGTGCGCGTGCAGTCGATGACGAATACCGACACGGCCGACGCGATCGGCACGGCGATCCAGATCAAGGAACTCGCGAACGCGGGCTCCGAACTGGTGCGCATCACGGTCAATACGCCGGAGGCCGCGGCCGCCGTGCCGGCGATCCGCGAGCAGCTCGACCGGATGGGCGTGACCGTCCCGCTCGTCGGCGATTTCCACTACAACGGCCACCTGCTGCTGCGCGACTACCCGGGCTGCGCGGAGTCGCTGTCGAAGTACCGGATCAACCCGGGCAACGTCGGCCAGGGCGCGAAGCGCGACACGCAGTTCGCGCAGATGATCGAAGCCGCGGCGAAGTACGACAAGCCGGTGCGGATCGGCGTGAACTGGGGCAGCCTCGACCAGGACCTGCTCGCGCGCATGATGGACGAGAACGGCGCGCGCTCGCAGCCGTGGGATGCGCAGAGCGTGATGTACGAAGCGCTGATCCAGTCGGCGATCGGCTCGGCCGAGCGCGCGGTCGAGCTGGGCCTCGGCCGCGATCGCATCGTGCTGTCGTGCAAGGTCAGCGGCGTGCAGGACCTGATCGCGGTGTACCGCGAACTCGGCCGCCGCTGCGGCTTCGCGCTGCATCTCGGGCTGACCGAGGCCGGCATGGGCTCGAAGGGCATCGTCGCGTCGACGGCCGCGCTCGGCGTGCTGCTGCAGGAAGGGATCGGTGACACGATCCGCATTTCGCTGACGCCGGAACCGGGCGCGTCGCGCACCGGCGAAGTGATCGTCGGCCAGGAAATCCTGCAGACGATGGGCCTGCGCTCGTTCGCGCCGATGGTGATCGCATGCCCGGGCTGCGGCCGCACGACGAGTACGCTGTTCCAGGAACTCGCGATGCAGATCCAGACCTACCTGCGCGAGCAGATGCCGGTCTGGCGCAAGGAATATCCGGGTGTCGAGAAGATGAACGTCGCGGTGATGGGCTGCATCGTCAACGGCCCGGGCGAATCGAAGCACGCGAACATCGGCATCAGCCTGCCGGGTTCGGGCGAGAACCCGGCCGCGCCCGTCTTCATCGACGGCGAGAAGGTCAAGACGCTGCGCGGCGAGCGGATCGCCGAGGAATTCCAGCAGATCGTCAGCGACTACGTCGCACGCAATTACGGCCGTACCGAGGCCCTGAACTAAATTCGTCCACACACACGAACGATGACTGAACAGAAACGCAAGATCGAGAAGCTCACCGGCGTCAAGGGCATGAACGACATCCTCCCGCAGGATGCCGGCCTCTGGGAGTTCTTCGAAGCTACCGTGAAATCGCTGCTGCGCGCGTACGGCTACCAGAACATCCGCACGCCGATCGTCGAACACACGCAGCTCTTCACGCGCGGCATCGGCGAAGTCACGGACATCGTCGAGAAGGAGATGTACAGCTTCACCGATGCGCTGAACGGCGAGAACCTGACGATGCGCCCGGAGAACACCGCGGCGGTCGTGCGCGCGTCGATCGAGCACAACATGCTGTACGACGGCCCGAAGCGCCTGTGGTACATCGGCCCGATGTTTCGTCACGAGCGTCCGCAGCGCGGTCGCTACCGCCAGTTCCACCAGGTCGGCGTCGAGGCGCTCGGCTTCGCGGGCCCGGATGCGGATGCCGAGATCATCATGATGTGCCAGCGCCTGTGGGACGACCTTGGCCTGACCGGCATCAAGCTCGAGATCAACTCGCTCGGCCTCGCCGAAGAGCGTGCCGCGCACCGCGTCGAACTGATCAAGTATCTCGAGCAGTTCGCCGACGTGCTGGATGAGGACGCGAAGCGTCGCCTGTATACTAACCCGCTGCGCGTGCTCGACACGAAGAACCCGGCGCTGCAGGAAATCGCGCAGAACGCGCCGAAGCTGATCGACTTCCTCGGCGACGAGTCGCGTGCCCACTTCGAAGGGCTGCAGCGCCTGCTGCTCGCGAACAACATCCCGTTCAAGATCAACCCGCGTCTCGTGCGCGGCCTCGACTACTACAACCTGACCGTGTTCGAGTGGGTGACCGACAAGCTCGGCGCGCAGGGCACGGTCGCGGCGGGCGGCCGCTACGATCCGCTGATCGAGCAGCTCGGCGGCAAGCCGACCGCCGCGTGCGGCTGGGCGATGGGCATCGAGCGCATTCTCGAACTGCTGAAGGAAGAGGATCTCGCGCCCGAGCAGGAAGGTGTCGACGTGTACGTGGTGCACCAGGGCGAGACGGCGCGCGAACAGGCGTTCATCGCGGCCGAGCGCCTGCGCGATACGGGCCTCGACGTGATTTTCCACTGCAGCGCCGACGGCGGCCCGGCAAGCTTCAAGTCGCAGATGAAGCGGGCCGATGCGAGCGGTGCCGCGTTCGCGGTGATCTTCGGCGAAGAAGAGGTCGCGAACGGCACGGTGGGCGTGAAAGCGCTGCGCGGCGCGGGCGAGGACGGGGAAAAGAACGTTCAGCAGACCGTACCGGTCGAAAGCTTGACCGAATTCCTAATCAATGCGATGGTTGCATCCGCCGAAGACGGCGACGACTGATCGCGCTGGCATTCGCTCGACAAGAAAAGCCTGAAATGGAAGGAATCGCTCGCCGATGAGTTATCACGACGAACAAGAATCGATTGAAAGTCTGAAGGCGTGGTGGGCCCGCTGGGGTAACCTCACGACGTGGATCGTGCTCGCGGCGCTGGTCGTCGCGGCCGGTTTCAACGGCTGGAATTACTGGCAGCGCCGTCAGGCCGCCGAGGCTTCCGGGTTGTACGAGCAGGTGCAGAAGGCCGCTGCCGCGAACGACAAGGCGACGATGGCCCGTGCGGCCGCCGACATGGAAGACAAGTTCGGCAGCACGCCGTATGCGCAGATGACCGCGCTCACGGCGGCGAAGACGTTGTACGCGGCCGGCGATGCCGCCGGCGCGAAGGCGCAGCTGCAATGGGCCGCCGATCACGCCAAGGACGACGAGTACAAGCAGATCGCGAAGCTGCGTCTCGCGTCGCTGCTGCTCGACGAGAAGGCGTACGACGCGGGCCTCGCGCTGCTGTCCGGCACGCCGGTGGATGCATTCAAGGGCCTCGTGGCCGATCGCCGCGGCGATCTGCTCGCGGCGCAAGGCAAGACCGACGATGCGCGCGCCGCGTACAAGCTCGCGCTCGCCGGCCTGTCGCAGGACGACCAGTCCGCGCGCCAGCTCGTGCAGTTCAAGCTCGATGCGCTCGGCGGCTGATCGCGGCCCCCTCAACCTCTTAACTCTGCTTCGCTAACCGATGAATTTGCTGAAACGTTACGCTGTGCCCGTAGCCTGCGCGGCGGCTGTCCTGGCATTGGCGGCCTGCTCGTCGTCGAAGGACGTGCGCCGCGTGCCGACGCCGCTCACCGAGTTCAAGCCCGTCTTGGACGTGCAACAGGTCTGGAAGGCGAGCGTCGGCAAGGGCGGGCGCTACCTGTTCTCGCCGGTGGCCGTGGGCGACGCCGTCTACGCGGCGGGCGAGAACGGTTCGGTCGAGAAGATCGACGCGAAGACGGGCCAGACGCTGTGGCGCTCGAAGGTCGGTTCGGACCTGTCGGCCGGGGTCGGCAGCGACGGCAACCTGACTGCCGTCGGCGCGCTCAAGGGCGGTGTGTTCGTCCTCGGCCCGGACGGCAAGCAGCTGTGGAAGACGAGCGTGCAGGGCGAGATCTTCTCGCCGCCGCTGGTCGGCAACGGCCTCGTGATCGTGCGCACGATCGACGGTCAGGTGATCGCGTTCAACGGGCAGACGGGCGAGCAGAAGTGGAACTACCGCAACCGCGCGGTGCCGCTGAACCTGCGCGTGTCGGCCGGCATGACGTTCGCGGGCGATGCGGCCGTGCTGGCGGGCTTCCCCGGCGGCGGTCTGGTCGCGATCAACCTGCAGACGGGCGAGCCGTTCTGGCAGACGCCCGTGTCGTTCCCGAAGGGCGTGACCGAAGTCGAGCGCATCAACGACGTCAGCGGTCCGCCGACGCTCGTGGGTGCCCAGGCGTGCGCGGTCACGTTCCAGGGCCAGCTCGGCTGCTTCGACGCGAACTCGGGCCGTCCGCTGTGGGAAAAGGCGTTCTCGAGCCGCAGCGGTCTCGCGCAGGACGATTCGGTCGTCGCCGGCGGCGACGACTGGTCGGTCGTCACGGCCTACGACGCGGCGAGCGGCAACCCGCTCTGGCGCAACGACAAGCTGAAGAGCCGCGACGTCGGCGTGCCGTACCTGCTCGGCCATGCGGTCGTGATGGGCGACTACAAGGGCTTCGTGCACTTCCTGTCGCGCGAGGACGGCAGCTTCATCGCCCGGATGAAGACGGACGGCAGCGCGATTACCGCGGCGCCGGTCCTGGCGGGCAATACGCTCGTCGTGCAGACCAAGGACGGTGGCCTGTACGGATTCCGTCCGCGCTGACGCGCACGCAACAAGCGCAATCGTGGCGCGGCGGGCTTGTCCCGCGCGCTGCGGTCGCGCGACATGAAGGCGGCCGGTGTCCCCGGCCGCTCGGTATTTGAAAGGCAGTTCGCAACGAAAGACGACGGCGCGCACCGCGCGCCCGGCGCGCGCATCCGGCGCGGCGCGAATTCGTGATATTTTCATTCAGCGCAGCCGCCCGCAGCAGCGGGCCTCCCGCTGCTGCGCATCACCGTAGAAAACACAGATGAAACCGGTCATTGCCCTCGTTGGGCGCCCCAATGTGGGGAAATCCACGCTGTTCAACCGGCTCACGCGCTCGCGCGATGCGCTGGTCGCCGACTTGCCGGGCCTGACGCGCGATCGCCATTACGGCGAAGGGCGCGTCGGCGCACGGCCGTACCTGGTCGTCGATACCGGCGGCTTCGAGCCCGTCGCGAAGGACGGCATCCTGCACGAGATGGCGCGCCAGACGCGGCAGGCCGTCGAGGAAGCCGACGTCGTCGTGTTCATCGTCGACGGTCGTAACGGGCTCGCGCCGCAGGACAAGTCGATCGCCGACTACCTGCGCAAGACCGGCCGGCCGATCTTCCTGGTCGTCAACAAGGCCGAGGGGATGAAGTACACGGCGGTCGCGACCGACTTCTACGAGCTCGGCCTCGGCGATCCGCGCGCGATCTCGGCCGCGCACGGCGACGGCGTGACCGACATGATCAACGAGGCGCTGGAAGTCGCGTACGCGGGCCAGCCCGAGGAAGCGGACGAGGACGACCCGTCGCGCGGCATCAAGATCGCGATCGTCGGCCGCCCGAACGTCGGCAAGTCGACGCTCGTGAACGCGCTGATCGGCGAGGACCGTGTGATCGCGTTCGACATGCCGGGCACGACGCGCGATTCGATCTACGTCGACTTCGAGCGTAACGGCAAGAAATACACGCTGATCGATACCGCGGGCCTGCGACGCCGCGGCAAGGTGTTCGAGGCGATCGAGAAGTTCTCGGTCGTGAAGACGCTGCAGTCGATCTCCGACGCGAACGTCGTCATTCTTCTGCTGGATGCGCAGCAGGACATTTCCGACCAGGACGCGCACATCGCCGGCTTCGTCGTCGAGCAGGGCCGCGCGCTCGTGATCGGCGTCAACAAGTGGGACGGTCTCGACGACCACGCGCGCGACCGCGCGAAAGCGGATTTGACCCGCAAGCTGAAATTCCTCGACTTCGCGAAGTCGCACTACATTTCGGCCGCGAAGAAGACCGGCATCGGCGCGCTGATGCGTTCGGTCGACGACGCGTACGCGGCGGCGATGGCGAAGCTGCCGACGCCGAAGCTCACGCGCGCGCTGATCGAGGCCGTCGAGTTCCAGCAGCCGCGTCGTCGCGGCCCGGTGCGTCCGAAGCTGCGCTACGCGCACCAGGGCGGCCAGAATCCGCCGCTGATCGTCATCCACGGCAACGCGCTCGACGCGGTGACGGAAACCTACAAGCGTTACCTCGAAAACCGATTCCGCGAAACTTTCTCACTGACCGGGACTCCATTGCGCATAGAGTTCCGTTCGTCGAACAACCCGTACGCGGACAAGGGCTGAAGCAGGTCCTGCAAGGGATAGGCCGCATGGCCTACGCCCGGGCGGGGCAGGCAAAATCAGCTATAGTGTAGCGATTGGCGCCGGATCTCTTTTTCTTCGTCGCCAATCCAGATCAACCTGCAAAAAAAGATGGAGTACGCCATGAGCAACAAAGGGCAATTGTTACAAGACCCGTTTTTGAACGCACTGCGCAAAGAGCACGTTCCCGTTTCGATCTATCTCGTCAACGGCATCAAGCTGCAAGGGAACATTGAATCGTTCGACCAGTACGTCGTGTTGCTCCGTAATACGGTGACCCAGATGGTCTACAAGCACGCCATCTCGACGGTCGTGCCGGCGCGCCCGGTGAATTTCCACCCGGACGCGGAAGCCTCGTCCTAACCCATCGCAGCGGCCGGCATCCGGTCGCCGCGAGCGACCGATGCCAGCCGCCTTATCTTGACACCCGATAATTTGATCAACGCAGCGCTCGTCGGCATCGACTTCGGCAAGACCGATTTCGAAGCCAGTCTCGAAGAACTCAGTCTTCTCGCCTCCAGTGCGGGGGCCCGTCCCGCCGTCACCCTCACAGGTCGTCGCGCCAGCCCCGATGCCAAGATGTTCATCGGCAGCGGCAAAGCCGAAGAATTGCGGCTTGCCTGCGACGCGCACAACGTCGAAATCGTCATCTTCAACCACGCACTGGCACCGGCCCAGCAACGCAATCTGGAGCAGGCGCTTAACAGGCGGGTGGTCGATCGCACGAGCCTCATCCTCGACATCTTCGCGCAGCGCGCCCGCAGTCACGAAGGCAAGCTGCAGGTCGAGCTCGCGCAGCTGCAATACCTGTCGACCCGGCTGATTCGCGCGTGGACCCACCTGGAGCGACAAAAGGGCGGTATCGGCCTGCGCGGCCCCGGCGAAACCCAGCTCGAAACCGACCGCCGGCTGATCGGCGAGCGCATCAAGATGCTGAAGTCGCGGCTCGACCGGCTGCGCCGGCAGCACAGCACGCAGCGTCGCCAGCGCGCACGCAGCGGCACGATGTCGGTGTCGCTCGTCGGCTATACGAACGCGGGCAAGTCGACGCTGTTCAATGCGCTGACGAAAGCGCAGGCTTATGCGGCCGACCAGCTGTTCGCCACGCTCGATACGACGTCGCGACGCGTGTACCTCGGCGACGAGGCTGGTCAGATCGTCGTGTCCGATACGGTCGGATTCATTCGCGAACTGCCTCACCAGCTGGTTGCAGCGTTCCGCGCGACCCTCGAGGAAACGATTCATGCGGATCTGCTGCTGCACGTGGTCGACGCATCGAGCGCGGTGCGGCTCGAACAGATCGAGCAGGTGAACGGCGTGCTGCACGAGATCGGCGCGGACACGATCCGGCAGGTGCTGGTGTTCAACAAGATCGATGCGGTGCCTGAGCTGGCGGCCCGCGGCGACGCGGTCGAGCGGGACGAGTATGGTAATATTTCGCGCGTCTTTTTGAGCGCACGCACCGGTCAGGGTCTTGACGCGTTGCGTGCCGCCATCGCCGAGATCGCCTCCGCGGAACACCTTACCGGCGCGACGTTACCCAACGTCGCGCTCGACGGCGCACCCGCTGAACCACACGAAGACCACACGATTTCCGAACACGGGCGCTAACCGGTCCCGGCCGGTTCGCCGGCGTCTAATCTGGTGAACAAACTCTGGTGAACGAATACAACGAGCGGAGTACCTGGCGGCGGATGCGCGCCTTGCTGTCGATCAACGATCCCCGCTGGGGACGCGGCGAAGGCAAGGGCAACGACGGATCCCGTCCGCGTGTGAACGAATCGAAGCGTCCGCCCGGTGGCGACGGTGACGGTCCGCCCGATCTCGACGAGATGTGGCGCAACTTCAACCGGCGTCTGAGCGGCCTGTTCGGCGGCAAGGGCGGCAACGGCTTCCGGCCCGACAACGGCCGGGCCGCGCGTGTCGGCGTCGGCATCGTGATCGGCGTGCTGGTCGCGGTCTACGCGGGCAGCGGGCTGTTCGTCGTGCAGGAAGGCCAGACGGGCGTCGTGCTGCAGTTCGGCAAGCTGTCCGGCACGGTCGGACAGGGCGTGCACTGGCGCGCGCCGTATCCGTTCGCGTCGCATGAGATCGTCGACACGTCGCAGGTCCGTTCGATCGAGATCGGCCGCAACAACGTCGTGCGTCTCGCGAACGTGAAGGAAGCGGCGATGCTGACGCGCGATGCCGACATCGTCGACGTGCGTTTCGTCGTCCAGTACCGGATCCGTTCGGCAACCGATTACCTGTTCCGCAGCGTCGATCCCGAGCGCAGCGTGTCGCAGGCCGCCCAGGCCGCGGTGCGCGCGATCGTCGGCACGCGCAGCGCGGCCGACATGCTGAACCAGGACCGCGACGCGCTGCGCGCGCAGCTGTCCGCCGCGATCCAGCGCGATCTCGATCGCTACCAGTCGGGGCTCGAGGTGACGGCCGTCACGATGCAGAGCGTCGCGGCGCCCGAGCAGACGCAGGCTGCGTACGCCGAAGTCGCGAAGGCGCGCGATGATCGCGAAGCCGCGAAGCGTGCCGCGCAGGCCTACGCGAACGATCTGCTGCCGAAGGCGCAGGGCGACGCCGCGAAACTTGCCGATGAAGCGAAGGCGTATGCCGATCGCGTGGTCACGCAGGCCGAAGGCGACGCCGACCGGTTCAAGCAGGTCTATGCACAGTATTCGAAGGCGCCTGCGGTGATCCGCGAGCGGATGTATCTCGAGACGATGCAGGAAATCTATTCGAACGCGACGAAGGTGTTCGTCGGCAACAAGGGCGGCAACAGCGTCGTGTACCTGCCGCTCGACAAGCTCGTCGAGCAGGGGCGACAAAACGCCGCGAATGCGACGAATGCCGCGACGCCCACCGGCGCATCCGCGCCCGACGCGACGTCGGCGCCGGCCGCCGCCGCGGCGAGCGCACCCGCGAGCGCGGCTTCGGCCGCGGCGGCGCCCGCACCGGGCAGCGACGTGCTGCGGTCGCGCGAAGCGTTCCGCAGCCGCTCGCGTGAAGACGATACGAAGTAACGGGGAGCGCAGAACATGAACCGAATCATTGCGCTCGTCGTCGCAATCGTGATCGCCGCTTTCGCGGCGTCGTCGACCGTCCTGACCGTCGATCCGCGCCATGCGGCCGTGCTGTCGGGCCGCGACGGCGCGCAACCCGAACTCGCGGGCCCCGGCATCCATTTCAAGCTGCCGCCGCCGCTGCAGACGGCGACGCTGATCGACACGCGCCTGCAATCGCTCGAGTCGTCGGATCCGCTGCAACTGGCGACCGAAGACAAGCACGACCTGCTCGTCGCGTATGCGGTCAAGTATCGGATCAGCGATCCGATGAAGTATTTCGCGGCGACGGGCGGTGACCCGGCGGCGGCCGCCGACCGCCTGGCCGGCGCGCTGAAGAGCGCACTCGGCGACGCGTTCGGCAAGCGCGCGCTCGACGACGCGCTCGGCGGGCAGCGCGAGATCGCCAATGCGGCGCGCGACGCGGTGCGGGCGACGGCATCGGGCTTCGGCGTCGACGTGGTCGACGTGCAGTTGACGCGTGTCGACTTGCCGGCTGCGCAGACGGATGCCGTCTATCAGCGGATGATTGCCGCGCTGCGCGACCAGGCCGCACAGGTGCGCGCGGATGGCGCCGCCGATGTCGAGCAGATCAAGGCCGACGCGGAACGCGAACAGCAGGCGGTGCTCGCGAATGCGTACAAGTCCGCGCAGACGATCAAGGGCGAGGGCGACGCGAAGGCTGCGTCGATCGCCGCCGATGCGTTCGGCCGCGATCCGCAGTTCTACCAGTTCTACGCGAGCCTGCAGGCTTACCGGAATACCTTCAAGCGCAACGACATCATCGTCGTCGACCCCGACAGCGAGTTTTTCCGTTTCATGCGCAGCCCGACGGGCGGTGCCGCACCGGCGGCACCCGCTCCCCGCAAACACTGACCTTGGGGCGCCGCGTCGAGCGGCGCCGTCGCTCGCATGGACCTGGCTGGCTCGTTGTTGCTCGCGGTAGCACTGATGCTGATCATCGAGGGGGCGTTCCCCTTCGTGTTTCCCGTCGCCTGGCGCGACACGTTTCGTAGAATAGCGGAGCGGCCGCCGCATCATATCCGGATCGGCGGGCTCATCGTGATGGCGCTCGGGCTCGTCCTGCTGCTGCTCGCCACCTGATCCGGACGGCGCACCCGCCGTTCGTTCCGCCCGATTGCCGATTTCCGATTCATTTCGCGGCGCGCATGTCGCGCCCTGTTTCCCGTCGTAGGACCGTACCGATGTCGACCTGGTTACTTCCCGAGAATATCGCCGACGTGCTGCCGTCGGAAGCGCGCAAGATCGAGGAGCTGCGCCGCAGGCTGCTCGACCGCTTCCGTTCGTACGGCTACGAAATGGTGATGCCGCCGTTGCTCGAATACCTCGAATCGCTGCTGACGAGCGGCGGCAACGACCTGCGCCTGCGCACCTTCAAGCTGGTCGACCAGCTGTCGGGCCGCACGCTCGGCCTGCGCGCGGACATCACGCCGCAAGTCGCGCGCATCGACGCGCACCTGCTGAACCGCCAGGGCGTGACGCGCCTCTGCTATGCCGGCCACGTGATGCATACGCGTCCTCGCGGGCTGCACGCGACGCGCGAACAGATCCAGATCGGCGCCGAAATCTACGGGCACGCCGGGCTGGAAGCCGATCTCGAGATCCAGCAGCTGATGCTCGACGCGCTACACCTCGCGGGGTTGTCGCGGATCCGCCTGGACCTGTGCCACGCGGGCGTGCTCGCGGCGCTGCTCGCGCGCGATGCGCAGGCTGCCGAGCGCGGCGAGGCGCTGTACGACGCGCTGTCGGGCAAGGACGTGCCGCTGCTGAACGAACTCACCGACGATCTCGGCGCCGACACGCGCGCGGCGCTGCGTGCGCTGCCGCATCTGTACGGCGACGCGAGCGTGCTCGACGAGGCGCGTGTGCGTCTGCCGGTGCTGCCCGAGATCACGCGTGCGCTCGACGATCTTGCGCAGCTTGCGGCGCAGGCGAAGGGCGTCGAGGTGGCGATCGATCTCGCCGACCTGCGCGGCTACGCGTACCACAGCGGCGCGATGTTTACGGCGTACATCGACGGCGTGCCGAACGCGATCGCGCGCGGCGGCCGGTACGACCACGTGGGCCAGGCCTACGGCCGCGCCCGCCCGGCGACGGGCTTCTCGCTCGACCTGCGCGAGCTTGCGCGGATTTCGCCGGTCGAGGCGCGCGGCACCGCGATTTTGGCGCCTTGGGCGCAGGACGACGCGCTGAGCGCGGCGGTGGCGGCGCTGCGCGACGCGGGCGAGGTCGTGATCCAGGCCTTGCCGGGACACGACCACGTGCTCGACGAGTTCGCCTGCGACCGTTCGCTCGTCGAGCGTGACGGCGCGTGGGTGGTCGAACCCCGTTAAACAGGCGTTCGCGGGCCGTCGTTCGGCGTGCATATCGTTGAAGCGAAACGGAAAAATTCGGAATCGCCCGCGAACATAGGTAGAATACGTTTTTAACCAGCTAACGAATCAACATGTCTGCCAGCGCAGTGAACGTGACTCCCGGGCGCAATGTCGTCGTCGTGGGAACGCAATGGGGTGATGAAGGCAAGGGCAAGATCGTCGACTGGCTGACGGACCACGCTCAGGGCGTCGTGCGTTTCCAGGGCGGTCACAACGCCGGCCACACCCTCATCATCGGCGGCAAGAAAACCATCTTGCGCCTGATTCCGTCGGGCATCATGCGTGAAGGCGTCGCCTGCTACATCGGCAACGGCGTCGTCCTGTCCCCCGAGGCACTGTTCAAGGAAATCGGCGAGCTGGAAGAGGCCGGCGTGAACGTGCGCGATCGCCTGTTCATCTCTGAAGCCACGACGCTGATCCTGCCGTACCACATCGCGATCGACCAGGCGCGCGAAGCGCGCAAGGGCGCGGGCAAGATCGGTACGACCGGCCGCGGCATCGGCCCGGCGTACGAGGACAAGGTCGGCCGCCGCGCGCTGCGCGTGCAGGACCTGTTCGACGCGAAGACCTTCGCCGACCGCCTGCGCGAAAACCTCGATTTCCACAACTTCGTGCTGACCCAGTACCTGGGTGGCGCGGCCGTCGATTTCCAGGCCACGCTCGACACGATGCTCGGCTATGCCGATCGCCTGAAGCCGATGGTGGCCGACGTGTCGCGCCGCCTGTACGACGCGAACAACGCCGGTCAGAACCTGCTGTTCGAAGGCGCGCAAGGCACGCTGCTCGACATCGACCACGGCACCTATCCGTTCGTCACGTCGAGCAACTGCGTCGCGGGTGCCGCATCGGCCGGCGCCGGCGTCGGTCCGCAGAAGCTGAACTACATCGTCGGCATCACGAAGGCGTACTGCACGCGCGTCGGCTCGGGCCCGTTCCCGAGCGAACTGTACGACGCGGACAACCCGCAGCGCCAGGACCAGGTCGGCGTCACGCTCGCGAACGTCGGCAAGGAATTCGGCTCGGTCACCGGCCGTCCGCGCCGCACCGGCTGGCTCGACGCAGCGGCACTGCGCCGCTCGATCCAGATCAACGGCGTGTCGGGCCTGTGCATGACGAAGCTCGACGTGCTCGACGGCCTCGATGAAGTCAAGCTGTGCGTCGGCTACAAGATCGACGGCAAGGACGTGGACATCCTGCCGCGCGGTGCGGCCGACGTCGCGCGTTGCGAGCCCGTGTACGAAACGTTCGCCGGCTGGAAGGAAAGCACCGTCGGAATCAAGACGTGGGACGCGCTGCCGGCGAATGCGCAGGCCTACCTGACCCGTGTCCAGGAAGTGGCCGGCGTGCCGGTCGACATGGTTTCGACGGGGCCGGATCGCGACGAGACGATCCTGCTTCGCCATCCGTTCAAGGTGTAATTCTCAGCATGACGCAGCAAATCACGATGACGGCGGCAGACTTGATGACCGATCCGCGCAACGACGACAAGAACCTGTGGGTAGGCTGGGACGAATACCATCGTCTGATCGAGCTGCTCGCGCTGCAGGTGCATGAATCGGGCTGGAAGTTCGACCAGATCCTGTGCCTTGCGCGCGGCGGCCTGCGCGTCGGCGACCAGCTGTCGCGCATCTACGACGTCCCGCTCGCGATCCTCGCGACGAGTTCGTACCGCGAAGCGGCCGGCACCGAGCAGGGCGAGCTCGACATCGCGCAGTACATCACGATGACGCGCGGCAGTCTCGCGGGCAACGTGCTGCTGGTCGACGATCTCGTCGATTCGGGCGTCACGCTCGCGCGCGTGCAGGAGCACCTGAAGGAGCGCTATCCGTCGGTCACGGCCGTGCGTTCGGCCGTGCTCTGGTACAAGGGCTGCTCGAAGGTCAAGCCGGACTATCACGCACAGTATCTGCCGACGAATCCGTGGATTCATCAGCCGTTCGAAGAGTGGGACACGGTTCGTCCGCACAACCTCGAGGCATGGATCAAGCGCGGTCGCGCGCAGCGCGACGGCTCGGGCGCGTAAGCGGCGGCCGATCGAAGGAAAGCCTTGTACGGCGCCGCTTGCGGCGCCGTTTTTTATTGGCGCGCCGTGCCGGCGGGCACGGCGATCCGCGCGCGTGGTAGGCAGACGGCGCGGCCCCGGCTATGATGGCAGCCCTGCCACAGCTTGCGCAGGATTGCATGCGCAGCGTGGATCACGTGGTTTAAGGGCAACAAGGCAGGACGGTTTTTCAGGGGGGCGCGAGTAGAATAGCGCTCGTTTTGTCCGACCGGACCCGATTATTACGCTTCATATGAACGACACGATCCAGGCGACCGACGCAGCCCATGCGCATTCGACGCACCAACACTCGATGCGGGCGCTTGCGATAGCGGCCATCGGCGTCGTGTTCGGCGACATCGGCACGAGCCCGCTGTATTCGCTGAAGGAGGCGTTCAGCCCCGCACACGGCATTCCGCTCACGGAAGGCTCGATTCTCGGTGTGATCTCGCTGCTGTTCTGGGCGATCATCCTGGTGGTCGGCATCAAGTATCTGCTGTTCGTGATGCGGGCCGACAACAACGGCGAGGGTGGCGTGCTCGCGCTGATGGCGCTGTCGCTGCGGCCGCTCGACTCGAAAACCCGCGTCGCGGGCGCGCTGATGGCGCTCGGGATCTTCGGCGCCTGCATGTTCTACGGCGACGCCGTGATCACGCCGGCGATCTCCGTGATGTCGGCGGTCGAAGGCCTCGAGATCGCGACGCCGCACCTGTCCCACCTGGTCCTGCCGATCACGATCGTGATCCTGATCGCGCTGTTCTGGATCCAGCGTCACGGCACCGCGCTGGTCGGCAAGCTGTTCGGGCCGATCATGGTGCTGTGGTTCGTCGTGATCGCGGCACTCGGCGTATATCACATCGTGCGCGTGCCGGGCATCATCGCGGCGATCAACCCGTATTACGCGGCGTCGTTCATGGCGGACCACCTGCTGCAGGCCTACGTCGTGCTGGGTTCGGTCGTGCTGGTGCTGACCGGTGCGGAAGCGCTCTACGCGGACATGGGCCATTTCGGCGCGAAGCCGATCCGCCTCGCCGCGTACGGGCTCGTGATGCCGTCGCTCGTGCTGAACTACTTCGGCCAGGGCGCGCTGCTGATCGAGAATCCGAAGGCGATCGAGAACCCGTTCTTCCTGCTGGCACCGGAGTGGGCGCTGCTGCCGCTCGTCGTGCTGTCGACGGTCGCGACCGTGATCGCTTCGCAGGCCGTGATTTCCGGCGCGTATTCGCTGACGTCGCAGGCGATCCAGCTCGGCTACGTGCCGCGCATGAAGGTGCTGCATACGTCCGAGCTGGCGATCGGCCAGATCTACGTGCCGGTCGTGAACTGGCTGCTGCTGTTCGTGATCCTCTGCATCGTGATCGGCTTCAAGAGTTCCGACAACCTCGCCGCCGCGTACGGCATCGCGGTGACGGCGACGATGGTGATCACGACCGTGCTCGCTGCCGTCGTGATGGTGAAGGTGTGGAACTGGAACCGGCTGCTCGTCGGCGCGATCATCGCCGTGTTCCTCGCGGTCGACCTGGGCTTTTTCGGCGCGAACCTGCTGAAGGTCGCGCAGGGCGGCTGGCTGCCGCTCGGCATCGGCGCGCTGCTGTTCTTCCTGCTGATGACCTGGTACAAGGGCCGCCATATCGTCAAGGAGCGCACGGCCGCCGACGGGATCCCGCTCGAGCCGTTCCTGCAGGGGCTGCTCGCGCATCCGCCGCACCGCGTGTCGGGTACCGCGATCTACCTGACCGGCAACGACAAGCTCGTGCCCGTCAGCCTGCTGCACAACCTGAAGCACAACAAGGTGCTGCACGAGCGGACCATTTTCCTGACGTTCGTCACACGCGACATTCCGTACGTGCGCGACGACAAGCGCCTGAGTTCGCGCGACGCGGGTGGCGGCCTGTACATCGTCAAGGCCCAGTACGGCTTCAACGAGACGCCGGACGTGAAGGCCGTGCTCGAGGAGTTCGGCCGCACGCACGACATGACGTTCGAACTGATGGACACGTCGTTCTTCCTCGCGCGCGAAACGGTCGTGCCGACGCATCTGCCCGGCATGTCGATCTGGCGCGAACGCGTGTTCGCGTGGATGCACCAGAACGCGGCGAAGCCGACCGACTTCTTCTCGATCCCGGCGAACCGCGTCGTCGAGCTCGGGACCAAGATCGAGATCTGACCGGTGCACGCAGTGGCCGCGCATGCGGCCCATGCCGATCTGGCTGCGCGCTCGCTGAAGCAATAAAAAACCCGCCTTTCGGCGGGTTTTTTTTATACGTCAACAGCCTTCGCGTGCTCAGCGCTTCAGCTTCGCGAACGCCGCGGCCATCGCGCCGGCCGGTTCCGGTTCGCGCGAACGCTGCGGACGGGCGCTGCCGCCGCGGCCGGCACTGCCGCGATCCTGGCCGCCGCGCGGCGCCATGCCGGGCGCGGCCGCTTCGTCGTCGAGGCGCATCGTCAGCGCAATGCGCTGACGCTTCACGTCGACGTCGAGCACCTTGACCTTGACGACCTGGCCGGCCTTCACGACTTCGTGCGGATCCTTGATGAACTTCGTCGACATCGCGGATACATGGACGAGGCCGTCCTGATGCACGCCGACATCCACGAACGCGCCGAATGCCGCGACGTTCGTCACGACCCCTTCGAGCAGCATGCCGGGCATCAGGTCGGAGACCTTCTCGACGCCGTCGCGGAACGTTGCCGTCTTGAATTCGGGGCGCGGGTCACGACCCGGTTTTTCGAGTTCGGACAGGATGTCGCGCACGGTCGGCAGGCCGAAACGTTCGTCAACAAATTCGGCCGGCGACAGGCCGGCCAGCGCGTCACGGCTGCCGAGCACGTCGTCGATCCGCTTGCTGATCTTCGCGAGGATGCGTTCGACGACCGGGTAGGCCTCCGGGTGGACCGACGAGCGATCGAGCGGATTCTCGCCGCCGTTGATGCGCAGGAAGCCGGCTGCCTGTTCGAAGGTCTTGTCGCCGAGGCGCGGCACCTTGCGCAGGTGGTCGCGCGACGGGAACGGCCCGTTCGCGTCGCGATAGTCGACGATGTTGCGCGCGAGCGTGGCGTTCAGGCCCGAGACGCGCGCGAGCAGCGCGACCGACGCGGTGTTCGCGTCGACGCCGACCGCGTTCACGCAATCCTCGACCACCGCGTCGAGCGAGCGGGCGAGTTCGCGCTGGTTCACGTCGTGCTGGTACTGGCCGACGCCGATCGCTTTCGGCTCGATCTTCACGAGCTCGGCGAGCGGGTCCTGCAGGCGGCGGGCGATCGACACGGCGCCGCGCAGCGACACGTCGAGTTCCGGGAATTCCTTCGCGGCCAGCTCGGACGCCGAGTAGACCGACGCGCCGGCCTCCGACACGACGATCTTCTGCAGCCGCAGTTCGGGATGCTTCGAGATCAGCTCGCTCGCGAGCTTGTCGGTTTCGCGCGATGCGGTGCCGTTGCCGATGCTGATCAGCTCGGCCTGCGTCTGCGCGGCGATGCGCGCGAGCTTCGCGAGCGAGCCGTCCCAGTCGCGGCGCGGCTCGTGCGGGTAGATCGTATCGGTCGCGAGCAGCTTGCCGGTGCGGTCGACCACGGCGACCTTCACGCCCGTGCGCAGGCCGGGGTCGAGACCGATCACGGCCTTCGGGCCGGCCGGCGCGGCCAGCAGCAGGTCCTTCAGGTTGCGGGCGAACACGCGGATCGCTTCGGCTTCCGCCGTTTCGCGCAGTTGCGTGAGTAGTTCGTTCTCGATGTGCGGCTGCACCTTCACGCGCCAGCACCAGCGGCACACGTCGGACAGCCACTTGTCGGCCGGGCGGCCCTGGTTCGCGATCCCGAAATGGCGCGCGATCATCGCTTCGCCGGGATGCGGGACCTGCGCGTCGAGTTCCTCGCCGAGGCCGAGCTTGACGGTCAGCACGCCGGCATTGCGGCCGCGGAACAGCGCGAGCGCGCGGTGCGACGGCACGGTCCGGATCGTTTCCGCGTAGTCGTAGTAGTCGCGGAACTTCTCGCCTTCCTCGTTTTCCTTGCCTTCGACGACCGCCGACGACACGACGCCCTGGCTGTGCAGGTAGTCGCGCAGCTTGCCGAGCAGTTCGGCCGTTTCGCCGAACTGTTCCGACAGGATGTCGCGCGCGCCGTCGAGCGCGGCCTTCACGTCGGCGACGCCCTTGTCGGCATCGACGTAGGAGGCGGCTTCCGTCTGCGGGTCGAGCAGCGGATTCGCGAGCAGTGCCTGCGCGAGCGGCTCGAGGCCGGCTTCGCGGGCGATCTGCGCGCGCGTGCGGCGCTTCGGCTTGTACGGCAGATAAAGGTCTTCGAGCACCTGCTTGCTGTCGGCCGCGTCGATCGCGGCGCGCAGTTCGTCGGTCAGCTTGCCCTGTTCGTCGATGCTCGACAGGATCGCCGCGCGGCGATCCTCGAGCTCGCGCAGATACAGGAGGCGTTCCTCGAGCTGGCGCAGCTGCGTGTCGTCCAGGTTGCCGGTCACTTCCTTGCGGTACCGGGCAATGAACGGAACGGTCGAGCCTTCGTCGAGGAGTTGCACTGCCGCCGCGACCTGGCGCGGCTGGACGGACAGTTCGGTGGCGATGCGCTGTACGATCTTGAGTGCTACGGTTTCCGTCATGTCGTGGATGATCTGCCTGCTGAAATCGCGGCGCGGGCCGGCAGACCGCGCGGCGGGCTGCGAGACGGGCCCGCCGGACCAGATGCCGCGGGTGAGTGAAGCGGGGCATTTTGCCATAAATGGCGGAGCGTCCAGCCGGGGGTGATAGAATTTGACACATGTCCCGCAGCTTTCCTACGACGTTGCCAACTTCCCGCATTTCTCTCGTCGCGCTCGGCGCAGCGCTTGCCGCGGCTTTGTCCGCCGGGTCCACCGTCGCGTACGCACAGGCATCGGGCGCAACCGCGCCGGACGCCGCTGTCGCCGCGCCCGTTGCTGCCTCCGCCACGCAGGATTTCGACGCCCGTCAAAAAGTGCTCAATCAACGTTCCGCGGAAAACGATTATCGTTATGCCGTGGCGGAGCACGATTGCTACAGCAAGTTCTTCGTCAATCACTGTCTCGGCGTGGCGCGCGACCGGATGCGCGAGGAGCGGGCGAGCATCCGTCAGGAGCAGCTCGCGCTCGACGACGAGCAGCGCGCGGTGCGGGCGCAGCAGCGCGACCAGCAGCAGGCGTTGAAGCAGGCGCAGAATGCGGCGGAAGCGCCGCAGCGCGCGGCGAACGATGCGGCGAACGCGGCTGCGTTCCGCGACAAGCAGGAGCAGAATGCACTGAAGCGGGCGCAGCGTGGCGCGGAAGGGCCGCAGCGCGCCGCGAACAAGCAGGCATACGACCAGAAGCAGGCGGATTTCCAGCACAAGCTCGACCAGGCGCGCCAGCAGGGCGCGCAGAAGGCGCAGGAGCGGGCGGACAACGCCGCGCGCTACGAGCAGAAGCAGAAGGAAGCCGCCCAGCACAAGGCCGATGTCGAACGGCGTCAGCAGGAAGCGGCCGACAAGGCCAAGCAGCAGCAACAGCAGGGGCAGTAACGTGTTGGATTGATCCGGAGTCAGTCTCGTGCGTGCCGGCACGCCAGTCGGCGCGCTGCTTCGATGAGGAGGCGCATATGCAAAACCGTCCCACGGAACAGCAGCAGGAATTGCACAACCGTTTGGCAGCATTGCAGGAGCAGCACCAGCAGCTCGCTCGGGAGATCGAGCTGAAGGAAGGACACTCCGACATCGACGACATCACGCTGCACCGGCTGAAGAAGGAAAAGCTGGCGGCCAAGGACAAAATCATTTTGCTGCAATCGCAGCTGGAACCGGATAAGCGCGCCTGAGCGCGGCCTGGCAAGCGCCGGCGCCGCCCGGGCGCTGGACACAGGAACGCTTGCCTTGAATTCACCGCTTGAAGCCAACCCCGATGCCCGGCGTGACGCGTCGTCCGCCGGGCGCGTTCGTGCGCCCGAAGGCACCTTCGAGCTGAGCCGCAAGCGCGTCGACGAACTCGACACGATTTTCGGCGAAGGCGGACTGCTCGCGCGCGCGCTGGACGGCTATCACCCGCGCCAGTCGCAGATCGAAATGGCGCGCGCGGTCGCGTCCGCGATGGAGGCCTCCGCGCGCCGGATGCCCGAGCCGGAAATCTTCGAGACCCGCAAGCGGCCGGCGCGCCGCCTCGGCGAAGGCGACCAGGCGGCCGAGTCCGCCGCGGACGGCGCAGCCGCCGACACCGACGCCGGCGACAACACGCTGATCGTCGAGGCCGGCACCGGTACCGGCAAGACCTATGCATACCTGGTGCCCGCGATGCTGTGGGGCGGCAAGGTGATCGTGTCGACCGGCACGAAGCACCTGCAGGACCAGCTGTTCCAGCGCGACATCCCGACGGTGCGCAACGCGCTCGCGGTGCCGGTGACGGTCGCGATGCTCAAGGGCCGCTCGAACTATCTGTGCCATTACTACCTGCAGCGCACGGCCGACAACGGCCGCCTGCCGTCGCGGCAGGACACCGCGTACCTGCAGGAAATCGTCCGCTTCGCGAAGATCACGAAGAGCGGCGACAAGGCCGAGCTCGCGAGCGTGCCGGAGACGGCGCCCGTGTGGTCGATGGTCACGTCGACGCGCGACAACTGCCTCGGCCAGGAGTGCCCGCACTACAAGGAATGCTTCGTGATGCAGGCGCGGCGCGAGGCGCAGCAGGCCGACGTCGTCGTCGTCAACCATCACCTGTTCTTCGCGGACATCATGCTGCGCGACACCGGGATGGCCGAACTGCTGCCGAACGCGAACACGGTGATCTTCGACGAAGCGCACCAGCTGCCGGAAACGGCCACGCTGTTCTTCGGCGAGACGCTGTCGACCACGCAAATCCTCGAACTCGCGCGCGACACGGTCGCCGAAGGCCTGAGCCATGCGCGCGATGCGGTCGAGTGGGTGAAGCTCGGAGGCGATCTCGAACGTGCGGCGCGCGACCTGCGCCTCGCGTTTGCGAACGACCAGATCGTGCGCATGTCGCTCGCGCAACTGGGCGACGATCATCCGATGTTCGGCGCGCTCGATGCACTCGAAGTGGCGCTCGATGCGCTTGCCTCGGCACTCGCGAGCCAGGCCGAGCGGGCGGAATCGCTCGGCGCGTGCCTGCGGCGCGCCCGCGAGCTGCAGGACCTGCTCGCGGGTTGGGTCGCGCCCGGTGCGGCGGAAGCGGCCGCGAAGGCCGACGCCGCCGCAGCAGGCGACAAGGCTGCCGCCGACGACCCGAACGAGAAGGTGCGCTGGGTCGAGGTGTTCGCACATACCGTCCAGCTGCACGAAACGCCGCTGTCGGTCGCGCCGATTTTCGCGAAGCAGCGCGCCGGCGTGCCGCGCGCGTGGGTCTTTACGTCGGCGACGTTGTCGGTGCGCGGCGACTTCACGCACTACGCGGCCCAGATGGGGCTCAGCTCGCGGCGCTCGATGACGCTCGCGAGCCCGTTCGATTATCAGACGCAGGGCCTGCTGTACGTGCCGCGCAACCTGCCGCAGCCGTCGTCGCCGGCGTTTACCGACGCCGTATTCGACGCCGCGCTGCCGGCGATCGAGGCGTCGGGCGGTGGCGTCTTCATGCTGTGCACGACGCTCCGTGCGGTCGACCGGATCGCGTCGAAGCTGCGCGACGTGATCGAGTCGCGTGGCTGGAACATGCCGCTGCTGGTGCAGGGCGACGCCAGCCGCACCGAGCTGCTCGATCGCTTCCGTTCGTACGGCAATGCGATCCTCGTCGGCAGCCAGAGCTTCTGGGAAGGCGTGGACGTGCGCGGCGACGCGCTGTCGCTCGTCGTGATCGACAAGCTGCCGTTCGCGCCGCCCGACGATCCGGTGCTGGCCGCGCGGCTCGACGCGCTGACCAAGAAGGGCTTGAGCCCGTTCGCGGTTCACCAGCTGCCGCAGGCCGTGATCACGCTGAAGCAGGGTGCGGGCCGCCTGATTCGCGCGGAGACCGATCGCGGCGTGCTGATGATCTGCGACACGCGGCTCGTCGACAAGCCTTACGGCCGCCGGATCTGGCAGAGCCTGCCGCCGTTCAAGCGCACCCGCGAGATCGCGGTCGTGCAGGACTTTTTCGACGAGCATCGCGCGGAAAAGCGCGCATGACCGCGCCGCCGCCTGCTACGGGCGGCATCAACAAAAAACCCGGCTCGATGGCCGGGTTTTTTGTTGATGCACGGGCGTCGCTCAGAACTGCCACCACGACTTCTTCGTGCCGGGGCGCGAGTGGCCGGTGATGTACGGGCTGTCCGGGAAAGTCCCCGCGAGCACGCGCTTCGTGTCTTCCGCGAGCTCCGGCTGGTTCAGCTTGCCGTACGACAGGATCATGATGTGCAGCGCGTCCTCGATCGCCGGCGCGCCCTTGTAGTCCTTGATCGCGAGCTGCGCGCGGTTGATCGCCGCGACATAGGCGCCGCGCCGATAGTAGTAGTCGGCCGCGTGCACTTCGTGCGACGCGAGCGCGTTGACGATGTAGCGCATCCGGGCGGCGGCGTCCGGCGCGTACTTGCTCTTCGGGTAGCGGTCGACGACGACCTTGAACGCGTCGTACGATTCGCGCAGTGCCTGCGGATCGCGCTCGCTCATGTCCTGGCCGGAGAAGCGGCCGAACAGGCCGAGATCGTCGTTGAAGTGGATCATCCCCTTCAGGTAGTACGCGTACGGGATATCCGGGTGATCCGGGTGCAGCTGGATGAAGCGGTCGACCGCCTGGTCGGCGGCTGCCGCTTCGTTGTCCTTCCAGTTGCAGTACGCGACGTTGATCTGCGCCTGTTGCGCGAAATGGCCGAACGGATCGCGGCCTTGCAGCGATTCGAAATATTTCGCGCACTTGCCCCAGTCGCCGCCGGACAGTGCGTCCTGGGCCTCTGAGTATAATTTGTTGTTCGACCAGGTAGCCGTCTCGTCCTGCTTCTGCGGCAAGCCGTGGCAGCCGGCGATGAGGGCCGCGGCCGCTACCACCGCAGCTCGGGCGGCGACGGTTTTGGCCGTACGTTTGGTCGAATTCATCATGCTCGCATGTCCTAGCTTCAAGTCTCGGTGACCCAGTCTAAATGACCCGTTCAAGTTCGCAGAATGCCCCGCGGGGCAAGTCAAATCGCGAAGATTATAGCCCAAGCGATCGGCCCGCCGACGCTGCCTCGGGGGATTCCCCCGATGACGATCTGGCTGCAGGCGCGATGCAGCCGCCTGTGGTGCCGTCCGCGGCGGCCGACGAGGCGCCGCGCGTCGTCGAAGTGCCGCTGTCGCTGGCGGGTGAACGCCTCGACAAGGCGCTCGCCCAACTGTTCCCCGAATTCTCCCGCAGCCGCCTGCAGAGCTGGATCGAGGCGCAACGCGTGCTGGTCGACGGCGCGCCGGCGAAGATCCGCCAGCCGGTGCCGCTCGGCGCCAGGATCGAGCTCGTGCCCGACCTGCTGCCGGAGCAGCTGGCGTTCACGCCGGAGCCGGTGCCGCTCGACGTGATCTACGAGGACGACGCGCTCGTCGTCATCAACAAGCCGGCGGGCCTCGTCGTCCACCCGGCCGCCGGCAACTGGAGCGGCACGATCCTCAACGGCCTGCTGCACCGCTATGGCGACGCGGCGGCCGGCCTGCCGCGCGCGGGCATCGTGCACCGGCTCGACAAGGAGACGTCCGGCCTGATGGTGGTTGCGCGCACACTCGCCGCGCAGACCGACCTCGTGCGCCAGCTGCAGGCGCGTACGGTGAAGCGCCGCTATTTCGCGCTCGTGTGGGGCACGATGCCCGAGGACGGCACGATCGACGCGCCGATCGGCCGCGATCCGCGCGAGCGCACGCGCATGGCCGTCGTCACCGGCGCGTCGGGCAAGCCCGCGCGCACGCATTTCCGCACGGTTGACACATGCATGTGGCAACGTCAGCCGGTGTCCGCGATCCAGTGCGACCTCGAAACCGGCCGGACGCACCAGATCCGCGTGCACTGCTCGCATGTCGGGCATCCGCTGCTCGGCGATCCGGTGTACGGGCGCGCGCGCGGCAAGCGCTCGGTCGCGCCGCTGCCGGACGGGTTCGCGCGGCAGGCGCTGCACGCATGGCGGCTCGGCCTCGTGCATCCGGTCACGGGCAAGACGATGCAGTGGCGCTGTCCGTTGCCGGACGACATGAACGCGCTCGTCGCGGCGCTGGGCTTCGGGCAGGGCGACGAGGAATTCGACGACGAAGACGGTGTCTACGACGATGACGATTTCGCCGGCGATTATCGGGATCACGACGAGGATCACGACGACGATTACGACGATGAGGAGGAGTGAGTGCCGATGACGAACCTGGCGCCGTTGACGTGGCAGGACTGCGTGCAGCCCGACTGGCAGGTGGCGCCGCGCGTGCGTGCGCTGATCACGACGCGCGACGGCGGCGTGAGCGAAGGCCCGTACGGGCGCTGGCAGGACGGCGCCGCGTTGCCGGGCGGGATGAATCTCGGCCTGCATACCGGTGACGATCCGGCCCATGTCGCGGCGAATCGCGCGCGCCTGCTCGCGCTGGCGGGGCAGGCGCGCGCGGCATGGCTCGAGCAGGTTCACGGCGCGCAGGTCTTGCGTGCGGACGAGGTGATCGAGGCCGCGCCGGCTGGCTCGGCGCCCGTGCAGGCCGACGCGAGCGTGACCGACCGCACGGGGGCGGTCTGCGTCGTGATGGTCGCGGATTGCCTGCCGGTGCTGCTTTGCGATGCGCAGGGCCGGGCGGTGGGCGCCGCGCACGCAGGCTGGCGCGGGCTCGCGGCCGGCATCGTCGAGCAGACCGCGGCGCGCGTCGCGGCGCTCGCCGGCGGCGCGACGGATGCGCTGCATGCGTACCTCGGGCCCGCGATCGGCCCGCAGGCGTTCGAAGTCGGCGCCGACGTGCGCGAGGCGTTTCTCGACACCGCTCCGCAGTCGGAGCATGATGAGACGCGGCAAGCGTTCGTCGCGATCGACGGTGCGCCCGGCAAGTACCTCGCCGATCTCCATGCGCTCGCGCGCCTGCGCCTCGCGCGCGCAGGCGTGGCGCACGTGAGCGGCCGGCGCGCGTGCACGGTCAACGAACCCGCACGCTTCTATTCGTACCGGCGCGACCGCGTGACCGGCCGCATGGCGGCGGCGATCTGGCTGGCCGATTGAAAGCTGACTGAGGGCTGACCGCGTGCGTCTGCGCGCGCGGTTTGTTGCGTTGCGAAATCGGCTTATCTCGATATTGGCGAGGCAATGCGGCGTTGCATGGACAACCGAATGAATAATCGCGAAGTCAAGTCAATCAAAATGTTTTATGTTTCGCCGGAAGCCTTGTCCCGCCTGTTGCGCGCGGATTATCTTCGAGCAGAAATGTTCAGCGGTTTGATGCAACGCTTCACATGGGGAAAACGATAATGATAAAAATACCGCACTGCGGCAGAATCTGGAGACGCCTCTCCAGAGCATGACGGCCCGGCTCGCAACCGGCATGCCGCGCGCGAGCAGGATTTCACGATTGACGCTCACGAATCACCGGTAAGGCAGGTAATGACAGCATCGAAAAATTCGTCGACGTCCGCTCAGGCGGGCACTTCCGCAGGCAACGCCGGGTTCGGCCAGGCTGCCCAGCCGATGCAGCAGATGTTCGAGGCATGGCTGAACGCGTGGCGCGGTTTCGCCGATCCGGCGCGCGCCGCAACGGCGTCGACCACTGCGAATCCATTCGCCGCATTCCAGTTCCCGACAGCGGTGCCGTTCCAGATGCCGTCGATGCCCGATCTGGGCGCCTTCGGCGGCCTGGCATCGCCGTTCGCGGGGCTGAAGCTGCCGGTAGCCGCGATCCCGCCCGAACGGCTCCAGAAGCTGCAGGCCGACTATGCGCGCGACTGCATGACGCTGATGCAGCAGGCCGCCGCCGCGAAGCTCGAGTCGCCTGAACTGAAGGACCGCCGCTTCAGCGGGGATGCCTGGAAGGCGTCGCCCGCGCATGCATTCGCGGCCGCGTGGTACCTGCTCAACGCGCGCTACCTGCAGGAACTGGCCGACGCGCTCGAGACCGACCCGAAGACGCGCGAACGCATCCGTTTCTCCGTTCAGCAATGGACGGCCGCCGCGGCGCCGAGCAACTTCCTCGCGCTCAATCCCGACGCACAGAAATCGATCCTCGAGACGCAGGGCGAAAGCCTGCGGCAGGGGATGATGAACCTGCTCGGCGACCTGCAGCGCGGCAAAATTTCGCAGACCGACGAATCGCAGTTCGTGGTCGGCAAGAACCTCGGGTGTACCGAAGGTGCGGTCGTCTACGAGAACGACCTGATCCAGCTGATCCAGTACGCGCCGAAGACGGACAAGGTGTTCGAACGGCCGCTCCTGATCGTGCCGCCGTGCATCAACAAGTTCTACATCCTCGACCTGCAGCCCGAGAATTCGCTCGTCGCGCATGCGCTGTCGAGCGGCCATCAGGTGTTCCTCGTGTCGTGGCGCAACGCCGATGCGTCGGTCGCGCACAAGACGTGGGACGACTACATGAACGAAGGGCTGCTCGCGGCGATCGACGCCGTGCAGCAGGTCAGCGGCCGCGAGCAGATCAACACGCTCGGCTTCTGCGTCGGCGGCACGATGCTCGCGACCGCGCTGTCGGTGCTCGCCGCGCGCGGCGAACATCCGGCCGCGTCGATGACGCTGCTGACCGCGATGCTCGACTTCACCGACACCGGCATCCTCGACGTGTTCGTCGACGAGGCGCACGTGCAGATGCGCGAGCAGACCATCGGCGGCAAGAACGGCGCCGCGCCGGGGCTGATGCGCGGCGTCGAGTTCGCGAACACGTTCTCGTTCCTGCGGCCGAACGACCTCGTGTGGAACTACGTCGTCGACAACTACCTGAAGGGCCGCACGCCCGCCGCGTTCGACCTGCTGTACTGGAACAGCGACTCGACGAGCCTGCCGGGGCCGATGTACGCGTGGTACCTGCGCAATACCTATCTCGAGAACAAGCTCCGCGTGCCGGGTGCGCTGACGGTGTGCGGCGAATCCGTCGACCTGTCGCGCATCGACGTGCCGACCTTCATCTACGGGTCGCGCGAGGATCACATCGTGCCGTGGCAGACGGCCTACGCATCGACGTCGATCCTGACGGGCCCGCTGAAGTTCGTGCTCGGCGCGTCGGGTCACATCGCGGGCGTGATCAATCCGCCGGCGAAGAAGAAGCGCAGCTACTGGGTCAACGACAGCGACCTGCCCGCATCGGCGGACGACTGGTTTGCCGGTGCGACCGAGCAGCCCGGCAGCTGGTGGACGACCTGGGTCGAGTGGCTCGACCAGTACGGCGGCCGCAAGGTCGCGCCGCCCGCCAAGCCCGGGAGCGAGCAGTTCCCGGTGATCGAGCCGGCGCCGGGTCGCTACGTATTGCAGCGCGATTGACGAAAACCGGACAGCGGCGCACGCTGTCCGATGCACCGCAGTTTTTTTAACAGGGCCGGTAGCGATGCGCCGTGTCGTGCGGGCCCGGAGGAAACGGAAATGACGGACGTAGTGATCGTATCGGCCGCGCGGACCGCGGTCGGCAAATTCGGCGGCTCGCTCGCGAAGATCGCGGC